>JAUWPG010000025.1 GCA_030611725.1 Gammaproteobacteria bacterium
GTGATTGGTACGCATGCCCTATTTCAAGCCTCGGTCAAGTTTGACAAACTAGGCTTAGTGGTGATTGACGAACAACATAAATTTGGCGTGCATCAACGCTTATCTTTAGCACAAAAAGCACACAACACACCGCACCAATTGGTAATGACTGCCACCCCTATTCCTCGCTCGCTAACCATGAGTGCTTACGCAGACCTTGATTCATCTATTATTGATGAATTGCCACCGGGTAGAACACCGATCAAAACTATTGCGCTTGGTAGTGAGCGTAAAGATGAAGTGATACAGAAAATAAAACAAGTATGCAGGGATAACAATCAAGTGTATTGGGTTTGCACACTCATTGAAGAATCAGAAGTGTTGCGTGCAGAATCTGCTACAAAGACGCATCAATACTTGCAAGAAAGTCTGCCCGATTTAACCGTTGTTCTTATTCACGGTAGAATGAATAAGGATGAAAAATCTAAGATTATGCATCAATTTTCCAATGGTGAAATAGATGTTTTGGTGGCAACCACCGTGATTGAAGTCGGCGTTAATGTGCCGAATGCTTCACTGATGGTAATTGAAAATTCTGAAAGATTGGGTTTGGCACAACTACACCAACTGCGTGGTCGTGTAGGACGTGGATCAGACGCCAGTATTTGTATATTAATGTACCAAGCACCATTAAGTGCCAATGCCACAGAGCGGCTCGATATCCTCAGACAAACCAACGATGGTTTCAAAATCGCTAATAAAGACTTAGAATTACGTGGTCCAGGTGAGATTTTAGGCACTCAACAAACCGGCATTGCCGATATGAAAATTGCCAATATTGTGCGTGATGGCTACTTACTCAAACAAGTGGGCTTTTATTCAGAACAATTTTTACAACTCGATGAAGGTAAACAATATGCATTGATTATGCGCTGGATCACTGCTGACAAAACTCAATACGCCAATACTTGAGATAATTGATTCGCGTAAAATACTCAAATTATGATCAACACGCAAGATTTAACTTGGGAAAGTTTAACAAACACCAGTAATGCGCCTAAGTCTGTAATGGATTGGCTAGATGACGAACAATCGTTAACTGCCAAACTAAAGCAAAAATTTGACAATTTCTCAGTCAATGTACTCTCACAAACTCAAACAACACCGCACAATAATGAAAATGAGCTGTTAGATTTTAAGGGGCAATCTGTCATTAGAGAGGTAGAATTGCTGGGCAATCATCAAGTGGTTGTATTTGCACGTTCAGTTATACCGGTTACTGATGACACGCAAGATTTATTAACAATTGGCTCCAAACCACTTGGTGAGGTTTTGTTTAATAATCCAAAGATTAAACGCGGTCAATTACAAATTACGCACACTGGCAGCACTTGGGGTAGAAGATCGACCTTTACCATTGGCACCACTAAGCTTTTAGTGAGTGAATTCTTTTTGGAGTGTTTGTATGCGTGATGAACTGTTCTCAGGGAAAATCGATTTGGTTGATTTCACTTTCGACAAGCAAGTGGTTAAGGTGTTTGATGATATGGTGAGGCGCTCTGTACCTGGCTACCAAACCTTAATCGAAATGATGGGCTTGGTTGTCAAAACCTATGGTCAAGACAATACTAATTTTTATGACCTGGGCGCGTCAACAGGTGCTATCTCTTTAGCACTTGGACTTAATAACCCACATCAAAATAATCGTATCATTGCCGCTGATAATTCGGTGAACATGGTGAAAAAATGTCAATCAAATCTTAAAGATAAAATAGTAAATTTTAAGGTTGTTTGCATGGATATCAATGATATCTGTTTCGAAAATGCATCTATTGTGGTTTTAAATTTAACTTTGCAATTTGTTAATCCAGAACAACGACAAGACTTAATTAACAAGATCTATCAAGGGCTAACCCCCGGTGGCGTGCTGGTTGTTTCAGAAAAAATTCATTTTGATGATCCTAAGCAACAACAACAAATAACCGATTTACACTTAGACTTTAAGCGCGCAAATGGTTATAGCGAGTTAGAGATTGCCGCTAAGCGCCAATCAATAGAAAATGTGCTGATTACAGACAATATGCAAACGCATTTTGATCGTTTTGAAGTGGCTGGTTTTTCTCAAAGTTTGTGTCACTTTCAGTGTCTTAACTTTGCTTCCTTTTTAGCGGTAAAATAAGCGTCATTATGTTACTGATGATTGACAATTACGACTCATTTACCTACAACCTGGTGCAATATTTTGGCGAGCTGGGTCAAGTGGTTGAAGTACACCGTAATGATGAAATCACTGTGCAAGAAATTGAAAAACTTAACCCTGAATTTTTAGTGATTTCTCCAGGGCCTTGCACACCGAATGAAGCGGGAATTTCTATTGAAGTCATTAAACACTTCTCTGGCAAGATACCAATGCTAGGTGTTTGTTTGGGTTTTCAAGCAATGGTTCAGGCTTTTGGCGGCAATGTGGTTGGCGCCAAAAAGATCATGCACGGGAAAATATCCTCAGTTTTTCATACTAACAAAGGCGTGTTTACGGGCTTAAAAAACCCTTTAAATGCTACACGCTATCACTCATTGGTGGCTGAACAATCAAGCCTACCTAGTTGCTTTGAAATCACTTCTTGGACTGAAAACAAACAAGGTGAAATTGATGAGATTATGGGTATTCGACACAAAGAACTCGCTGTTGAAGGCGTGCAATTTCATCCAGAGTCTATTTTGACTGAACAAGGCCACGAAATGCTAGATAACTTTTTAAAAGGAAAAACACTGTAATGGAAATAATAGAATTTTTACTCAACGATAATCAAATATTTACCACTATCACTTTAGTTGTTTTAATCGCGCTCTTGATTGGTATTGTTGTTGCTGACAAGCTCAAAAAATATAAAGACATTGATGCGAACGGTGCCATCGCACTGATGGACGAAAAAGACTTAATTATTTTAGATGTGCGTGAAGACAAAGAAAGAAAGAAAGGCTTTATTGCTAAGGATATTCATATTCCACTCTCACAAGTTAAAAACAAATTAGACACGCTAGACAACAGTAAGAAAATCTTGGTTTATTGTCGTAGCGGATCTCGATCATCGCACATTGCAGGTTTATTAACGCGCAATAATTTTGAACAAGTATACAATTTAGAGGGTGGTCTACAAGCGTGGCAAAAAGCCAACTTGCCGATTAAAAAATAAAGGCTAGCTGATTATGAAAAAAAATATCATTTACTGTTCTGATGCTTGTCCATTTTGTCAAAGAGCTTATCAATTATTAGAAAGAAAAAATATTCCATTCCAAAAAAAACACGTTAAAAACCAAAATGATTGGAATGAAGTAATGGAAAAAACCAATAGAAATACCGTGCCTCAAATTTTTATTAACGGCACTCATGTCGGTGGATTTGATGATTTATCTGCTGCAGAACAATCTGGTCGATTGGATGACATTCTGAATGGCTAATCTATCCATTATTGGTGCTGGTGCTTGGGGAAGCGCGTTATCAATTGCGCTGTCTAATAACTTTGATACCATTTATTTGCACACCTATACGCAAGAAGAAGCTGACACTCCTCAAACAAAACACCCTGCCTTATCGGTAGATTATGCAGATAACGTCAAGTTAACTTTTGACTTGTCATTAATCCAGAAATCTCAAAGTGTTTTAATTGCAGTGCCCAGTTATGGCTTTTCAGCAACACTTGAATCTATCAAGCCCTTACTTAAGCCAAAACAACCGGTCGCTTGGGCGACTAAAGGTTTTGATACAAACAGGCAGTGTTTCTTGCATGAGAGCTTTGAGGCAATTGTTGGCGACCATGCCAGTTGTGTGATTTCTGGCCCTAGCTTCGCCTTTGAGGTTGCTAGCCAAAAACCAACGGCTGTTACTGTGGCTTCAAAAGATAAAACCACAAGGGATTATTGGGCTAAAGCGCTACACACTGATACACTTAGAGCCTATACCAACACTGATATTATAGGTGTAGAGGTGGGTGGTTCGGTGAAAAATATTCTGGCCATTGCTGCAGGCATTGCCTCAGGTTTGGGCTATGGCGCGAATACACAAGCCGCGATCATTACTCGTGGCCTAGCTGAAATGATTCGTTTGGGTAGAAGTTTAGGCGCCGAAGAGAAAACCTTTAATGGATTATCAGGCCTAGGCGATCTAGTGCTAACCTGTTCAGATGACTTATCTAGGAATCGACGCTTTGGCAAAGAGTTGGCCAATAACCAAACTGTTGAACAAGCATTAAATAATGTCGGTGCAACAGTTGAAGGTCTGAATACTTTAGAGTTGATTTTATCGATTGCTGAAAAAAGCAAAGTAGAATTACCAATTTGCGAACAAGTTTATCAAGTGGTTCAAGGGAAAATAACACCGACTGACGCGGTTAATCACCTAATGTCGAGAGAACAAGTTGGCGAATGATTCTTGACCTATTGAGACATGGCGAACCTAAAGGTGGTCGCTTGTATCGAGGTAATCAAGACGACGCACTAACTGACAAAGGCTGGCAGCAGATGCTAGACTCTACACAAAATAAAACATGGGATTTTATCGCCACTTCTCCACTTGTGCGTTGTGCTGATTTTGCCGAGCACTTATCAGTTACACAAAGCACACCTTGGCAGATATTTAATGGTTTTGAAGAATTGAGTTTTGGCGATTGGCAAGGCAGAAGTGCCTCAGAAATTGGCCAAGGTATTGTTGATCAATTCAAGGCTGATCCGCTTAATCATAAACCGCCTAATGCAGAAGAATTGATTGATTTTCAAGCAAGAGTTTTACTGGAGTTTGAAAAAATCTTAAATAATAAACAACACCAATCTGTGTTAATTATTGCTCATGCCGGTGTTATTCGAGTGATTAAGTCTTATTTAGCACAACTCCCCATTGAAAAAATATTTACAATAGAGGTTATTTCTGGCTCTTGTGAACGATTTGAAATTTAAAGAAATCCTAATTTCAGTGTTTATATTTTCTACCCCAATTCATGCAAATGAATTCTGGGGGCTGGAAGCGTGGATGAATTCAATCCGTACGCCTGATTTTGATCAAATTAAGGATATTAAATCAAGGAAAGAGGCATTTTTTGAATATTTACTGCCTGCAGCACAAGAACAAAATTCTAAGATTATTGAGTTAAGAAATGATATTAACAGTGGTCAAATTAATACAGCTAAATTATCGGCTTTAAAAAAATATTATCGGCTCGATGCTCAGGCCACTAATGCAGAATTACTGGATGTCATCGACATAGTTCCTGCGTCACTTATACTGGCACAGGCTGCTTATGAATCCAACTGGGGAAGGTCAAGGTTTGCTAAACACTATCACAATTTCTTTGGGCTTTGGTGTTTTACAAAAGACTGCGGTGTTGTTCCATTAAAACGCGATAAAAATGCCACTCATGAAATTGTAAAATTTTCTTCTCTATCTAAAGGCATTGAATACTATCTTTTATCTATTAATCGAAATTCTGCTTATGACATCCTTAGAAAGATAAGAAAACACAAGCGCGATACAGGTCAGTCGATCACCGGCATCGGGCTAGCAGAAGGATTGGAAAATTATGCGAAAATTGGCTATGATTATGTGGAGACTGTGCAAGCTATTATTAGACAAAATAAATTAGAAAAATACGACCATCAAATTTAAGGCAATAAAAAACCCGCAAGTAGCAGGTTTTTTTGAAGTCGTATAAAAGTCTTAACGTTTAGAGAACTGCTCGCTCTTACGCGCTTTCTTGTGACCCACTTTTTTACGTTCTACAATTCTCGCATCACGAGTAACAAAGCCTGCCTTACGTAACTCAGGTCGAAGATCATTGTCATATGCCATTAGTGCACGAGTGACGCCTAAACGAATCGCACCCGCTTGACCTGTATCACCACCACCTGTAACAATAATATTGAAATCAAACTTGTCTCTCATTTCAATGGTATCTAGTGGTTGGTTAATAATCATTGAAGAAGTTTCACGACCGAAGTATTCGCTCATTGGACGTTTGTTCACGGTGAAAACACCTTTGCCTTTAGTCATATAAACTCGGGCTACTGATGTCTTTCTTCTGCCTGTTGCGTAAAATGTTTCTGTCTTTGTCATAATAATCTATTACCTTAAATATCTAAAACTTGCGGTTGTTGTGCGCCATGTGTGTGCTCTGAACCTGCAAATACTTTCATCTTTCTAAACATGTCTCTGCCTAACGGACCTTTTGGCAACATGCCTTTTACTGCCTTATTAATAATCTCTTCAGGTTTTTTAGCTTGTAAATCTTTAAATGCGATTGATTTCAAATGACCAACATAACCTGTGTGATGGTGATACATCTTATCATCAAATTTGTTACCTGTTACCTTAACCTTTTCAGCATTGACGATAACAATGTAGTCGCCTGTATCAGTATGTGGTGTGAACTCAGGTTTGTGCTTACCACGAAGGCGAGAAGCAACTTCAGTTGCTAAACGACCCAAAGTTTTGCCGTCGGCATCCACTAAGAACCAGTCTCTTTTTACTTCATGTGCTTTAGCGCTAAATGTTTTCATAAGTATCTATAAATCTACGTGCAGAATAATCGGACCATTATAATCACTTTTTGTTTTGATTGGAAGCTTATCACGCTATTTTAGTGTGAAAAACTTAATCCTAAACACAGATTTATAAATGACGGTTATGATAGCGCCTAACACATATGATTAATTCACACGCACACCTAGATTTTGATGACATGAATGCGATTGCACAAAATGCGATAGCGATTGTACCAAGTATTGGTAAACAAAACTGGATTGATGTGCAAATGTATCCCTATTTTGCATTCGGAATTCACCCTTGGTTTGTCGATATTCACACACAGGGTGATTTGGATTATTTGGAGTACTTAGTCAAATGTAACAACCCGGTTGCAATTGGTGAATGTGGATTAGATTACGCCAAAGATATCGACAAAGAAAAACAAGTGCATTTTTTCACCTCACAGTTGATATTGGCTGAAAGATACGATCTACCTATTGTTGTTCACGCCGTTAAAGCCACTGAAGATGCAATCTTTTTATTAAAAAAATACCCTAAAGTCAGGGGTGAAATTCATGGATTCTCTGGTAGTGAATCACAGGCTCAACTTCTAACAAGAATGGGATTTTACTTAGGGTTTGGCATGCAAATTACCAATCAAAAATCGACTCGGATTCGAAAAATTGTTGAAAACTGTCCTCTGGAGTTTATCCTTATTGAAACTGATGACCATACTAGCCCTGATGATTTAGCTTTAGTGGCACAAGAAATTGCCGATCTCAAACAAATATCAGTAAAAAATGTGGTGGAGCAATGTGATAATAATGCCATTTCTTTATTTGGATTGAAATAATGTCTGGCAGTTGTGCACGTACTGAAATATTATTAGGCCAACAAGGTTTAGCTCGACTGGCCGAATCTCATGTATTGATTGCTGGCCTAGGCGGTGTTGGTGGTGCTTGCGCTGAAGCTCTATGCCGTGCTGGCGTTGGTACGCTAACTTTGGTAGATTTTGATGTTGTTTCAAAAACTGACCTTAATCGACAATTGATTGCGCTTAACTCGACACTTGGCTTGCCAAAAGTCAATGTTTTGACCGACAGACTGCATGATATCAATCCTGATACAGTTGTGATTAAGCGCAACGAATTTATCGATCGAAGTAAAGCTGAAGCTATTTCTATAGATGATAAATTAGATTTTATCGCTGATTGTATCGATGCTATCACCTGTAAAACAGCGCTGATTGACAGCTGCAACCAATCTGGCAAACCAATTATTTCTAGTATGGGTGCCGGTGGACGGCTCGATCCCACACAAGTAAAAATATCACGCATGGATAAAACTGAAAATTGTGCTTTAGCACGGGAAATACGCAAACAACTCAGACGCATTAAATCTTCACTAGAATTTCCCGTGGTACATTCCACAGAACTGCAAATTAAGGGACTTCCCCATCAAGAAGTTGCTGCCTCAGATTTAGCACCAGCAAGCAGACCAAGAGCTGTCAACGGTGCAATATCTTATATGCCTAATATTTTTGGATTGATGATGGCTGGGCACATTATTCAAACGCTATTAAAATCTTAATAAATAACACAAGGAAAATATCATGGTTAGTACCGAGACCCCAGTTTGCGACTTTAACACACCTGCTATTGATTTCAATCTTAAAGGGGTGGATGGAAAAATGCACAGCTTAGAAAGCTGCAAAGGTGAAAAAGGCTTATTAATCATGTTCATTTGTAATCATTGTCCCTATGTTAAAGCTATTATTGATCGTATCATTCGCGATACTAAAGCATTGGGAGATATGGGGCTTAATACTGTCGCCATTATGTCGAATAATCCAGAAGAATACGAAGAAGATTCTTTTGAAAACATGCAAAAAATCGCCAAAAATATGGACTTTCCCTTTCCTTATTTAATCGACGAAACACAAGAAGTTGCTAAAGCTTATGGCGCGGTCTGCACGCCTGATTTCTTTGGTTATAACGCCAACTTAGAATTACAATATCGGGGGCGACTCGACGCATCACGCAAAGAATCAGCGGCGGCAGATGTAAAACGTGATTTATTCGATGCTATGAGTCAAGTAGCTATGACAGCACAAGGTCCAAAAGATCAGATCCCATCGATGGGTTGTTCAATAAAATGGTATTAGTTGTTAAACATAATAAAAAACTAATATACTAAATCTGCACTCAGACAGGTATAATTGCGATCTTTGTCTGTGACTAAATAACCATGTCTGAAAATAAATCCGATACCGATAATAATAAATCTCAAGCTAAATTCAGTGATTTTGGCTTATCTGATTCAATTTTAAAAGTATTAGACTCTATCGGTTATGAAACGCCGTCACCTATTCAAGAGCAATGTATCACTCACCTACTAAACGGTGAAGATATTATTGGTCAAGCACAGACAGGCACAGGTAAGACAGCCGCATTTGCCCTACCCTTGTTAGACAACATCGACCTTAAACTGAATGCGCCTCAATTACTTATTTTAGCGCCAACACGCGAGCTGGCTATTCAGGTGTCAGAAGCTGTACAAGTTTATGCACGTGGACTAAAAGGCTTTCATGTATTGCCAATTTATGGTGGGCAATCATACGACATTCAATTACGTCCGTTAAAACGCGGTGTACATTGTGTTGTTGGTACGCCAGGCCGGGTAATGGACCATATTAAAAAAGGCACCTTGAAACTCGACAACTTGAAATCATTCGTCCTAGATGAGGCGGATGAAATGCTGAACATGGGCTTTATTGACGATATTAAATGGGTGATGGAGCATATTCCTGAGCAACGTCAAATCGCGCTATTCTCGGCAACTATGCCAAATATTATTAAACGTGTTGCGGAACAGTTTTTAAATAACCCTAAATTGGTTAAAGTTAAAAACAAAACTGAGACAGCGCCTACAATCACTCAAAAATATTGCCTTGTTGGCGGTCTAAGCCAAAAATTAGATGCGCTCACCAGAATTCTAGAAGTGATAGAATTTGATGCAATGATTATTTTTGCAAGAACCAAAACAATGACTGTCGAGTTAGCTGAAAAGCTTTCTGCTAGAGGATTTTCAGCAGAAGCAATTAATGGCGATATTCAGCAAAGTCAGCGTGAAAAAATTATTAACAAATTTAAGAAAGGTGGTATTGATATTCTAGTTGCCACAGATGTTGCAGCACGTGGACTGGATGTGCCGAGAATTTCACACGTGGTGAACTACGACATTCCTCAAGATGCAGAAACCTATGTACACCGTATTGGCCGTACAGGTCGTGCTGGACGTGAAGGTGAGGCGATTTTATTCGTATCACATCGTGAAAGACGTATGCTCAATAACATTGAGCGTGTCACACGTCAGAAGATCGTTCCGCTCGAGCTACCAACAGCAAAAATCATCAACGAAAAACGTGTTGACACCTTTAAAAAGAAGATTACGGAAACAATCAATAATCAAAAGCTTGATATTTTCGAAAAATTAGTCTCTGAATTTCAAGCGTCAAATGAAGAACTTAGTTTGATTAAAATTGCATCGGCCTTAGCACACATTGCCCAAGGCAACGAACCTTTGCTACTTTCAGAAAAAGAGTCTAGCTTTGGTAGAGATCAAAAGCCTGGCGAAGAAAAGGTAGTTCCTGTACAAGCAAGCTCACTCAAAAATAATCCTCAAATTCCAATGCGTCGATACAAAGTCGAAGTTGGCAATAGTAACAATGTTAAACCTGGCAATATTCTTGGCGCTATTGCCAATGAAGCAGAGATGGATAGCGAATTTATTGGCTCTATTCAAATATTTGACAACTTTTCAACGGTTGATCTACCTGATGACATGCCAAAAGAAACTTTTGAAGTGTTGAAAAAAACCATGGTTAATGGCAAACGCCTAAACATGACTGAACTCACCGAGAAAAACAACAAGGCCACTATTGGCGGCACCTCAGGAAAACGTAATTTTGGTCGTGGAAAATTTTCTAAAGGCGGTAGAAATGATGGCCGCGGCGACAGAAACTCTCGTGATGGCGATAGAAGAGGTGGTGACCGAAATAAAAAGCCAAAATTCTCACGTTCAAAGCCTAAAAATAAATAGTCAAATTTATTTAGTTTGTTAATTGATTAAAATACGGTATAATAGCTGGTGCTGGTAAAGAATACAGCTGCTATTTATATTATGTTGACTGATGTTTTTCATCTACGCTAAGTTATAAAAGTGGTTAGATTTAGCGGTAATTTTTTAATTTATAGGAGACATCATGTCTACAACAGGAAAGGTAAAGTGGTTTGACGCAAAGAAAGGTTTTGGTTTTATTGAGCAAGAAAGTGGTGACGATGTATTTGTTCACTTCCGTGCTATCCAAGGCGACGGCTACAAGCAACTAGAAGAAGGTCAAGAAGTAGAATTTGACTTAGAAGATGGTGCTAAAGGTCCTCAAGCGGCTAACGTACACCCACAATAATTTCCTAACACCTCCTTTGTGAGGTATTTAAATTATTGAACATAAAAAACCCAGCTTAAACGCTGGGTTTTTTATTGCCTAAAATTCGTTAAAATAAGCTTATGAAAACATTTTACTGGTACGACTATGAAACTTTTGGCATCTCGCCAAAAGTAGATCGAATCTCACAATTTGCAGGCATTCGCACTGATGAGAGTCTCAACATTATTGATGAGCATATGTTTTATTGTAAACCAACCAATGATTGCCTACCCTCACCTGAAGCTTGCAATGTGACAGGTATAACACCTCAACTATGTGAGCAAAAAGGCACGATTGAACATGAATTTATTAAAAAAATAAATAACGAATTCACCGTGGCTAATACTTGCATTGTCGGCTACAATTCAATTCGTTTTGATGACGAGTTCACTCGCTACACGCTGTATCGTAACTTTATCGATCCTTATGCTTGGCATTGGAAAAATGGCAATACGCGCTGGGATATTTTGGATGTGGTACGCTTGTGTTATGCGCTTAAAAAAGATGACAGTCTAAACTGGGTTTATACCGATGAAGGCAAGCCTGTGTTCAAACTTGATCACCTTTCAATCGCAAATGGCATTGAGCATTCTGACGCACATGACGCTTTGGCTGATGTACGCGCCACTATTGGTATTGCAAAAATTATCAAAGACAAGCAACCGCAATTATTTGATTATGCCTTTAGCCTGCGCGAGAAAAAAGTAGTTGAAAGTAAAGTGGCACTGTTTGAACCCATGCTACATACATCAGGCATGTACCCTGCCACACTGTCTTGCACACGCTTAGCTGTGGCGTTAGCTTATCATCCGGAATATAATGACCGCGCGATTATTTTTAACTTAGATCAAGATCCATCAATATTATTAGAGCTCGATATAGAAGAACTTAAAACGCTCATGTTTACCAAACAATCAGAACTGCCAGAAGGTGTTGAAAGATTGCAAATAAAAGATTTAATTTTTAATAAAAGTCCAATGTTTGTGCCTAATATTTATAAACTTGAGACGAAAATTATTGAACAACTACAAATAAATATGGTGCAATGCATGCAGCGCCTATCTTTTATTAAAGACAATCAAATAGCAATTGCTAAAGTCGTACAAAATTTATACAAAAATGATCAAGCACGCATTAAAACAAACGATGTTGATCAAGCGCTCTATGACGGATTTATGGATAACACTGATAAACGCATTGGCGACCAATTGCAAAATCTTAGTATCGATGAATTAAAAGATTTTCACCCAAAATTCAAAGATCAAAAGCTTAACACTCTGTTAATGCATTTTAAAGCCAGAAACTACCCTGAAACACTGAGCGATGATGAGGCTGAAGATTGGTTTGAAACTTTACAGGGTAGAGTGCAAGCTGGTGAAAATGGTTACTTGAATATTGACAAGTATTTTCAATGTATTAATACCATGCGTGAACAGCACCCTGAGAAGGAAAAAATCTGGAAACAACTCGAAATTTACGGGGAATCCTTCTTTTAATTGTATAGCACATTTTGCTATTTAACTTATTTTCTGGTATAATATTTGTCCATTAAGGGCAACAACAAAAAGTAAAATAATGAACGCAGAAACTCGCTTTGAAATGTTTGAAAGGTTATTGAAAAAAATACCCAATCCAACAACAGAATTAAACTATTCCACTCCATTTGAACTATTGGTCGCTGTTACTTTATCAGCACAGGCAACGGATAAAAGTGTCAATAAAGTAACAAACAAGTTATTTCCAATTGCCAATACACCTGAGGCTATTTCTGAACTTGGTCAAGACACATTACGCGACACCATTAAAACCATCGGTTTATTCAATTCAAAAGCCAAGCACATTATTCAAACTTGTAAACTTCTCATTGAAAAATACGACTCAGCAGTACCAGAAACCCGTAAAGAGTTAGAGGCGTTACCTGGTGTTGGCCGTAAAACAGCCAATGTTGTTCTCAATACGGCTTTTGGTCATCCCACTATTGCGGTTGATACACACATCTATCGTGTTGCTAACCGTACGGCAATTGCCAGCGGCAAAACGGTACTAGAAGTTGAGAAAAAGTTGGTTAAATTCATTCCTGATGAGTACAGAGTGCCTGCACACCACTTAATGATTCTTCATGGTCGCTACACTTGTAAGGCTCGTTCGCCACTATGTACTGATTGTATCTTATTAGATCTTTGTGAATACGAAGAAAAAAATCTACCTTAACTTGACTTTATAATAGAGCTCATGCTCTACACCCAAGACAGAACACAACAGCGTCAATTCCTTGCCAATGCTTGGCAAAAATTTCTAGACAAGGAAGTCGTACTTGACCCACTCGAAGATCAGCTCACGCAAATCATTGAGATGCATCCAGAGTACCACAAACTCATCAGTAATATTGAATCTGATTTCTTTCCTGAAAGTGGTGAAGTTAACCCTTTTCTACATATTAATCTACATTTATCCTTAAGAGAGCAGCTGTCGATTAATCAGCCAAAAGGGATTAACGGGTATTACCAAAAAATACTGAATAAAGTTAAAGACCCACATGAAGTGGAGCATAAGATGATGGATTGCATTGCGCAAATGATATTCTCCTCACAAAAGAACAATGTACCAATGGATCATCAAGCTTATATTCATTGTTTAGAAGCTCAATCAAATCAGTAATATTCAATGTCGATAGGACCACACATTGAACAACACTTAAATCAAAAAATCGTCAACACACAATCCGTTAGTACTGGCCTGTTTGAAGCATATCAAGTTAAATTAATCAACGGGGACAAGGTTTTTGTTAAGTATCAACAGCATGCCAATCAACAATTGGCCCTAGAGGCTGAAACATTAATCTTATTAGGCAACATCATTCACACACCTAAGGTGCTCGCTAGTTGTGAGCACTGCTTAATATTAGAATGGATTGACACTAGTCATAATTCTAACCTGCAGTCTCAAATAGGGCTTGAGCTTGCCACACTTCATCAAAATACTGCTGATTACTTTGGGTTTCATGTTGACAACACAATTGGGCAAACATCTCAGCCTAATGCGGTTGGCAAAAAGATTGATAACTGGTCAGAATTTTATTGGCAATATCGACTCTTACATCAAATCACCTTGGCCGACAAAAATGGCTTATTAAGCAATAAAGAAGTGCGAGAATTACTAAAAATTGAAACAATTTTGCCAAGCTTGTTAAGTAACAATATCAAACCATCACTTTTGCATGGTGATTTATGGTCTGGCAATGTTTTAAGTGGAGGAAATTATCCCTATTTTATCGATACTGCCAGTTATTATGGGCACCGAGAAATAGACTTTGCACTCACCTTTATGTTTGGTGGTTTTTCTAATGAATTTTATCAAAGCTATAATGCAGCCTACCCGCTTGACAAAGGGTTCGATGCGCGAAAGCCACTATATATGCTTTATCACTATCTTAATCATTTAAATATTTTTGGCAGTGGTTATCATGCCAATGTGATGAATTGTGCTGGCCAGTTGTTAGACTAAGAAACTTTCCAATTGACGAAATTTGTCAATAGTTGTAGACCATCATGCTGTGATTTTTCTGGATGAAACTGCACCGCAAATATATTGTCTTTTTCAATGGCGCAAGTAAAGTTAACACCATAATCAGTTGTTCCGGTGACAATACTGTTGTCTTGTGTTTTTACATAATAACTGTGCACACTATAGAAACGCGCATTATCATCAATATTATGCCAAAGTGGATGGTCTGATACTTGTTTAACCTCATTCCAACCCATGTGCGGGATTTTTAAATCACTTTTTTGAAATTTAACCACGTCACCTGAGATAATTGCCAGCCCATCAGTGCCGCCATTTTCCTGCGAATGATCGAACAACAACTGTAAACCTAAGCAGATTCCTAGAAAAGGTTTTTCTTGTGCAGCTTTTTTAATAACATCAATTAGACCGTGCTCATTCATTGCTCGCATGCATGCGCCCATTGCGCCTTGCCCGGGAAATACAACACGGTCAGCTTGATTAATTAAAGCTGCATCGTCGGTTAAAAATATTTTGTCATTAGGTGCAACATGGGCGAGTGCTTTTTGCACGCTGCGCACGTTACCCATGCCATAATCGACAATAGCAATGCTTTGCATGGATTATTAGAGCGAGCCTTTGGTTGAAGGAATTACACCAGCTTGACGCTCATCTGGCGTCACTGCCATACGCAATGCTCTACCAAAGGCCTTAAAGATTGTCTCGGCTTGGTGATGAGAATTTACACCCTTGATGTTGTCAATGTGTAAAGTTACCAAAGCATGATTCACAAAGCCTTGGAAAAACTCACTGATAAGATCAACATCAAACGTACCGATCATTGCTCGTGTGAAGCTAACATTAAGCTCCAACCCAGGACGGCCAGATAGATCTAGCACCACACGTGACAAAGCCTCGTCTAATGGTACATAGGCATGACCATAACGCGTTAAGCCTTTTTTGTCACCCACTGCTTTAGTAAAAGCCTGGCCCAAAGTAATGCCGATATCTTCAACACTGTGGTGATCATCAATTTGTGTATCACCATTACATTTAATGTTTAAATCCATTAAACCATGGCGAGAAATTTGATCTAACATATGGTCTAAAAATGGCACTCCGGTATCAATATTTGCCTGGCCTGTGCCATACAAATTGAGCTCGACATTAATGTCTGTTTCGTTGGTTTTTCTTGATACTTTAATCATTGTTATATTAATTTATAAATACTCTTTAATCAAAATTTCAGCAATCTGAACGGTATTGAGTGCTGCACCTTTACGAATATTATCAGAAACCACCCACAAATTGAGACCTTTATCATGAGATATATCTTCACGAATTCGGCTTACAAACGTATCATCCTGGTTGGTTGCTTCAATAAATGGTGTAGCATAACCACCATCTTCACGTTTATCCATCACCGTCACACCACTTGCTTCAGATAAAATCTTAGTGGCTTCAGCAGCTGTAATCTTAGTTTTAGTTTCAATATTAATCGCTTCAGAATGACCATAAAGTACCGGCACACGAACTGCTGTTGGATTAACCAAAATATTTTCGTCTTCAAAAATCTTTTGCGTTTCCCACACCATTTTCATCTCTTCTTTGGTGTAACCATTGTCTTGAAACACATCGATATGTGGAATTACATTAAATGCAATTTGCTTGGGATATACTTTGGTATCAATATCAGTATTACCACCCAATAATTTTGTTGTTTGATCAGTCAACTCGAAAATAGCTTCCTTGCCTGAACCAGACACTGCTTGATAAGTTGCTACATTGATACGTTCAATACCTACCGCATCATAAATCGGCTTAAGTGCCACCAACATTTGAATGGTTGAACAATTTGGATTGGCAATAATATTGCGCTTGGTATAGCCTGCAATTGCATGAGGATTTACCTCAGGAATAACCAAAGGAATGTCTTTATCACGACGAAAATGTGCCGTATTGTCAATCACCACACAGCCGGCTTCGGCCGCAATAGGTGCATATTTTTCAGAAATATGGCCGCCCGCTGAGAATAAACCTAGTTGCACTTGTGAAAAATCAAATTTGTCTAAGTCTTGCACTGTCCAGCTTTTACCTTGGAAAAATACTTTTTTACCCGCAGAATTGGCACTCGCTAACGGGTATAAATTATTAATTGGAAAATTACGCTGTTCTAAAATCGAAAGAATTGTTTCGCCCACAACACCTGTTGCACCAACA
>JAUWPG010000059.1 GCA_030611725.1 Gammaproteobacteria bacterium
CACCTGCGTCCATCACTTTTTTAGCTTCAATACCTAAGGGTGTGCCAGCTTTGACAGCCCCGCGCAACATATCGCCGGTCGAGATTTGTGGAATAGAATGTTTCTCACAAATGTTGGTTGCTTGAGTGCCTTTACCTGCGCCCGGAGGGCCTAATAAAATAACGTTCATCTGTTGGTTTCCTTATACTTCGAAAGCGGGTAATTTCTTTTCTAGCATTTCTTTCTTCATAACCACATAATCCGGTAAGCCATTTTTATATGGAGGGTAATTTTCACCTTCGATTAGTGGCTGTAAATATTCACGACATGCCTCTGTAATGCCAAAACCATCATCAGAAATGTACTCCATTGGCATCATCTTTTCAACATTCGCAATGTCTTTTAACTCACCAGAACCAATCTCCCAAGTGTAAGGGTTGTTTGATGTGCGGATAATTGCGGGCATTACTGAATTTTTACCTTCTAATGCCATATTAACAGCAGCTTCGCCTAATGCATATGCTTGTTCAACATCAGATTCAGAAGACAAGTGACGAGCAGCACGTTGTAAGTAGTCCGCAACAGCCCAGTGGTATTTGTGGCCTAGCGCATCTTTAATTAAATTGGCCACAACAGGTGCAGCACCGCCTAATTGCGCATGACCAAAGTCATCACGCGTGCCTTGTTCTGCTAGGAAACGACCATCGGGCCATTTTGTGCCTTCAGAGACAACAATTGTACAATAGCCAAATTCTTTAACGTTCTTATCAACTTTAGCTAGGAACTTAGCCTCATCAAAATCAATTTCTGGGAATAAGATAACCACTGGGATTGAATCATCAACCAAGCCACCAGCCGCTGCAATCCAGCCTGCGTGACGACCCATTACTTCAAGTACAAAAATCTTAGTAGAGGTAGCACACATAGAGGCCACATCGAAACTAGCCTCCATAGTAGAAACGGCAATGTATTTTGCTACTGAACCAAAGCCTGGGCAGTTGTCTGTGACTGGCAAGTCGTTATCAACTGTTTTAGGAATATGGATCGCTTGAATGGGGTAGCCCATAGATTCTGATAATTGAGAAACCTTTAAACATGTGTCAGCTGAGTCGCCACCACCATTGTAGAAAAAATAGCCAATATCGTGCGCCTTAAAGACTTCAATCAGTCTTTCATACTCAGCTTTATTGGCTTCTAAAGACTTCATCTTGTAACGACAAGAACCAAAGCCACCCGATGGTGTATGCTTTAGTGCTGCAACATCGGCAACCGATTCTTTAGATGTGTCAATTAAGTTTTCAGTGAGTGCACCGATAATGCCATTTTGACCAGCATAAACCGTGCCAATTTTGTCAGAGTGTTTGCGTGCAGTTTCAATTACACCACAAGCAGAAGCATTAATCACGGCAGTTACACCACCAGATTGAGCGTAGAAAGCGTTTTTCATTGTTGTACCTTTTACTTATAAAAAAACCATCAATTATACATTGGTGTGGTTAATTTTCATTAGCATTTTCTATACACAAAGAGGTATACGAGAGGCAAATCTAGTCAAAGATATGAGGTATTATTAACCACTCTTTGTTGTCATATACATCCATTGTAAAGCACTTTGATCCACCGTGATTACGGGTTTCACCCGAGGCACCGGGGTTGATTACCCAAGGGGTGAATTCTTTGTCTATGACTTGCTTATGCGTATGCCCATAGATGATCACTTTGGCATCTGGATAGGAGGCTCTTAGTGATGCGTGCGATGGTTTGTGGTGGCCATGCAAGTGACCATGTTCAATGGCAATTTTGCCACTTGTCAATTCAAGAAATTCAACCTTGTTGAGCGAAGTAATATGTTCGTCATTGTTGCCTTTAATGGCAACGAGTTTCTGCTTGGGTTTCAATTGGCTCAAGGTGGCTTCGTTAATAATATCACCTGCATGAATGGCGATATCACATTGATTGGCAATCTTCACAACATTGGGGTGAATAAATCCATGAGAATCAGACAATATACAAATTTTTAGCACAGTAATTTTAAATAAAAGTAAAGCCTATAATTATACTTAAAACTTTATTTTTCTTGTTAAAAAAGCTGTTTATAGTGCCAATAAATTACAGGGGCATTTTCTTTATAAAACAGTGCAATATTGTCGATTTTAATGGGCATAATATGTGCGCTCGTTCAGCGAATAAACTTAAGGGAAAAAGAGTAACTCGTAATAAAACAGACTAATTAAAAAGATAACAAACAGGAGGTTAACATGGCAGTATTATTTTCAGATGAATGGATGAATCAATTAAAAGACGCGTGGAATGGTTCGGACGAAGTGCGTGGTAAATTAGCAGAAATTAACTTTTCATCGACCATTGCTTGTGGTTTTAAAGGCGACGGCACACCAGTAGGTGTTTTTGTGGTTGAGAATGGCGAGTGTGTTCGTGCGAGTGATTACAATGGCGAAAATGCCGATTGGGATATGCGCGCAGATAAAAAAAATTGGATGAAATGGCTAGACAAGCCGTTAGGTATGGCATCAATGGGTATGGCTGTTACCATGGGCAAGTTAAAGTTTGAAAAAGGTGATTTTGGCGCAATGATCAAAGACCCTAGAATGGCAACACCATTTGTCAAAAGTTTTGCTTTAATGGGTGCAATTGGTGGTGAGTAATCACTAGCCAGTTGTTGTCAATTAAAACCCGCCAATAGGCGGGTTTTTTTTATGCATGATGTTTTAAAGGTATTGCTTGTTCAAAGGTTTCAATATTGATAAACCCTTTAATGGGTTTTTTTTCAATTTTGGAGCTGGGTTTGCTAATAGCCACAACCGTGCCAATGCCGAACTCTTTGGCAGAATTTAGCACACTGATAGAATCATCAAAAAAGATGCTTTTGTTGTTATCAAAGCCAATGGCCTGTTTTAATTGTTGCCAAAATCCTTGATCTTCTTTTGCGACGTTATAATCATGTGAAGAAATAATGTCATCAAAATAGATTTCTAGGTTGGTAACTTTCATTTTAAGTTGTACGGTTTTTCGGTGAGCGTTAGTGACCAGATAAATACGCTTATTATGTTGTTTGGCTTGATCTAAAAATTCGAGTACAAAAGGATGAATTTGAATCAGGTGAGAGACGTCCTCTTTGAGTTTAGCAATATCCAATTCAAATATCTTTTGCCAATAATCTAGGCAGTACCAATGTAGATTGCCTTGCTCTGCTTCTAGCATTGGTCGAATCTTGTTTTTTGATTGTTGGTGAGTAATATTGTGCTTGTTGGCATACACCAAAGGTAAATATTCTAGCCAAAAATGTAAATCAAAATTAAGATCTAGTAGGGTGCCATCCATATCCAACAGAATGGTATCGATTGACGCCCAGTCAATGTTATTTTCTACGCCAGCTGGTGCCATTTGCGCCATCCTCTAAAATAATACCCAGTTCGATTAGCTCATCTCTGATTTGGTCAGAAGCGGCAAAATCTTTATTATCTCTCGCCTCATTACGTTGTTTTATTTTATCGTCAATAGCTTTATCAGATAGGGCTACGCCTTGCTTTAAAAAGCTATCTGCATTCATTTGTAAAAGACCAATACGACCACCCAGCTTGATGAGTGATTGAGCCAAAGCGTTGGCTTGGTCGATGTCTTTATCGCGCTCTGAATTAACGAGTTTTGCCAATTCAAACAAAACACTTAAAGCGATTGGCGTATTAAAATCATCATCTAATGCTTCATTAAATCTGGTTTCAAATTCAAATCGTTGTGACACTTCTACAGTGGCAGCATCACTCGCCCGTAATCCGCGAATTGCAGTATAGAGACGAGTGAGAGAGGATTTTGCGTTATCAAGGTTGGTATCAGAGAAGTTTAAAGGTGAACGATAGTGCGAGCTCATAATAAAATAGCGCAAGGTTTCGCCATCATAACTTTCTAGCACACCTCGAATGGTAAAAAAATTGTTCAGAGATTTACTCATTTTTTCATCATTAATATTCACAAAGCCAACATGCATCCAAGTATTAACAAAGCTACAATTGTTAGCGCCTTCAGACTGAGCAATTTCATTTTCGTGATGTGGAAATGATAAATCCATGCCACCGCCATGAATATCAAAATGATTGCCCAAGTGATGGGTTGACATGGCTGAACATTCAATATGCCAGCCTGGACGACCATCACCCCAAGGAGAGCTCCAGCTTGGCTCACTCGGTTTGGCCATTTTCCAAAGTACAAAATCCAATGGGTCTTTCTTGTTTGAGTCTACATCAACTCTAGCGCCTGCCTCTAAGTCATCTAAATTTTTACCGCTTAATTTTCCATAGCTAGAAAACTTGCGCACTGAATAGTAGACATCACCATTTTTTGCCTGATAAGCCATACCTTTTTCTATCAAAGCTTCGATCATGTAAAGCATCTGATCAATTGCCTGCGTTGCTCGAGGCTCAATGTCAGGCGGTAGAATGCCCAATGCGTGCTCATCTTCGTGCATGGCATCAATAAAGCGATTGGTTAGACTGAAAATATCTTCTTTATTTTCAACAGCTCGGGCAATAATTTTGTCATCAATATCGGTAATATTGCGTACATAAGTAACGTTTGGAAAATTGCGCCTAAGATGGCGAGTAATCACATCAAACATGACCAGAACTCGAGCATGGCCCATATGGCAATAATCGTATACAGTCATACCACAGACGTACATTCCCACCTTGTCTGGATTGATTGGGTGAAAGGCTTCTTTTTGTTTGCTAAGTGTGTTGTAAATTTTAAGCATTACAGGGTATTCCTATGCATCTTGGTAAATTTTTGCAAGCGTTTGTGGGTTTTTTTAACAAGGCAAATTTTTCAAGTAATAGTTATTCATATTGATTGGAAAGTTTAACGCAGTTAAAAACCCACAAACGCTTGCCCTTCGGGACTTAGGAAAATTCCCATCTGCTTTATAAAATTATTCAACCATATGAATAACTATGTCCGATCAATTTTATTTTACATATGAAAATTTTCCGTTGTCAAAAAATATCAAGATGCATAAGAACACCCTTGAGTATTTTACGTCAAAGTATCGGTGATATGATCGGTTACAACAAGCCCTTAATTTTTTTATGAGATAAATGAGAATATAATTGTATAATGAATTGATTTTTATTATTTATTCGGAGAAACTATGAGCGTTTTAGTAACACAACAAGCCCCTGATTTTACAGCAGCAGCCGTTTTAGCCAACGGCAGTATTGTTGATCACTTTCAATTATCTAGCTTAAAAGGCAAAAAAATTGTGTTGTTCTTTTATCCGTTGGACTTTACTTTTGTTTGCCCTTCAGAGATCTTGGCGCATCATCACAGAATCTCTCAGTTCGCTGAGAAAGGTGTGGAGGTCGTCGGTGTTTCAGTAGATTCACAATTTACCCATAACGCATGGCGCAATACAGCACCAGCAGATGGTGGTTTAGGCCCAATTGATTTTCCTTTAGTGGCTGATACCAATCATGCCATTATGGAGGCGTACGGTATTGTACATCCAGCAGGTATTGCACTACGTGCTTCATTCTTAATTGATGAAAACTTTGAGGTACGTCATCAAGTAGTGAACGATCTTCCATTAGGTAGAAATGTTGATGAAATGTTACGCATGGTAGATGCGCTTGATTTTCACACAACGCATGGTGAAGTATGCCCTGCAGGTTGGAACAAAGGTGACGAAGGCATGAAAGATACACCAGCAGGTGTGGCTGAATATTTAGCAAAAAATGTCGATAATTTGTAATTAATTATTAGCTTGATAAAAAAAAGGGGGGCTAAACACTCCCTTTTTTTATTTTTAAGAAAAATTGGAGAAAGTAGTGGAATTTAAAAAATTAAGATGTATTGTTTGTGATTGGGTTTATGACGAGTATTTAGGTTCACCGAAAGACGGTATAGAGCCAAAAACAAAATGGGAAGACGTGTCTGAAGATTGGATTTGTCCTGATTGTGGTGCGACTAAGGATCAATTTGAGATGGTCGAAATCTAGTAAAAATTTTGGAGGAAAGCAAGGCTTTCCTCCAAAATGAAAAAATATTTTTCAAATAAATAAAAACAAATGTCAAAAGTATTAATATTGCCAGGTGATGGCATCGGACAAGAAATTGTTACTCAAGCCCTTAAAGTTATTGGTCACCTTAATGAAAATGACGGCCTAGACATGGAATTAGTCCATGGTTTGGTCGGTGGTAGCGCTTATGATGAAACTGGATCGCCATTACCACAAGCGACATTGGACGCTGCGCGTGAATGTGATTCTATTTTGCTGGGCGCAGTAGGTGGATATCAGTGGGAAGCATTAGAACGTGACCTTCGACCAGAACGCGGTCTTTTGGGCTTGCGTGCGGAGATGGACTTATTCTCAAACCTTCGTCCTGCTATTCTTTATCCGCAATTGTCCAGTGCTTCAACGCTGAAAGAAGACGTTGTTTCTGGACTAGATTTGATGATCGTTCGTGAACTGGTTGCCGGTATTTATTTTGGACAACCACGCGGTATTGAGATTCGTGATGGTGAGCGCTTCGGCTTTAATACGGCGACTTATTATGAGTCCGAGATTAGACGTATTGGTCATTCAGCTTTTAAAATTGCACAAAAACGCGACAAGCGTGTGTGTTCAGTAGATAAGGCTAATGTGTTAGAAGTGTGTGAGTTATGGCGTGATGTTATGGAGGAAGTGGCTAAAGACTACCC
>JAUWPG010000045.1 GCA_030611725.1 Gammaproteobacteria bacterium
GTGCGCATTGGCCTGATCATTTATGGTCAGATTTCTACCGTTAACAATTAGAGTCACTGGCCCATTTTTCCCACAGCACAAGCCGAAAATGATTTGGCTTTAGCTTTGGTAGAGGTAAAACCGCGTACTGAGTGAATTTTAGGATAGCCAAGATTAAGTAACACTTTCACTGTTTCGTATCTTTTAGTCTCGTCAATATCAATACCAATCGTGCCTTGTTCGGTGTTGATCTCAATATTTTCTGTGTTAAAAGTAGCCACTAGTTTTTTGGTAATTGAGTCTACACAGCCGCCATATCTGGTGTTTTCAACAGTCAGTTCCATGATTTCCCTTAGTTTGCTTGAATGGTGCAATTATACCATTTGATTTATGCATTTGAGTATCAGAGCAGGACGATGATATGGTAAAATTCTCGGAGTTTTTCGTTTAGGAGTATCTGGTGTCACAAGTTGCCTTATTAGCATTAGAAGATGGTCAGATTTTCAAGGGAAAATCTATCGGTGCTATTGGTGATACTGTGGGTGAAGTGGTGTTTAATACTTCAATGACCGGCTACCAAGAAATTCTTACTGACCCCTCTTATGCACAACAAATCGTTGCATTTACTTATCCGCATATTGGCAATACTGGCACCAATGTAGTTGATGAAGAATCTGAACAAATTTATGCTACCGGTCTGATTATTCGCGATTTACCAATAATGGTGAGTAATTGGCGCAATACAATGCCACTCGATGAATATTTATCAACCAATAATGTGGTAGCGATTAGTGATATTGATACGCGCGCTTTGACGCGTCATTTACGTGAGCATGGCTCTCTCAAAGGTTGTATTATTACTGGTGATGATATTGATGAAGCAGCAGCAGTTGAGAAGGCGCAGTCGTTTGCTGGACTTAAAAATATAGACCTTGCCAAAGTGGTGTCAACTGCTAAGCAATATGATTTTAATAATGGTTCTTATTCATTAGAAGATGGTGAGTTTGGCTCACTTGATAAAAAAATTAAAGTAGTGGTATACGACTACGGTGTTAAGAAAAATATCTTAAGAATGCTGGTTGATCGCGGATGTGACCTAACTGTGGTTAATGCGCAAACACCAGTAGCTGAGGTATTGGCAATGAATCCTGATGGTGTTTTTTTGTCGAATGGTCCAGGTGACCCTGAACCGTGTGATTATGCCATTAGTAGTATTCAAACTTTGTTAGAAAAAAACATGCCAATTTTTGGTATTTGTCTAGGCCATCAGTTGTTGTCTTTAGCCAGTGGCGCTAAGACTGAAAAAATGAAATTCGGCCATCATGGTGCCAATCATCCCGTGCAAGATTTAAACACTAAACAAGTCATGATTACTTCACAAAACCATGGCTTTGCAGTAGCAGAAGATGATATGCCAGATACATTGAAAGTGACACACCGGTCGTTATTTGACAACTCGATTCAAGGCGTTAAAGTGGTAGACAGGCCAGCCTTTAGTTTTCAAGGTCATCCAGAAGCCTCGCCAGGCCCACACGATGTTAGCGGTTTGTTTGATACGTTTATTCAGGAGATGAAACAATGAAACAATTATTGGTGAGTATTATGTTACTTTTCTCTATTAATTCTATTGTC
Organism: Gammaproteobacteria bacterium; assembly: GCA_030611725.1. Classification (GTDB taxonomy): domain Bacteria; phylum Pseudomonadota; class Gammaproteobacteria; order PS1; family Pseudothioglobaceae; genus Thioglobus_C. The sequence continues at coordinate 1,612 of JAUWPG010000045.1, forward strand.
AATGCGCAAAATGGCATCGATCCATTTGAAGATATTAATAGAACAGTGCATAGTTTTAACGAAGTATTTGATGACGGTATATTTGAACCTATCTCTAGAGCTTATAAAGAATTCATCCCAACATTTGCACAACAGCGTGTAAGTAATTTTTTTGATAATTTACGTGATGTTTCTACACTGGGTAATCAAATAATGCAATTTAAGCCGGTCGAAAGTGTAACGACTTTAGGGCGTGTCTTGGTTAATAGCACTATAGGTCTAGGCGGATTGTTTGATGTGGCTTCTGATATAGATCTGACGACGGATAATGAAGATTTTGGCCAGACCATGGCGACTTGGGGTGTGGAAGAAGGCCCGTATATAATTCTGCCTTTGCTAGGCCCCTCAACATTACGAGACAGTGTTGGTATTTATGTAGATACAAATTCTAATACCAACCTTATTAATAAGTTGGACAGCATAGGCTCTGTGAGTGCGAGTGCTATGAATGCAATTGATCAGCGCGTAGAGCTATTCCCAGTAATAGAACTGTTTGAAAATTCAGACGATCCGTATATTGCGATGCGTTCATCTTATTTACAAAAGCGAAAATTTGATATTTTTGATGGCGTTCCTCCAGTCGAAGAAGATGATTTTTAGAGAAGCTCGGAACTAATAGAAAATGCCAAAAAGACAAGACCTTAAAAGTATTTTAATCATTGGTGCCGGCCCAATTGTGATTGGTCAGGCATGTGAGTTTGATTATTCTGGCGCACAAGCTTGTAAAGCCTTGCGTGAAGAAGGTTACCGCGTGATCTTGGTGAATTCTAATCCAGCCACGATCATGACTGACCCTCAAATGGCGGATGCAACCTATATTGAGCCAATTGAATGGCGTACCGTTGAAAAGATTATTGAAGTTGAAAAGCCTGATGCGCTTTTACCTACTATGGGTGGTCAAACTGCACTGAACTGTGCGCTTGATCTAGAGCGTCATGGGGTGTTAGAGAAACACGGTGTAGAAATGATTGGTGCTAAGAAAGAAGCCATTGATAAAGCTGAAGATCGTGACTTATTTCGTACAGCTATGTTAAAGATTGGCCTTGACATGCCAAAAGCTGCAGTTGCACACACCTTGGAAGAAGCGCACAAGATTCAAGAGGAAGTTGGTTTCCCGACCGTTATTCGTCCTTCATTTACCATGGGCGGCTCTGGTGGTGGCATTGCCTACAACAAAGAAGAATTTGTTGAGATTTGTGAGCGTGGTTTAGATCTTTCACCTACTAACGAACTTTTGGTTGAAGAGTCAATCTTAGGTTGGAAAGAATTTGAGATGGAAGTGGTTCGTGACACTAAAGATAACTGCATTATTATTTGTTCGATTGAAAACTTTGACCCAATGGGTATTCATACGGGTGATTCAATCACGGTAGCACCAGCACAAACTCTAACAGATAAAGAATACCAAGTAATGCGTAATGCTTCATTGGCGGTATTGCGTGAGATTGGCGTTGATACCGGTGGCTCAAACGTACAGTTTGCGCTTAACCCTGAAGATGGTCGTCTCACCATTATTGAAATGAATCCACGTGTATCGCGCTCATCAGCCTTGGCTTCAAAAGCAACAGGCTTCCCAATTGCAAAGGTAGCGGCAAAATTAGCAGTTGGCTACACATTAGACGAACTGGATAATGATATTACCGGTGGTAAAACACCAGCATCATTTGAGCCAAGTATTGATTATGTAGTGACTAAGATTCCAAGATTTGCCTTTGAAAAGTTCCCGGAAGCAGATGATCGTCTAACCACGCAAATGAAATCAGTGGGCGAGGTAATGGCCATAGGCTCTACTTTCCAGGAGTCGTTACAAAAAGCACTTAGAAGCTTGGAGACAGATAAAGTTGGCCTAGACCCAATTGTTAATTTAAATGCGGATGATGCAAAGAACAAGATTAGATCTGAGTGTATTTCGGCAAGAGGCGATCGTATTTTCTATTTAGCCGATGCGTTTAGATTTGGCATGAGTCTGGAAGAAGTGTTTGATTTATCCAAAGTAGACCCTTGGTTCTTAGCGCAAATTGAAGACATTGTCTCGAATGAGATGCAAATTAATGGCGCTAATATTGCTGAAATTGAAGCAGACGAAATGTTTAACTTGAAGCGTAAAGGTTTCTCTGATGCCCGTCTTGGGCAGCTGTTAAATTGTGGCGAATCGTCAGTGCGTGAGCGTCGAAAAGCGCTGAATATTAAGCCAGTATTTAAGCGCGTCGATAGTTGTGCAGCAGAGTTTGATACGCAAACTGCATATTTGTATTCAACTTATCAGCAACAGTGTGAAGCCGACCCGACTGACAATAAAAAGATTATGATTTTAGGTGGCGGACCTAACCGTATTGGTCAAGGTATTGAATTTGATTATTGCTGCGTACATGCCTCACTAGCACTACGTGAAGATGGTTTTGAAACCATTATGGTGAATTGTAATCCTGAGACCGTTTCTACCGATTACGATATTTCAGATCGCTTGTATTTTGAGCCATTAACCTTAGAAGATGTATTGTCGGTTATTGATATTGAAAATCCAGACGGTATCATTGTGCATTATGGTGGTCAAACACCATTAAAATTGGCTGATGCGCTTGAGAAGAGCGGCGCAAAAATTATTGGCACAACACCAGATGCAATTGACTTGGCTGAAGATCGCGAGCGTTTTTCTAAACTGTTACAAGAATTAGAATTGAAGCAGCCACTTAACGGCACTGCGCGTTCGTTAGAGCAAGCACAAGATATTGCTAATGCGATTGGCTTTCCACTGGTGGTAAGGCCTTCATATGTACTCGGCGGTCGTGCAATGAAAATTGTCTATGACAAAGACTCGTTAGACCATTACATGCATACCGCCGTACAAGTGTCTAACGATTCTCCAATACTACTTGATTCATTCCTTGATCATGCAATTGAAGTGGATATTGATGTGATTAGTGATGGTGAGGACGTGGTGATTGGTGGCATTATGCAGCACATTGAGCAGGCCGGTATTCACTCAGGCGATTCTGCTTGTTCACTACCCCCATACTCATTAACAGACAATGTGCTTGATGAAATGCGTATTCAGGTTATTACCATGGCAAAAGCCTTAAATGTTGTAGGGTTAATGAATACGCAGCTGGCATATCAAGATGGTGAAATTTATGTTATTGAGGTGAATCCTCGTGCATCGCGTACAGTGCCTTTTGTATCAAAAGCCATTAGCGTGCCATTGGCCAATATTGCAGCACGTGTTATGGCAGGTAAGACACTGAAAGAGCTTAACTTTACCAAAGAAATTATTCCGAAGCACTTTAGTGTCAAAGAAGCGGTCTTCCCATTCAACAAATTCTTAGGCGTGGATCCAATTTTAGGCCCTGAAATGCGTTCAACGGGTGAAGTTATGGGTGTGGGCGATGATTTCGCCTCGGCCTTTGACAAGGCACAATTAGCTGCCGGTAGTCGTGCGCCTGAAAATGGAAAGGTATTTGTTAGCTTGCGTAAGCTTGATCGAGATGATTTAGTAGACATAGGTAAGCGCTTGGCTATACAAGGTTTTAGTTTGGTGGCAACACGTAGCAATAGAGAGACTTTAGTTGAAGCAGGTCTTGAATGTGAAATGGTGAATAAAGTTTCTGAAGGTTCGCCACATATCGTTGATATGATCAAGAATGACGACATTGATTTAATTATCAATTCTACTGAAGACACACAAGGCATGGAAGATGCAGCAGCAATTCGTTGTCAAGCTTTGGTGCACAAAGTGCCATTTACCACAACGGTTGCTGCCGCATTCGCCATGTTAGATGGCTTAAAAACTCACGAAACCATTACCGTGAGAACCTTACAATCATTAAATAGATAGGAGCGGTATGGAAAGAATCCCAATGACCGTTAGTGGTGCAAAAGCACTTGAAGCAGAGCTTTTAAAACTCAAAGATGTAGATCGCCCCCGTATTGTTGAGGATATTGCCACAGCACGTGCGCACGGCGACTTAAAAGAAAATGCTGAATATCACGCCGCTAAAGAAGAGCAAAGTTTTTGTGAAGGACGTATTAAGGAAATCGAATCTAAACTCTCACGAATGCAAGTGATTGATGTCGCTAAGTTGAATCAAGATGGTCGTTGTGTTTTTGGTACCACCATTACCTTGATGAACATTAAAGATGACAGTGAGATCACTTATCAAATCGTTGGCGAAGATGAAGCTGATATTGCGCTTAATAAAATCTCATGCCATTCGCCAATCGCCAGTGCGCTAATGGGCAATGAAGAGGGTGAAGAAGTTACTGTTAAAGTGCCAGCTGGAAGTGTTGTTTACGAAATCCTAGAAGTTCAATATATTTAACTATCCTCTTGGGTGGTGTTTTTTGTGTTGAGATTTTAACTGCACGTTTTGAATATGCGTATAAATCTGCGTGGTAGAAATATCACTATGCCCAAGCATTAGCTGCACTGAACGCAAGTCGGCACCTCGTTGAACAAGGTGTGTGGCAAAGGCGTGGCGTAGTGTGTGTGGGGAAAGTTGTTTATCAATCCCCGCTTTGAGTGCATAAGCTTTAATGATATAAAAGAAGTTTTGTCGGCTCATGTTTGAGCCACGGTTAGACAAAAAATATCCATCAGTTTGGCCCGACTTAAGTAAAGTAGGTCTGGCTTCTTTCTCGTAAGTCTTTAGATAATCCATTGCTACCTCACCCATTGGCAAGATACGCTCTTTGTTGCCTTTACCATGAATGCGAATGTATTCTTCATTCAGATTGATGTTGTGATAATTTAAACCAATGAGCTCTGATACTCGTAGTCCACAGGAATATAACAGCTCTAACATGGCGCGATCACGCATGCCAAAAATGGTATTTTGATCGGGTGCATTTAGGAGTCGAACGACTTCTTCAATGTTTAAAAAAACAGGCAGATTCTTCGTTTGTTTTGGATGGTGTAATTTGTCTGTTGGATTGGCATTAATGACATTCGTGGTCATTAAATATTGGTAAAAAATTCTTAAACAAGTAAGAACACGGGCTTGTGTGGCAGGACTAAGTTGCCTGTGTTTGAAATAATTATGAATATGAGCACTGTTTGAATGCGCAAGGTTACTATCCAACCATTTTGAAAATAATTTAAGATCTGAATGATAAGCAGACAGTGTGTTTTTACTGGCGCCGGAGGAGAGCCAATAATGATCTAAAAATTTGTCAATTAATACTGCGTTATTCACGGTTTAAAATTATGGCATAAAAAATGCCGGTAAAGACCGGCATTTTAAATAGAAAATATTAGACTCTATTTCTTGGCCAATTTTTCTTTAATTCTTGCTTTCTTACCAGTAAGCTCACGAAGATAGTACAACTTCGCCTGACGAACTTTACCGCGACGTTTGACTTCAACTGAGTCGATCATTGTTGAATGCGTTTGGAAAACTCTTTCAACACCTTCGCCATGAGAGATTTTTCTAACCGTAAATGCTGAACCGATACCACGGTTTTTCTTAGCAATTACTACGCCTTCGAATGCTTGCAATCTTTCGCGCTCACCTTCACGTACTTTAACTTGCACAATAACGGTATCACCTGAAGAAAATTCAGGGATATCTGACCTTAGTTGTTCGTTCTCAATTTGATCAATTAAATTCACGCTTGCCTCTTATCTAAAACTTGAAAAGAGACGTATTATACCGTTATTTTTTTAGATAAACAAGGAATAATATCAGCCAAATATGGCATAATTGCATGCTTTATATGTGACATGTTTGAGAACGATGGGAAAAGTAACCGGCTTTAAAGAATTTGATAGAAAAACTGAGGATTATCGTCCAGTTGAACTACGTATTCAAGATTATGGTGAAATTTTTAAAGGTACACATGATATTGCCCATTTACAGGAGCAAGGCGCAAGATGCATGGATTGTGGTGTGCCATTTTGTCAATCAGAAAATGGCTGTCCCGTTGATAACTTAATTCCTGAATGGAACGATCTGGTTTATAACGACAAATGGCAAGAAGCGTTAACACGCTTACACAAGACCAATAATTTCCCAGAATTTACCGGCAGAGTTTGTCCAGCACCTTGTGAAGGATCTTGTGTGCTTGGTATTAACAATCCTGCAGTGACAATCAAGAATATTGAGCAAACTATTGTTGATCGTGGTTTCGAAGAAGGGTGGATTCAACCACATATAGTTGAATACCGCACCGGTAAGAATATTGCCGTTATTGGTTCAGGTCCTGCAGGTTTGGCAGCAGCAGATGAGCTTAATAAGATCGGCCACAGTGTTACAGTTTTTGAACGCGATGACCGTATTGGTGGTTTGTTGATGTACGGCATTCCAAACATGAAATTAGGCAAGGATGTGGTTGATCGTCGTGTGGGTTTACTCAAAGATTCAGGTGTTGAATTTATCACTAACGTTAATGTTGGAAAAGACATTAGTATTGTGCAATTACAAAAAGATTTTGATGCGATTATTTTTACCACGGGTGCAACGCAAGCACGTGACTTGCCAGTAGACAATCGTGATGCTAGTGGTGTACATATGGCCATGGAATATTTGACTAAAAATACTAAGAGCCTATTAGATACTGGACATGCCGATGATTCTGATTTATCAGCCAAAGACAAAGACGTGATTGTGATTGGTGGCGGTGATACAGGTACTGACTGTATCGGCACAGCTCTTCGTCAAGGCGCAAAATCGATTGTTAATTTTGAGCTGATGGGTAAGCCACCTGAAGACCGTTCAGACAACAACCCTTGGCCACTTTGGCCTTTGATTTATCGTGTTGACTATGGTCATGCAGAAGCCACGCAAGTATTTGGCGAAGACCCAAGACAATATCATTTGATGACCCAATCTTTTATTCAGGATGATAAAGGTAAGGTAATAGGTATCAACACCGTGAATGTTGATTTTAAAGATGGCCAACTGATTGAAATCTCAGGCAGTGACAAAACTTGGGATGCGCAATTGGTTTTACTTTCAATGGGCTTTGTTGCGCCCGAGCATTATCTAAGCGATGATGCTAATATTGAGCTTGATGCGCGTGGCAATTATCAGGCTGATTATGGTGAGTACAAAACTTCACAAGCCGGTATCTTTACCGCAGGAGACTGCCGTCGTGGGCAATCATTAGTCGTGTGGGCAATCCATGAAGGTCGTGGCGTGGCCGCTAAAGTTGATCAGTATTTGGCCAACTAATTTACTACATTTTTTTCTTCAATATATCCCCTAAGGGGTAGGCAAAAATACCACTAATAAAATACGGTATTTCCTTGTAATTACGTATAATTTGACCCGTTCACATCTTCTTTTTTAGCAAAGAGGGGATTTATTAAATATACTGGAGAAATAAAATGGCAAAAGAGTTATACAACACTCCCAACCTTGATGAGTTGGAAAATGGCCCATGGCCTTCGTTTGTAACAGGCCTTAAGAGACTTGCACGTGATGATCACGCAGGCGCAGGCATGGTACGTGACGTTTTAGCAACATTAGAAACATCATACGTAACTAAAAAAGGTTACTGGAAAGGTGGCACAGTAGGT
>JAUWPG010000007.1 GCA_030611725.1 Gammaproteobacteria bacterium
GCCTAATACAAGCTTACGCCGAAGTGCCAGAGTTGGTTTCACATTTGCACTTACCAATTCAAAGTGGCTCTGATAAGATTTTGACATTAATGAAGCGTGGCCATACTGCGCTTGAATATAAATCAAAAATTAGAAAATTACGTGAAATTCGCCCTGATATTTCTATCTCTAGTGATTTTATTATTGGTTTTCCTGGCGAAACTGATCAAGATTTTAACAACACCATGAAACTCATCACCGACATCGGTTTTGACAAATCATTTAGCTTTATATATTCTCAACGCCCTGGTACACCTGCGGCAAGTTACCCGGATGATGTAGACATGCAAGTCAAGAAAGATCGACTGAGCTTAGTACAAAAAACCATCGATGAATCCACTCAGGTGATTTCAAAATCAATGATTGGCAGTGTGCAAAAAGTCTTGGTTGAAAACAAAGCCAGAAAAGATGACAATATGTTTGGCAAAACTGAAAATATGCGCAACACACACTTTAAAGGTGATGAATCTCTAATTGGACAAATTATAGATGTGAAAATTACCGGTGCACGTGGCAACTCTCTGATGGGAGAGTTGGTACTGTAATTATGACAAAACTAACGCTAAATATAGACAACTTAGAGCAACTGGCTAATATTTGCGGTTCGCTGGATAAACATATCGAAGTCATTGCCAAAAGTCTTGATGTTGTTATTAACAATAAAGGCGCTGACTTTACCATTAACGGTGACAACGCTCAACTCGCTATACAAGTATTAAAAGATTTGCTGGAACTGTCTGACAAGCAAACCATTGGCCTTCACGATCTAGAAATGTGTATCAAGGCTCGCACTCATGATGATCTACCAAGTCAAATTGTCAATATTAAAACGCGCCGTAAAATGATTCACGTTCGTAGTGCCAATCAACAACATTATGTAAAGTCTATTACCGATAAAGATTGCACGTTTGGTATTGGCCCCGCTGGCACTGGAAAAACTTACCTTGCCGTTGCATGTGCTGTAGAAGCCTTAGAGCACTCAGATGTGCGTCGAATCGTATTAGTACGTCCTGCAGTAGAAGCTGGGGAAAAACTAGGTTTTTTACCCGGCGACCTTACTGAAAAAGTTGACCCTTACTTACGCCCTATTTATGATGCTTTGTACGAGATGATCGGTTTTGATAAAGTCACTAAATTATTAGATAAAAACGTTATTGAAGTTGCACCACTCGCTTTTATGCGTGGTCGAACCTTAAACGAATCCTTTATTATTTTGGATGAAGCCCAAAACACCACCATCGAACAAATGAAAATGTTTTTAACGCGCATGGGTTTTGGCTCAAAAATGGTTATTACTGGCGATATTACTCAAATCGACTTAGCCAGATCCAGCCAATCTGGCCTGATACAAGTTATGAAAGTGCTGTCAGATGAAAAGCAGATCTCATTTTGTCACTTCGAGTCAAAGGATGTGGTTCGGCACAAATTAGTACAACGCATTGTCTTGGCTTATGAAAAATTTGAGGCCTAATAAAAATACCAAAATTATTGTTGGTCTTTCTGGTGGTGTTGACTCCTCTGTTGCTACCCTGCTACTTTTAGAACAAGGTTATGAAGTCGAAGCCTTGTTTATGAAAAACTGGGAAGAGGACGATACTGATGGTGTTTGCAGTGCAGAACAAGACTTATCTGATGCACAGAAAGTTGCTGACAAACTGGGCGTAAAACTACACACAATTAACTTTTCTGCTGACTATTGGGATGATGTATTTGATCATTTTCTCAAGGAGTACAAAAAAGGTCGCACGCCTAATCCTGACGTTCTGTGCAATCAAAAAATTAAATTTAAAGTTTTTTTAGACTATGCACTTTCACTCGGCGCTGATAAAATCGCCACTGGTCATTATGCGAGAATCCATGAAGACAATGGTATTTACCAACTACAAACTGGGCTTGACGATAACAAAGATCAAAGTTATTTTTTAAACTTACTTAACCAACAACAACTCTCAAAAAGTCTATTTCCACTAGGCGAAATCAACAAAGATGAGGTGCGTAAAATTGCCGCAGAAAATGGCTTTGTCACTGCAGATAAAAAAGACTCGACTGGTATTTGCTTTATTGGTGAGCGTAATTTTTCAGAATTTCTACAAACTTATCTACCCAAACAACAAGGTGATATTGTTGATCAAGATGGACAGTTCATCAAACATCACGAGGGCTTGGCTTTCTATACCATCGGCCAGCGAAAAGGCTTAAAAATTGGTGGTGGCTTTAGCACATCAGGCGAGCCTTGGTTTGTTGCCGATAAACGCATTAATAATAATGAATTAGTGGTTGTGCAAGGTGACCACCCATTACTATATCACAAAACTCTCAACGCCTCTAATCCACATTGGATCGCCAATCCCCCAATATTACCATTGAAATGTACAGCTAAAATACGGTATCGTCAACACTCACAACCTTGCACTATTGAAAAAGGTGATGACGGGCAGATTAATGTGATTTTCGAGCAAACTCAACGCGCAATCACGCCAGGTCAATCAGTCGTTTTTTATAATCAAGATATTTGTCTTGGTGGTGCGATTATTGAAAGCAGAAATTAACATTTAATGAATAATGAATAAATTAAGACAACAAACGCTGGCCTTGGCCTCACTTCTTCAAACCACAACATTGGTTGATCAATTAGCCTCCACAGGTACTTGTGATTCTAAAGGCAATGAAGCCAGTTTAAAAAGTATTACAAGCAACAGTACCAAGATTGATGAGGTATTCACCTCTCCAAAAGATTTATCCATTGGATTGAACGCTCTTAAAGTCGCCTTTGGCAAAAAATCTAAAAGCATGCAAAGCATTATTTTTTATTCTTTAGCGCTGATCAGTCTTGAAAAAAAACTAATGAAAGATCAGAAATTTTTGTCAAAAATATCCGGTGAAATTGATTTAATCAAAAAACAAGATTTTTTTGAAATTGGACATTCAAATTCATTGGCACGCTTGGCTGAACTATATAAAACCACTTTGGGTGAACTTAATCCAAGAATTATGGTTAGTGGTGAACAGATTTACTTATCTAATCAACATACTGCTAACCACATTAGAGCGCTACTGTTAGCTGGTATTCGAGCGGTTTCATTATGGAAATCACAAGGTGGTAGAACTTGGCAATTGCTACTGAATAAGAAAAAGACACTTAAATTAGTAAACACTATGGACTTTTAATGCTTATGACTTTATAATTACGCGTTTTACTAATTCCAATTTTTTAAATACGATGGCTAATTCAGCAGGCTCTAAAAAACGCGCAAGACAAGCAGTTAAACGCAACAAACACAATTCACAAATTCGCGCCAAAGTTCGCACATTCGTCAAGAAAGTAGCTTACGCATTAGAAGCTGGTAATAAGGAAGATGCTCAGAGCGGTTTTGGTGCTATGCAAAAGATGATTGACCAGTCAGTTAGCAAAGGTTTAATGAATAAAAACCAGGCTGCTAGAAAGAAATCTCGCTTTAACGCACAGATTAAAGCACTATAAACTAAAACGTTTACATTGCTATAATAAAGCCCTCAACTGAGGGCTTTTTTTATGCGTATATGAAACAAATTAATGAAGAAGATAAGCAACTATTTAGATCAACAGTCGACGCTAACGCACCGACTGATAAAGATAGCGCCCGCAAGAGTAATGCATTAAAAAAATCAGCATTTACCTCGTACAGCTACATTGTTGATGCCAACCTAGATGGTTCAGAAGTTATCAGTTATTCAAAGAGTGGTGTTTCAACAAAAGTCATTAAAAAAATGAAGCAAGGCAATATTGACGCTATGCCTGTATTAGATTTACATGGCCAAACGGTTGTTGAAGCCTGTGAGTCATTATCAGTCTTTATGTGCCACCATCAATTCGAACCCTTTGTTCAAATAATTCATGGAAAAGGATACCATTCTGAAAATGGCATGAGTATTTTAAAAACTCAAGTGGTGAGCTTCCTAAAACAACACCCTCAAGTATTGGCGTTTAACTCTTGTCCTGATAAAGATGGTGGTACGGGTGCAGTTTTTGCACTTTTAAAGCAAAATTAGTATGTTTAATATTGATGAAATCTACACAGTGTCTGACTTTTTGTCATTGTGTAATAAGACCATTGAAAACAACATTCCTACTTGTTGGCTACAAGGGGAAATTTCTAATTTATCTCGCCCAGCCTCTGGACATTGGTATTTTTCTCTAAAAGACAATCGTGGACAAATTCGTTGCGCGCTATTTAGACTCAATCAACGCAACATTAAATTCAATCCAGAAAATGGCATGGAAGTATTGGTACGTGCTGCACCTACGTTGTATGAGGCACGAGGTGATTTTCAACTGATCATTCAACATGTAGAGCCTGTCGGTGTCGGCAACTTACAGTTGGCCTTTGATCAGTTAAAAAATAAGCTGAAAGACGAAGGTTTGTTTGATGTTATTAACAAAAAACCACTCCCAGTTGCGGTTGCCAGCATTGGTGTTATTTCTTCATCAAATGGCGCGGTGATTCAAGACATTATCAAAGTTTTGAACAAGCGTTATCCATTTGCCGATATATTATTGTTCGATACTGTCGTGCAAGGCGAAGGTTCGGCAGAAAAGATCGCATACGCAATCGAAGCTGCTGACCAATCTAAACAATGTGATGTACTCATTGTTGCGCGTGGTGGTGGCTCTTTAGAAGACTTGTGGGCTTTTAATGAGGAAGTACTCGCTAGAGCTATATTTGCCGCTAAAACGCCAATTATCAGTGCTGTTGGTCATGAAACCGACACCACGATTGCAGATTTCGTGGCTGACTTACGTGCACCAACACCAAGTGCTGCCGCCATGTTAGCAACGCCTGATCGTTTAGAACTACTGAACAAGTTAAACAAACTAAACACCAACTTAAACCAACTTAGCCAGCAAGTACTGGAACGATACCAATCTCAACTCCAGCGATTAAGATTAAGCACGCCAAACTTAGCTCGACAACTTAATTTATTCGCACAAAGACTCGATGGATTAAACACGCATCTGAATTATCAGATGAATACATTGGTGAGTTTAAATCAAAGTAAGTTCAGCACTTTGTTTGAGCAATTAAAACAACACTCTCCTGGTGCTAAAATTAGCCATAACCAGCAGCTGAATCATTTAGCCAAAATACAACTTAAGCAAAGCATTCAACGGCTTGTTGTTCAGTATAAAAATACACAGAGCAGCTTGCATGAACGATTAGAAAAATCCATCAATAATACGTTAGAATGGGAAAAAAATAAACTCGCTCAACATGTGTTAGGACTTAACCACCTATCGCCACTAAATACCTTATCACGTGGCTATAGCATTTCTACCATTCAAGATAATAAAGTCTTACATTCGACCACTAACGTTAAAATAGGTGAGACAATAACCACACTACTTAGTGACGGTAAAATTTATTCTCAGGTTAAAAAAATTGAAAAAACTTAGTTTTTTATTATTACTACTGCCCAGTATTGTATTGGCGAGCATACCAGTTAAAAACACACCGATTCCTGGTGGCATTGTGGTGATTGATTTTAAAACCAATGACACAGCGCCAACAGCGTTTTACAACAATATACCTTTATACGTACAGCATATTAAAGATCAGCACTGGCAAGTATTGGTTGGCATTCCATTAATGGAAAAATTCGGTAAAAAAAGTATTGAAGTTCATGACGCCTCCACTCGATCGTTTGATTTTGATGTGACAGAGCACAACTATACCGAGCAATACATTACCCTTAAAGGTAAAAATAAAAAATACGTCAACCCTAACTTGGCACACATGGATCGCATCAAAAAAGAGCGGCCTATTTTATCGAGTGCTCGAAAAGTATTTTCCAATATCGCTTTGTCTGATGGTTTTTTTATCCGTCCAGTTAACGGTGTAACTACCAGCCCTTTCGGGCTCAAACGTTTTTATAACAAACAACCGCGTCGACCACATACCGGACTCGACTATGCAGGTGATACAGGTACACCGATTAAAGCACCGGCTGATGGAAAAGTCATTCTTTCGGGTAAATACTTCTTTAATGGTAACGCTGTATTTTTAGATCACGGACAAGGATTGATCAGTGTCTATATTCATATGAACGAGCGTTTAGTCAAACAAGGACAACATATTAAACAAGGAGATTTGATCGGCACCATTGGACAAACCGGTCGTGCCACTGGCCCACACTTACATTGGGGAATTTATCTCAATCAAACTGTGATTAATCCTAATTTATTAATGGGTAAGTAACGATGAAATCAGATGTGTCTTTATTACGCAGACTAGGGGCCATCGCCTATGATGTTTTTTTAGCCTTCTCATTGGCATTTTTTATTGTTGGTGCAGTACTCATTGCATTTTTTGATAAACAAGCACAAACTGATTTACTTATATTTGGTATTTATTTAATCACTGTTTATTTTTACTTTACTTGGTCATGGGTTAAAGGTGGACAAACGCTGGGCATGAAAACTTGGAAATTTAAAATTAAACAAATCAACGGTGAAAATATCACTCAAAAGCAAGCCTTTATTCGCTTTGTATTCGCAATGCTTGGACTTGGATTTATTTATCAATTATTCAATAAAGACCATCTAGCTTTACACGATAAGCTCTCCAATACTCGACTAATAAAAAATGATTAGGATCAATTGGGCCAATAAGTGCCTGTGCTATAATTCAAGCACTGCTCAATTAAACCAAGAGGTAAAGAAATGAATTCAACCATTGGCAATGGCGCTAAAAAAGGCCATATTTTATTATTAAGTACCCTGGTCGTACCATTGGCTTTAATTTTTCTTTCCTAAAATTGAAAAAGCATACGACCAACAAAAAGTCAGACCTATTATTTGGATTTTTTTACAAATACTGGGCTACTGCTATACTTACAGTAGTATTAATTATACTAATTCGTCAGAATCTCTTTATTAATCAATTCCCTTTTTCTTTGTCTGAAAAACAACAAATCATCGATGAAGAGATAGATTTTAACCAGGCACTTGATAAAAAAAACAACATTAAAATGATTGAATTAAAGATGGCTACAGAGCCCAATATGGAAGTTCTAGAGTCTCAAGCTCGCTATCGATTTGGTTTGATTAAAGCTGGTGAAACTTACTATCAAATTAATGAATTAGTACCGAACTCGCCATAGAATGCTTCATCATAGCTTGGGTATAATAAAACCATATTTTTATTATTTGTTTTTTGATGTCGTCTAACCAATACTTTTTGATTGTCCCTGCTAGCGGAACTGGCGTGCGTATGGAAACTGATGTTCCTAAGCAGTACCTTAAATTAAACAACGGTCTAAGTGTATTGGATCAAACTCTTAAAACCTTGTTTGAAATTGAAAAAATCAAAGGCTGTGTGGTGGCTATTGCTGAGCAAGATACAATGTTTGCAAAATCAAAATTTATCAATCATCCAAAATTATTGGCCACAGCGATTGGTGGCAAAGAGCGATTTCATTCAGTCATTTCTGCATTGCAAACATTAAAACCTTTCGCCAAAGATAATGACTGGGTGTTGGTACATGATGCCGCTAGACCTTGCGTTAAAACCACAGAGATACACAACCTTATCAATCAACTTAAAGATCACCCTACCGGTGGACTGTTGGCCACCCGAGTGGTTGATACCATTAAAAAAGCCAATGGCCATATTGTTGAAACAACCTTAGATAGGTCTGTACTTTGGCAAGCGCAAACTCCCCAAATGTATCGTTTTGGTGTATTATCAAAAGCCTTAGAAAACGTTATAAATAATAACTTAGTGATTACCGATGAAGCCAGTGCAGTTGAGCATATGGGGCTCGAGTCCATACTGGTTTCTGCCAGCAACAGCAACCTTAAAATCACCACACCAGAAGATTTAAAATTGGCTAATTTTTACTTAAATCATGATTAAAACAGGACTTGGACAAGATTCACACGCATTTGATGCTGATAACTCTAAACCACTTTTTTTAGGCGGTATTGAATTCGACCATTCTCAAGGTTTACGGGGTAACAGTGATGCTGATGTGATCTTACATTCACTGACCAATGCCATTTCATCCATTACTGGTAAAAATATCTTGGGCGCTAAAGCAGATGAACTGTGCCAACAAGGCATTACCAATAGTGCTGAATACCTGAAGCTGGCCTTAGCCGACCTTAATGAATGGAACATCGATCATATTGCGATTGCGATTGAATGCCTAGTGCCAAAAATTTCACCAAAAATTGCAGCGCTTAAATCTAATATTGCCAGTTTAATGGGCACAAGCATTATCAATATTGGTATCACTGCTACAACAGGCGAGGGTTTGACTGCCTTTGGCAAAGGCGAAGGTATTCAAGTCTTTAGTATTATTACTGTTTCAAAAATGTGAATAACTTACGCTCTACTTATAATTCTAGAATTCAAAATATCCACTTTATTGGCATTGGCGGCTCCGGCATGAGTGGCATCGCTGAAGTGCTACATAATCTTGGTTATCAAATTTCAGGTTCAGATATTAATTCAAATTCTGCCACGCAGAGGCTTCATGACTTAGGCTGTAAAATCAACAATGGGCATCATAGCAATCACGTTATTCATGCGCATGCCGTTGTTACTTCTAGTGCAATTGATGAAAATAATCCAGAGTTAGTTAAGGCTCATGAGCTTAATATCCCCACAATGCCTAGAGCTGAAATGCTGGCTGAAATTATGCGTTTTCGATTTGGTATTGCGGTAGCTGGAACCCATGGAAAAACCACAACGACCAGTCTAATTACTCACATATTGAATGTTGCCAAACTAGACCCAACCTATATCATTGGTGGAATATTAAATTCAAACGGTATCAATGCAAAGCTTGGTGGGAGTGATTATCTCGTTGCTGAGGCTGATGAATCTGATGCTTCTTTCTTACATTTACAACCGATGCTTAGTGTCATTACCAATATTGACCATGACCATATGGCAACCTATGACCATGATTATCAAAAATTAACCGATGCTTTTATCAGTTTTACCTCCAACCTGCCTTTTTATGGCGCTTGTGTACTGTGTGCAGATGATGCCGGTGTAGTAGACATACTAAATGACATTCATCGCCCTTTAGTCACTTATGGGTTTAGTCATGGTGTTGACATACAAGCCATTAACATTACTCAACAAGATCGAAAAATGCATTTTGAAGTCGTGTGTGAAAGATACGCTCAATCGTTTCTAGTTGAACTTAATTTAATTGGAAAACACAATATTTTGAACACTTTAGCTGCGATTGGAGTGTCATGTGAATTAGGTGTTAAAGTAGATGTTATTCAAAGCGCACTGAAGAACTTTTCTGGTGTTTCTAGACGACTTGATTATCATGGACTGCTAAATATTGACAATAAAAAACTACCCTTATTTGATGATTATGGCCACCATCCAAACGAAATCAACGCGGTTTTCCAGGGATTACAAGACACCTATCCTGGTCAACGTCTAGTCGTTATTTTTCAGCCACATCGTTATACACGTACACGTGATTTATTTAATGATTTTGCACGCGCCTTATCAGCAGCAGATGTTCTAATTTTATTAGATATTTACCCTGCCAGTGAAAAACCAATTGCACACATTAATTCTTCCACACTGGCTGACGCCATCCGTCAACGCTCATCGCTAGATCCAATTGTTGTCAAAGAGGTGCGGGAGATTTTCAAAATATTGCCTAATATCATCCAACAAAAAGATGTGTTACTCACTCTAGGTGCGGGAGATATTAGCACCCTGCCAAATTCATTGATGAATCAATATGCTCTATCATAATGTACCGATGGATAAACATTGTTCATTTAGAACTGGTGGTATCGCGCAAAATTTCTTTGTTCCGCAGGCACTTAACGATTTATCTAAATTTCTAAAAAATAACCAAAAGCCTATTTTAATGTTGGGATTAGGTAGTAATTTACTGATACGTGACCAAGGATTTGACGGTGTCGTCATCCAATTAAAGCATTTTTCTAAAATTGACATTGATGAATCTATTGTGCATGCAGATTCAGGTGTGACACTGGCAAAACTTTCAAGATTCTGTGAATCTAAAAATTTACACGGTGCCGAATTTTTAAGCGCAATTCCAGGCACTGTTGGCGGTGCATTAAAGATGAATGCGGGCGCCTTTGGTAGTGAAATTTGGCAATTTGTCGAATCAGTCACCACCATTAATGCCTCAGGTCTTATACATGAAAGAAATAAAACAGAATTTGAAATTACTTACCGTCAGGTATTGTCCAAAAACAAAAACGAATATTTTATAAGTGCCAGTTTTATATTTAACCAAGATAAAAAACAACAAGACATTAAGGCCTTATTGAAAAAACGAAATGATTCTCAGCCAATTGGGAAAGCAAATTGTGGCAGTGTTTTTAAGAACCCAAAAGATAATTTTGCTGCTAGACTCATTGAAAATAGCGGACTTAAAGGCTTTTGTATCGGTGATGCGTGCGTCTCTGATAAGCATGCAAATTTTATTATTAATCAAGGAAAGGCGAGTGCTGGCGATATCGAAAAATTAATTATTCATATCCAATTAGCCGTGAAAACTAAATTTAACATTGATTTGAAAACCGAGGTAACCATCGTATGATCGCTGTACTAATGGGTGGAAATTCAGCTGAAAGATCAGTTTCTTTAGATGGCGGGGAGGCAGTCTACAATGCTTTAAAAAGACAGGGTGTTGAATGCTTTAAATTTGATTGGCAAGGTGGTAATCTTGATAAACTCTGGTCACAAAATTTTGATAAAGCTTTTATTGTATTGCATGGTCGTGGCGGTGAAGATGGTTATATTCAACAACAACTTGAAAATCGGGGCATACCCTACACCGGTTCAGAATCTAGCGCCTCTGAAAAATGCATGAATAAAGCAATAACCAAAAACATTTGGGCGCAGCATAACTTACCGTTGTCCCCTTCTGTTTTGGCTGAGTATGATCAAAAAATACCCGATATTGATTTCCCGCTGCCTTGGGCAATAAAGCCGGCTTCAGAAGGTTCTAGTATTGGGATTAGTAAGGTGCTCAATACTGCAGAGTTAGATGAAGCACTTGCTTTGGCCTGGCAATATGACAATCAAGTGCTCATCGAACAATGGATTGAAGGTAATGAATATACTGTTTCAATCTTAAATGGTAATGCACTACCAGTGATTCAAATTAAAGTGATTGATGGATTTTACGATTATGCATCTAAATACCATTCAGACGAAACTCAATATATTTGCCCTTGTGGACTTTCAGATATTGACGAGCAACACTTACAAAAAATTGCCTTGGCTGCTTTCAACATTATGGACGCCAAAACTTGGGGACGCGTTGATTTTATTCTTGATCAAAACAATTCGCCTTACTTATTAGAAATTAACACGGTACCCGGCATGACCTCACATTCTTTAATGCCCATGGCGACACAAGCATCTGGAATAAATTTTGACAGTCTTGTCATAAAAATTTTAAATGGAAAATAAACGCACAAGAGAAAGCAATAAACGGCAAAAAACGTCTACTCAATTATTCGCCCCTATGGCTAAAATATTGCTCTTTTTATTTATATTTGGGCTGATTGTTTGGAGCATTCTAAAGACTGATCCAACACAATTTTTAGAAGCAGAAGTCAGTTGGAATATTGACGAAAAATTACCCATTAATCGTACAGTTTTAGTCGATAAAATTCAACCTTTAATTCAAGATAAATATCAACTTGATTTACTGCAAATTAAACAAGTTTTAGAGAAAGATCCATGGATTGAAAATGCATATATAAAGCGCTTATTTTGGAATTCAATCCAGATTAACATTAAATCTAAAGAAATTATGATGCGCTGGGAAAATATCACTTGTCATTCTGAAAATGAAAAGAATTGTATGGGCTACATATCAACCAATGGAGAATTATTTATTCCTAAAAAAATGATAGAGTCCACTGCTGTTTTGGCGCGCTCAAAACCAAATAAAGAGATCATTTTTAAACTATACCAAGACTATAAAGAGTATCAGCAGCAAGTTAGTCCAATGGTGATCAGATCATTCTCCAAAACCCATATCGACCGACTCATACTTGAGCCGAATGTTGAAGTGATCTTAGGGTATCAGAATCAAAAAGATCGGTTAAACAAGTTTATAAAAGCTTACCAAAAACTCACAAAGGAAACCTCAAAGGTTAAAAAGGCAGTTTTTGATATGCGCTACCCTAAGGGGTTTTCGTTGCGTTATTTGCATTAATTAACTGATAACAAAGTGCCAAGGTTACTAGTGTCCAATAAAAAACTATCACTTTAACCACCCATTCTAATGTAGACCCCATTCCAATTATATCGACCAATGTGGAAAATAATATCGTCACTAAAGCCGGTAAAACCGCTTGCAAGAAAAACAAATTTATGTGTGTAGGAAATGACAAATTCCACTTATATTTAGAGGGCTGGTCAATGGCAATACTAACAAAGTTAAGTGTAATCGGAACGATTAAAAAATATATGATCAAATGTAATAATGGCATACCCGTAATCATCACTGGCACTACTGTCACCAAACCTACAAATAGTATTAAACCCACAAATCGAATAATCTTGTTTGCCCCAAAAACTGGCATTAAGCCATTAACTGATTGCTCACCCTGCATCACCAAGCGATACATATTAATTGATAAGGTAATGTAACCATAAAAAAATAAGAGAAAGTAAATCATCATATTTTCTGGCAAAGAGACTTCGATTAACTTACCACTGCTAAATATTTGCTCCATTTGTCCTAGTAATTCCGGTACCAGCATTAAAAATGGCAAAGAAATTAACACTGGAAGAATCGAGATTTCGATAATTTTTTTCCAATGCGTCAGTGCAAACGCAAAGCCTGCTAAAAAAATTTTATTGATGGGAAGTGCATTCATATTTTTACTTCATTTTAGAATTAATAACGTTGACAATAACTTTAAGCTTTTGCCCTGGCTGTAGTGGTTTTTTACTGTCTAATTGGTTCCATGCTTTAAGGTCATTAACTTTGACTTTAAACTTTTTAGCAATGGTGGATAAATTATCACCGTTTTTAACTTGATAAGTCACCTTTCGATCAATATCAAGACCAGTGCGGGTAATTCTAGACAAATTATTTGAATGAGATTTTTTAGGCTGCCAAATGGCCAGCCTCTTTCCAACTTGAAGAGGTTTGTTTCGATCTAGATGATTCCACTTAACAATATTGTCAATTTGAGTGTCATATTTTTTGGCAATTTTCCACAAACTATCGCCACTAACGACCGCATGAATGATTTTTTTTCCGGTTCTTTTAATGCCCAATCTACGTTTTTCTCGCTGATCTTCAGAAAGTGTATAGTTATCCTGTCCTGTCTGTGCAACCGGAACGATTAAATATTCACCCACTTTGATTTTATTACTACTTAAATCATTCACTTGTTTAATTTGCTTTGAAGTAGTTTTAAACTTATGCGCCAAATAACTCAAACTCTCACCTAATTTGATCTTATGGCGCAACCAACCAACTCTTGCATTTCTTGGATTTTCACGTAGATTTTTCTTAAAAATTGACACCTTATCAATCGGCAACAAAATCGTATAAGGAGGAGTGCTCGGTGTTGCCCAGCGTTTAAGCCCAGGATTTAGCGAGTACACTTCATCCAAAGTAATATCTGCCCATTGTGCAATCATGGCTAAGTCAAATTGGGAATCTAATTTAATCGCTTGAACTTGTGGTTTGTTAACTACAGGTGTGATATCTTGGCCATAACGTTCAGGATATTTTATTAACTCAGCAACGGCCAACAGTCGCGGAACATATCCTCTGGTTTCAGCTGGTAGATCTAGGTTCCAAAAATCTGCTTTTCTACCCAGGCTTTTATTTTTACGTACCGCTTTTTGCACTCGCCCAGGACCAGAATTATAAGCAGCAATTGAAAGTAGCCAATCTCCTTTAAAGAGTTTATTAAGGTTCTTTAAATACTGGACAGCCGCCTTAGTCGATGCCAATACATCACGCCTGCCATCATACCACCAGTTGTCTTTTAAGCCGTATAATTTACCCGTAGAAGGGATAAACTGCCAAAGCCCTGAGGCTGTACCGTGTGAAAAAGAAAATGGATAATAAGCCGATTCAACAATAGGTAAAAGTGCAATTTCCAGCGGCAATCCTGCTTTTTCCACTTCTTTGGTAATCAAATACAGATAAGGTTTGGCACGCTTGGTAACACGCGTTAGATAATCAGGATTTTTCTTAAACCAGTCAATGTGCCAAAATAAGTCTTTTTGACTGCGTGCGCTCAATGTATGGCGATTAGAAATATATTGCCACAGGTCTTTTTCAATAATTGGCTCGATTGCTTTTTTAATCTCAACAGATTCTGTAATTTTTACAACAGTAGTTGTACCAGCTGTTGTACCCTCACAAGCACTCAGAAAAAATAACGATAGATATAAGAGTCGTTTGAACAAGACTAATGTTTTGTCTTACTTGAGCATTGAGGAGAATGAGGTGCACCGTTTTTCATCAGCCATTCATCAGGTGTATACGTGTGCATTGCCATGGCATGAATATGATTAAGTTCTTCTTTAAACAATTGATTGATAAAACGATGGCGATCGATTAACTTAAGATCAACAAAATAATTACTAACCACTACCAATTTAAAATGCGACTGTGTTGCAGGGCCAGAATGGTTAGCAGATTCATTAATCACTTCCAAATGCGTAGGACTTAGTGCAGTTGTTAACTGTTCAGTCAAATGTTGTTGCATATCATTCATTATTTTTTTCCAGTAAAGGCAAACACAAAAGCATCTGAAAAGAAGTTGTCTTTAATCATACCCTGTTCTACAAAAGTAGAGGCAGCAGACTTAACCATCGCCGGCGGTCCGCAAGCATAAATTTCATAACCCGTAAGATCGTCAAAATCTGCCAATACACTTTCGTGCACAAACCCTGTTCTACCTTGCCACGCTTCGTTAGGCTCGGATAAAACTGGCACAAAATGAATATTATCATGTTCATTTACCCACTGCTGCGGTAAGTCCATATACAAATCAACTTCGTCTCTCACGCCCCAATATAAGTAAATTTGACGGTTTAACTTGGTGGCAATTGCATGCTCAATAATTGACTTAACTGGGCCAAAACCCGTACCTCCAGCAACCAAAATCACTGGTTTTTTACTTTCTTCTCTAAAGAAAAAATCACCTTTTGGGCCTTCGAGCCTTAATAATGACTTCTCTCTCAATTCATTAAAGACAAAGTTTGTAAATTTACCGTCTTCTATTTGACGTACATGCAATTCAATCAAGCTAGAATTGGTTGGTGCATTAGCAATAGAAAAAGCCCTAGGCTCAAAATTAGGGTGAACTAAATCAATATATTGCCCTGCCAAATACTGCAATGATTCAGCACCAGGAATTTTTAGAAAGACTTGTACCACATCATGATTAAGGTGCTTAATACTCTCTACTTTACAAGGCAAACTTCTAACTTCAATATCGGCAACACTGTCTAGCTCATCAACCACGAGCGAAACATCTGATTTTGCCCGACATTGGCACAATAGAGCCATGCCGTCCGCCACTTCTTCTGGCGTGATGCCATTTGGTATATCGCCTTCATAGCCAACTTCACCCTCAACGATAGTAGCCTTGCACTTACCGCAAAAACCTTTTTGACAACCGTAAGGGAAATTCAATCCATGAATGAGTGCATCATCCAAAATAGCGTTATCACCATCGGTTCTGAAGATTTTTCCAGTGGCCTGATTTTCAATTGTAAACATGCGTTTATATCTAATAAATTTGAGTAGTCGACATTATAATGTAGGTTATATCAATAAATGCCTACTAATTAAAGGATCTTTGTGTCAAGTAATCTTTGCAAAACTGTTGTATTTTTAATGGGCCCTACCGCCTCAGGAAAAACGGCTTTGGCCATTAAGCTTGCCCAACAATTCAAAACAAGAATTATTAGTGTTGATTCTGCACTTATCTACAAAGGCATGAGTATTGGTACTGCTAAGCACGATGCTCAAACTTTAAAAAATTACCCACATCATTTAATCAATATTTGCGAACCACAAGAGGCTTACTCAGCCTATGACTTTTCACGTGATGCTAAAACTCAAATTCAATTGGCTTTTGATAATAATGAGGTACCTATCTTAGTTGGTGGCACTTCGTTTTACTTTAACGCACTCGAACATGGCTTGTCTAATTTACCAGAATCCACCGCTGAATCAAGACAAAAATACAACCAACTGTTAAAGGAAAAAGGCGCTGCTGTATTGCATAAAGAACTTGAGAAAATTGACAAAAAATCTGCCGAACGCATTCACCCAAATGATGCACAAAGAGTTACGCGTGCACTCGAAGTGTTTGATTTAAGTGGAAAAAGACTTAGCGAATTACAAGGCAACAAAAAACCAGGTATCAACCATTCAATCAAAAAAATTATTCTCATGCCTGAGCGTAGTGAATTACATCAACGCATCGAGGCGCGCTTTTTATCAATGATGGACGAGGGATTTTTGACAGAAGTTGAAATACTCAAACAAAATCCTAATTTACATGAAGATTTACCCTCGATTCGTTGTGTGGGTTATCGACAAGCTTGGCAATATTTAAAAGGTGAGATCGACAAGGCAACCATGATTGAAAGGGCTATTATTGCCACACGCCAATTGTGTAAACGTCAAAGCACGTGGCTAAATAGTGAAACCAATGCACTTATTTTAAAAGACATTGATGTGGAAACAGCAACGAAATTTATCCAGCAATCGCCTTCTTAAAGGCTTGGCCTCGGGCTTCAAAGTTATCAAACATATCAAAACTTGCACAAGCTGGCGATAACAACACCACACCATCGTTAACCATAACACTTGCCGAACTAACCGCTTCATCCATTGAATCAGCATAACTCACTACTGATTTCTTGATACTCTTGCCAAGGATTTGAGCACTTTGCCCAATCAACACCACGCCAGCCACATCCCTATCAATCAAATCAAACAGCTGGGAATAATCTTCTTGTTTGGCAATGCCGCCAGCAATAAGCACAACATTTTCGTGTCGATCAATCAATGCATTTAAGGCTTTAATAGTGGAAACCGAGTTGGTAGATTTTGAATCATTATAATAATCTACCCCTTGTTTTTTGGTTACCCATTCTAGTCGATGCTCTAAACCTTTAAAAGCTTTAATACTGTCAACCATAGAATCTGTGCTAATTCCAACTTGGTCACCTAAAGCGAATGCTGCTAATACATTGGTGATATTATGCTCACCAATAAGCTCCATATCATCCACATGCATCAATACATCATCACCTTTTAGAAAATAACAACTGCCGTGACAAGTTACTGTACCAAAGTCAGTAGGTTGTTTTGGTATGCCTACGCCAAAATGTTTGGCCGATTCTTTTTTAGGGATCAGCATTTCGTCAATATTCACCACCAAATACTGACAGTGTTTATATAAGCTAAGTTTTGAATCGGTATATTCTTCAAAACTATTGTATCGATCAAGGTGGTCTGGGGTAATATTGAGTATCACGCCAGTGAATAAGTTCAAGTGTTGAGTATAGTCAAGCTGATAACTTGAAAGCTCTAAAACGTAATAATCAACTTTATCACTCAAACAATTAAGTGCTGGTCTACCAATATTGCCGCCGATTGCCACTTGTTTACCGTCATTTTCAATCATCTCACCAAGCAATTGAGTGACGGTTGATTTACCATTAGTACCAGTAATACCAATAATAGGCGCTTTGGCATGTCTTGAGAATAATTCAATGTCACTGGTGACTGGAATGTTTTTTTCTCTGGCCCAAATAACAATATCTTGTGCTTGTGCAATACCTGGACTAATAAATACTTCGTCTATATCATTCAATAATTCCGGTGTCCAATCACCTAGAATAGGGTCAGAGTCTGAAAATTCACTTAATAATGGCGGTTGCATACGACTATCAGCCAATCGGTAAGCAATATTTTTTTTTGATAAGAAGCGTACAATAGACAAACCTGTGCCACCAAGACCTAAAACCAGTTTCATGCTTTTATTTAATTTTCAGTATAAAATGGTAGTATTTTACACTTTTAATTTATAGGAAAAAATCATGAACGCATATTCGACCGCAACTGCCATTGGCAACATCAAAGTTAAAAATAAAGTTTTATCTAATACCATGCGACTATTGTCTTACACCTTGGTATTTGGTGGTTTGGCTTCTTGGTTTTCTGTTGTTTCTGGCGCCGGATTTGGCTCGGCAATAATAAGCTCAATTGCCGCTATTGCAGTTATATGGTTTGTCCTACCCAGAACTCAAAATAGCAATAAAGGTATATTGACAGCATTTGCAGTTGCTGGATTGTTAGGTTATTCAATTGGCCCTATGCTGACTTACTATCTGTCAATGCCAAATGGTGCGGACTTAGTACTCCAAGCACTAACAGGTACAGGCGTATCATTCTTTGCCATTAGTTTTTATGCGCAAAACACTAAAAAAGACTTTAGCTTTTTAAATGGCATGATCTTTTTTGCCATGATTGGTATTATTGTTTTATCAATTATTAATATGTTTTTTATTCAATCTTCAGGGTTTAGCCTACTTATGTCATTTGCCGTTGTCATGATTATGGGTGCTTATATGTTGAGCCAAATGTCAGCAATCATTAATGGCGGTGAAACCAATTACATCTCTGCAACGGTAAGTTTGTATTTAGCCCTGCATAACATGTTTGCAAGTCTTTTACATATTCTAGGTGCGTTCTCTGGCGACGACTAGATGGACAGAAACTTAATAAAATGATAGATTCTGAAGGTTACAGAGCCAATGTTGGAATCGTCATTGCCAATGATGATCAAAAGATTCTCTTGGCTAAGCGCTACCAACAAAAAGCTTGGCAGTTGCCACAAGGTGGTATTGACAATGATGAGACCGAGATAGAGGCTTTATTTCGAGAGCTTGATGAAGAAGTAGGCTTGTCCCCAGAGCATGTTGAAGTGATTGCCAAAACACCAAAATGGTTACGATACGACTTGCCTGATTGCCATATTAGACGCACACAAAAACCAATTTGCATTGGTCAAAAACAAGTTTGGTATTTGTTGAAACTTACCACTGATGAAAGCAATATTAAGCTAGATACTCACTCAGATATCGAGTTTGATGATTGGGAATGGGTGGATTATTGGCATCCAATTGAAGAAGTGATTGATTTTAAAAAAACCGTGTATGAAGATATGCTCAAAGCTCTAGCACCGGTGCTATTTAAAAATCAACACAAAATCCCATCACAATATTCTCGCCCACTTAAATGTGTGGCCATCACTCTTAACCAATAAAGTCTTAAAATAGATGGATAAGCCATCTTATATCAAGACCCTTGTTGGTATAATTTGAATCTTTACCACTCATAGACAGGATTTAATACGCGTGAATATTGGAATATTAGGCTTAGGCACTGTTGGTGGTGGCGTTGTGAACGTTCTTAACAAAAATAAAAATGAGATTTATCGTCGTAGTGGGGTAAACATTAAAGTCACATACGCTGCAGTTAGGGATATTAACCAAGCGCGCATTTGTCCGACTGGTAATCTTAAGCTTACCCAAGACCCTTTTGCCATTGTTAACAATACTGATATTGATATCGTTTTAGAGCTTATGGGGGGCACTGGCCTAGCCAAAGAATTGGTTGAAGCTGCAATTGCTAACGGTAAACATGTAATTACTGCAAATAAAGCGCTGATTGCCACACACGGTAACGAACTGTTATCGCTCGCAAAAGACAATAATGTTCATTTATTATTTGAAGCGGCAGTTGCGGGCGGTATTCCTATTTTAAAATCTTTAGAACAAGGCTTAAGTGCCAACAAAATTGAAATGGTGGCTGGCATTATTAATGGCACTGGTAATTTCATTCTGACTGAAATGCGTGATAAAGGCAGAGATTTTTCTGATGTATTAAAAGAGGCTCAAGCACTTGGCTATGCCGAATCTGACCCAACTTTTGATGTTGAAGGCATTGATGCGGCACACAAACTTGCTATTTTGGCTTCAATTGCTTTTGGCTGTGAACTACAATTTGACAAAGTATCAACCGAAGGTATTAGTAAAATCGAAGGTGAAGATGTGGCCTTTGCTACTGAGCTTGGCTATTCAATCAAGCATTTAGGTATTGCCAAACAAATAGATGGCAAAACCCAGATGCGTGTACACCCAACACTCATTCCAAAGACACACTTATTGGCAAATGTTGATGGCGTCATGAATGCTGTACTGATCAAAGGTAATGCTGTTGGTCCAACATTATACTATGGTGCAGGTGCAGGTGATGAAGCCACTGCCAGTGCGGTGATTGCGGATTTAGTCGATATTATTAAAGACACTGTGAGTGATGATATTCTCGGTTGGCAGTCTTTTGAAACAATGCCGCATCAAGCAGAAGATGATATTGAGAGTATTTTTTACTTACGTTTACTAGCCACTGACAAGCCAGGCGTGTTGGCTGATATTACCTCAATTTTTGCTGAGCATAATATCAGCGTAGAAGCAGTGATTCAAAAGAAAATCGACGCACAAAATAATGCACACATTGCCATTATTACCAATTCTGTGAAAACAGTTGAGATGAATACAGCGGTGAATGAAATTCAAAAAAATGATTTTATTCAAGAAACTGTTAAAATCATTCATGTGGAAACACTAGATTAATATTAAGGAATAATAAAAATACTATGAGATATACCGGCTTAATTGAAAACTATAAAGACAGACTACCTGTTGATGATTCAACCAAATTAATCAGCCTAGGCGAGGGCAACACGCCATTAATTCGCCTAGAAAATATCCCTACCTTGCTAGGTAAAAATGTAGACATTTATATCAAGTATGAAGGACTTAATCCAACCGGATCTTTTAAAGACCGCGGCATGACTATGGCAGTGACTAAAGCAGTAGAATCTGGCTCTAAAGCCATTATTTGTGCTTCAACAGGTAACACTTCTGCTTCAGCGGCAGCTTATGCAGCACGAGCTGGTATTAAAGCTTTTGTACTTATTCCTGAAGGAAAAATTGCCCTAGGAAAGCTGGCTCAAGCTATGATTCATGGTGCAGTTATTATTCAGATCAAAGGTAACTTTGATGATGGCATGCGTTTAGTTAAAGAAGTGGCTGACCATGCGCCAGTATCGATTGTAAACTCAATCAATCCGTTTCGTTTACAAGGTCAAAAAACCGCGGCTTTTGAAATTATTGAGGAGCTTGGTGATGCGCCAGATTATCACTGCTTACCGGTTGGTAATGCAGGTAATATCTCAGCACATTGGATGGGCTACAAAGAATACCATGAAGATGGAAAAGCTGCCAACACCCCAAAAATGGTAGGCTATCAAGCAGCAGGTGCCGCACCATTTGTAAAAGGTGAAATGGTAGACAATCCAGAAACCATTGCCACAGCAATTCGCATTGGTCACCCACAAAGTTGGGATTTGGCACACACAGTTAAAAAAGAATCAAACGGCTGGTTCGACGCATTAAGTGATACAGAGATTCTAGCAGCACAAAAGTTACTAACTGAACAAGAGGGTATTTTCTGTGAACCTGCATCAGCCACATCACTCGCGGGCGCAATGCGCGATATTAAAAATGGCAAGATTCCTGAAGGTTCTAAAATTGTTTGTACGCTAACAGGTCATGGACTTAAAGACCCCGATACTGCGATCGAACAATGTAGTAATGCAATGATTAATATCAACCCGGTCATGAGCGAAGTTAGAGACGCAATTTTAAATAACATGTAATCTGGACAATGCTTTTATTCAGATGTAAATAAAACACAGTATGAATAAAAATAATTATCTAACCGTCGATCAAACCATTGGAAATACGCCGCTGGTTCGATTACAACGGCTAAACCCTAATCCTAAAAACACCATTTTATTAAAGCTTGAGGGAAACAATCCCGCAGGTTCAGTTAAGGATCGTGCAGCCTTTAATATGATTACCCAAGCAGAAGTCCGTGGTGAAATCACCCCTGGGGATACGCTAATTGAAGCCACCAGTGGTAATACTGGCATTGCACTATCGATGGTAGCCGCCATCAAAGGTTATCAGATGGTACTAATCATGCCAGACAATCTTTCACAAGAAAGGCGTGATGCGATGTCGGCTTATGGTGCAAAATTAATTCTAGTTACTGAAGATGAAGGCATGGAAGGTGCGCGTGACTTGGCAGATAAAATGGAACAAGATAGTAAAGGTAAGCAACTTGACCAATTTGCCAACCAAGATAATCCAAACGCTCACCTGAACACCACTGCTGAAGAAATTTGGCAGGATACCAATGGTGAAATCACGCATTTTGTCTCAGCGATGGGTACCACAGGCACTATTATGGGCGTTTCTACAGTCCTTAAACAAAAAAATACCAATATTCAAATCATCGGTGTTCAGCCTGAAGATGGTGCAAAAATCGCTGGCATTCGTCGCTGGCCAGAGGCGTACTTACCCAAGATTTTTGACGCCTCTAAAGTTGATGTAATGATGGATGTTTCACAGAATATGGCTGAACAAATCACACGTGATTTGGCAACAAAAGAAGGAATTTTTGCAGGCGTATCCAGTGGTGGCGCAGTATCAGCAGCCATCGAATTATCTAAACAAGTTGACAATGCTATTATTGTTACGATTGTCTGCGATCGAGGAGACCGATATCTTTCTACAGGGTTGTTTAGTCAATAATCATAAATGCGTCGATATCTCTCTTATCATCTTCCTAATGAGACAAAAACCTATGTATCACTACTACTTGCCAGTGTATTGACCGTTATTGCGATTGATTTTTTTCTCTACTCTAGTGATTATGCACAACACACGTTCAAACATTTAATAGCTAAAAACCCTTCTTTAAGTTTTATTATTACCCCCATTACGTTTGTCTTAATAGTTTATATAGCTAAATATTTTTGTCATCATATTCAAGGAAGTGGTATTCCACAACTCATCGCAGCCAATGATTCTCGTAACAAAAATATTCGTCAAAAACTACTTTCATTTAGAATAGCGGCAGGCAAGATTGTTTTTATTTTTATAGGCATGCTGGGTGGTGCACCGATTGGCATTGAAGGTCCTAGTATCCATATTGGTGGTTCAATCTTTTTTGGGTTTAATCGTTTTATAAAACTCAAACGTAAATTACTGGTTCATGCTCTGATTGCTATCGGCGGTAGTGCTGGATTAATTGTTGCATTCAATGCACCAATTGCAGGATTTTTATTTGCTTACGAAGAAATTGGTCGCTCACTCAAAAAACAGGCATTAATATTAATTGCTGTTATGAGTGGCATAGTCTATCTCTTAGCAACAATGTATCGTGGTAATGATAGTTATCTAACCAACCTTTCGACTTATTCTCTCGACCTGTCGCTAGTTTGGCATTTATTACCTTTGGCTATTTTGGCTGGTATATTCGGCGGATTATTCTCAAGATCTACCCTGTTCTTTATTAACAAATTTATTACACATAGCAAACTTAGAGTCATCATTATTGCTACGGTTCTTGGATTTATTGTGGCAAGCTTTAATTACTTATCGGCTGGCCAAATTGCAGGGTCTGGCAAAGATGAGGTGTTGTTAATGCTAGCTGGTACAGACCTAGGTCCGGACTTTTTTGCCATGAAGTACTTTGCCACCTTAACCTCGCTTGCCTCAACCATCCCGGGAGGGTTGTTTATGCCAAGCATTTCAATAGGTGCCAGTATTGGCTCAGAGGCTGCTAATTTCTATACGCAGATCGACACCCAAGTGGTTATCATTATGGCAATGATCTCTTATCTTAGTGCAGTAATTAGAGCGCCGCTAACATCAGTATTTGTTGTTTTAGAAATGACCACTACACTACACCTACTGATTCCAGGACTTTTGGTTGCTTTTATCGCTAATTGGGTATCAAAGCAAATCTTTAAACAGCCTATCTATGAAGCTTTGGCTGATAATTATCTAAAGCTTACTGGTAAATAATTAAAAAGGCCTAACCACTACCAGAATAACTATCGCCACCAGTATTAACACTGGAAACTCATTAAACCAACGATAGAACACATGCGAATGTGTATTTTTATCAGCCTTAAATACAGTGATTAAATGGCCACAATAAAAATGATAAGCAATCAAAACGACCACCAATGCAAGTTTGCTATAAAGCCAATATTGTCCTGCATATGCTTGCCAAGCAAAATCTTGCAACATCCACACGCCTAAGATGGTGGCAATCACAAAACTTGGCATCATAATGCCATGATAAAGCTTGCGCTCCATTACCTTGAAACGCTCAATACTTACTTTATCCTCACTCATAGCGTGATACACAAACAAACGCGGCAAGTAAAATAATGCTGCA
The DNA here is from genome assembly GCA_030611725.1 of Gammaproteobacteria bacterium. Taxonomy (GTDB): domain Bacteria; phylum Pseudomonadota; class Gammaproteobacteria; order PS1; family Pseudothioglobaceae; genus Thioglobus_C. The sequence continues at coordinate 24,424 of JAUWPG010000007.1, forward strand.
AACCAAGTGATAACACTAATAATATGAAAAGCCTTTATCCACAACATATAATCCCTAACAATAAATACAGTTGCTGACCATTATAGTAAAATAAAGCGAAACTAACCACCCTCTTTAAACACTTGAAGAAATATCGAGAAATCCCTTATAACTACACGTCGTTCTCAGATAAGGAAGTTGTGTGTCGTTTTTTAGGTGAAGAATCATGGGAATTACTCAATCAACTTAGACAAGATCGTAACACGGGTCGAAGTGCTAGAATGCTGTTTGAAGTGTTGGGTGATATATGGGTGGTTAACCGAAATCCCTATTTACAAGAAGATCTAATCAAAAACAAACGTCGTTGGAAAGCCCTTACTGAGGCACTTTATTCACGCCTAAATCAGATTAGGTCCCGCGCCAATGGCAATGAAAAAGTGCTTGAATTGGTATGCAGTGCTGATCAAGCAGTCAATAGCTTTAAACATTGTTTGAGTGAATTCAAAAACAATAAACAGCGCATTAAAAAAGCCTTGCTAAAAGTTACCCATAATAATAACATTCGTTTTGATGCTTTATCAAGATCATCGCATTCAACTGATGCAACTGATTGGCGCGTTGAATATCCTGCTGTAGTCATCACCCCTGACACTGAGTTTGAAATTGCCGCCATAGTCAGAACCTGTATTGAACTCGGTTTAACCATTATTCCACGCGGTGGTGGTACGGGCTATACTGGTGGTGCGATCCCATTGGATACGAAAACTGCAGTAATTAATACGGAAAAACTTAGCCATATTGACGCCATTCAATCCCAAGACGGCTTGCATACCGTTAATGTTGGTGCAGGTGTTATTACTAAGCGCGTTAGTGAATTAGCTGCTGCCAATAATTTAGTGTTTGCAGTTGATCCAACCTCACAAGATGCTTGTACAATTGGTGGCAATGTAGCGATGAATGCCGGTGGTAAAAAAGCCCTACGTTGGGGCACGACTATTGATAACTTACTGTCTTGGAAAATGGTAATGCCAGATGGCAACTGGCTACAAGTTAAACGCCTTGATCACAACCAAGATAAAATTCAACTACTGGATAAAGTTAGTTTTAAAATTCATCATTTAAAAAATGATGGGAAAACTCTTCTCAGAACTAAAATATTGACCATTAATTCTACCCATATGCGGAAAAGTGGTCTGGGAAAAGATGTTACTAATAAATTTTTAGACGGCCTCCCAGGTATTCAAAAAGAGGGTTGTGATGGATTTATCACCTCGGCAGAATTTATTCTGCACCAACCGCTCGAACACATTAATACTTTGTGTCTTGAATTTTTTGGCCATGATTTAGACAATGCAGTCTCTGCCATTGTCGCCGTTAAAGATAGTGTCGATGCTAATACAGATGTTGATTTGGTTGGCATGGAGCACCTTGATGCACGCTATATTAAAGCCGTGCATTACACCACTAAAGCCAACCGATCAAAACTACCAAAAATGGTACTATTGATTGATATTAGTGCCAATAGTCAATCTTCACTAGATAGCCAAATAGATAAAATTATTCAATTAACGCAAGATCGTGAAGGTGAATGCTTTGTTGCTAAACTGCCTGCAAAAAGACAAACTTTTTGGAAAGATCGCGCTAACACAGCTGCGATTGCAGCACACACCAATGCTTTTAAAATTAACGAAGACGTAGTAATACCACTCGATAAGCTTGGCGATTATAGTCAAGGTATTGAGCACATTAATATTCGCCTCTCGATCGAAAATAAGCTAGCAACTCTTGATGCTGTTAAAACTTATTTTCAAAGTATTAATCCAGAATCCAGTCTTATTAAAGAAAAAATTACCAATGCTCTATCTTTACTTGATGAAATAAACACAGCGTGGACAAATGCGCTCAACAGTCTAGATCAAGTCTCTAAATTTAAAGCCATTCAAACTGGTGAGCATGTTATTTCTTATGTTAATGAGTTCGCTCAGCCTTTAAATGATTTATTGATGGGTGACCTCTTTATTAAGATTCGTAAAAAAGTTAAAACTATTCATGGTGAATACCGGGAAATACGCCTTTTTGTAGCAACACATATGCATGCAGGTGATGGCAATGTACACACTAATATCCCGGTACATTCACACAATACGGAAATGTTACATCGAGCTGAGGCAGTAGTAGATGAGATCATGATTTTGGCCGAACAACTGGGTGGCGTGATTTCAGGTGAGCACGGCATTGGTCTGACTAAATATCAATATTTGTCAGATAAATTCAAACAAGAATTTATCGATTATAAAAATAAGATTGATCCAAATGGTCACTTTAATAAAGGCAAGCTTATGCCTGGCAGCGGATTAGAAAACGCCTTCACTCCTTCCCTACGCTTGGTTGAACAAGAGGCATTGATTTTAGAAAGTAGTGAAATTGGTGAAATTAACGACATGGTGAAATCCTGTTTACGTTGTGGTAAGTGTAAAGATGTATGCACCACTCACGTACCTGAAGCTAACTTACTCTATTCTCCACGTGACAAAATTATTGGCACCAACTTAATCTCTGAAGCCTTCCTTTATGAGGAGCAAACTCGGCGAGGGATTTCGATCGCTCATTTTGACGAATTTAACGATATTGCTGATAATTGCACTATTTGCCATCGTTGCGAGGCGCCTTGCCCAGTCAATATTGATTTTGGCGATGTATCAATCAAAATGAAAAATATTCTGGTTAAGAAAAATAAACGCCACACCAATATTGCCGCTCGAGTTTCCATTGCTTATTTAAATATGACCAAGCCGTGGCAAATCAACTTAACTAAAAAGCTGTTAATTGACTTTAGTTATAAAGCTCAGCACATAGCCTCAAGACTCAGCAAGCCCTTCTTAAAGAAACAACCTAATAAAACGGTCGGTAACCCGAGTGCACTCACTGAATTGGTCACTATTTTAGACAAACCATTGCCCACTGATACTGGTATGGCGCCATTGCGCAGTTTACTCAATATCAATGATGCAGGTACCATTCCAATTATGGCGCATCCTGACAAATCTAATGCTGATTCACCGAGTGTGTTTTATTTTCCAGGCTGTGGTTCTGAGCGCCTGTACTCACAAATTGGCTTGGCTACTATTGCCCTGCTCTATCATCAAGGAGTGAAAGTTGTACTGCCACCAAGTTATTTATGCTGTGGTTACCCACAAAAAAGCGCCGGTAATGAAGCTAAAAGCAATGAGATTTCTACTGATAATCGTGTATTGTTCCATCGTATGGCCAATACACTCAACTACTTAGACATCAAGCATGTATTAACTTCTTGTGGTACCTGTATTGATCAGCTAATGACATACGAGCTCGGTGATATTTTTAAAGACTCTCAACTCACTGATATTCACGAATACTTACTAGCTAACGATGTCAAACTCGATAGTACTGATGAAAAATACCTCTACCATGCACCGTGTCATGACCCAATTAAGAATGGAAATTCTGCTGATGTAATTTCAAAAATTATGGGGTCTGAAGTAACTAGCAACGATCGCTGTTGCGGTGAAGCAGGCACCTTTGCAGTGGCGCGTCCTGACATTGCTAAACAGGTAAAGTTTAAAAAAGAAAACGAAATTCAAAAAGATTTGACAACATTGATTGGCACACCAAAAGCCAAAAAAGGCATTAAGATGCTTACCACTTGCCCCGCTTGTCGACAAGGCTTATCACGCTATCAAGCATCTACGGGTATTGAGCCGATTTATCCAGTTGAAGTCATGGCTGAAAAAACCCTGGGTGACAACTGGCAGAAAGATTTTATCAAATCAGTAAAGATTGAAAAAATACTACTCTAAACACATCATTAACACATCAAAATATGCGTAAAATTTATAAGTGTTTTGTTGAGAAAAAGAAAGCTTTTTTAAAACATTAGTAACTTGAAAAATAACTTAAAAATATATAATTTAAAAAAAGGGGAAATATGAAAAAAATTATTACTTTATTCGTTGCATTGTTTGCATTAAATGCTTCGGCTGACTTAAAAGGCCTTGTAGATGGCATTAATAACTCTTCCACACCTGCAGAACTTGTGGCATCAGGATGGGCTTCAAACGACGGTGGCAAGGGTTACAAAGTACTACAAATTTTTGTAAAAAACACTGATATGGTCGCCGAATTACAATTAGATAAAACTGGAAAGATTGTTTCTTCAAAAATGGGTGCAACTTCTAAATTAGACCTTTCCGTTGACTACAAAATGACTGCAACTGCAGCCGATTGGAAAATAATGGGTACTGGAGACAATGGTCCAATGTTCCATATGTCGCCTCTAGGTGGACTGTCATTTGAAGGTCCTATGGTTGAAGCAGTAAAAAATATGGGTCCGTTTGAAAATTTCTTAATTCAAATCGGAAGCAACCTATAAACGATTAAGATTTTATGCGCAGATATTCTTATCTGCGCTAACATAAACCCAGGCATTCTTACCTGATTTTAATCTCCCCATCACTCGTTGATACTCATCAACTTCATACTCATCTGATTGGGCCAATTCTTCAGTAGTAATTTCAAACACCGTGCCTGATATTTCATCCGCAAGATCGCACGTAACAACGGCAATCGGATGATAACTTTCACCACTCAAAACCACCACATTTTGATCATTTATCTTAACCTTGTTAAGCTTATAACCTAACAACGCATCGTTAAAGCCCGTTAATTCTCGTCCAAACGTTTCGAATTGAACCTCTATATTTTGTAATGTTCCATATGAAAATAAAAATTCCATTTTCTACAATCTTAAAATCCTAGTTAAACGTTCATGCAAAAAAAAAGCCCTACGAATAGGACTTTTAACTTTAACAAAAATGAACCAATTATGGTCTTAAATAAGTAAATCCTTGTTGTTGTAAAGCTGATAATTCCGCAACACCACTTGGAACAATATCAGAAGGCTCGGCATCATACAGGTGATCACTTACATTGATTTTCTTACCTTTAACAGTGTTAGCACAAACCTTAAAAGTGACTCCTTGGTCCTTTAAGCCAGCAATTTTTGCTTGCATTACATCTGTTGCATTTCCGACAGGTAGCTTGGTATTCCCTGCCTCTTCAGGTAGTAACAATAAAGACAGCCCCTTGCCATGCATTACAACCCTAATATCCATATTTTTTGCACCTACTGCATTAATATGATTTTGAATATTTTTTAATGCACCACCCTGTCTTTTGGCGTCATCATAATTAACGTGATAGGCAACTTTTTGAGTTCCATAATTTGCCTGAGCACTAACACTAAAACCAAACACCATACCTACCAAAGCAAAAGCAGTGGCACAACCCTTTATAATTTTCTTTATCATAACTTATCTCTCCTCTTAGTTAACAATATAACAAACCCTAGCTAACCAGCTAGTTTTGATAATATATCATAAATAAAAACTAAATATTAAATATTTAATATTTACGCCCAACACTCAAAACAATAAGTCTGTCCATATTAATAAGTCTTTCATAGGCCTTTTGAATATCTTTGGCGCTAATATCCTTGATTTTATCGGTAAAACCACTCAAATAATCCAGTGGAAGGTCGTAAAAGCCAATAATGGACAGATAAGTAAGGATATTGGCATTACTCGCCGTTTCTAAAGCGAAGCCACCGATAATGTTATCCTTGCCATCTTGGAGTTTCTGAATGCTAATTTCATTATTTCTGAAATTTTTAAGCGTTTGAATGGCAATATTTTTGGCTTCATCGGTTTGTGTATTCTTGGTTTGTAGGCGCATCATAAACATACCATTCGACTGCATTTTACTAAAGTAACTATAAGCCGAATAAGCCAAGCCTTTCTTCTCACGGATCTCGTCACTTATGACAGAGGTGAGCCCACTACCACCAAAAATATGATTACCTAAGTACAAAGGATAATAATCAGGATGCGAGCGATTAATCCCAGCTTGCCCAATTAGTAAATGGGTTTGTTTTGAGGGAAACTCAATATGAATGGTTTGTGGTTGTTCTAATGGCAATACGATTGAGTTGATTTTAGCTTTTTGTCCAACATTGAGTCCATGAGAGATTTGCCTAGCAATTTGTTTGGCCTTTACTTTACTAATGTCACCGACTAAAGCAATGGTCAAATTTTTTGCCACATAAAACTGCTGGTAGTGCCGCCTTATATCTTTAATTGATATTTGATTAATGCTTTCTTCTGTGCCTATTTTTGCATGTGCATACGGATGGTCTGAAAATACAGCCTTATCAAAAGCCAATGAAGCCACACTAGCCGGTGACTGCTTAGCCGCTTCAATGGCGCGTAAAGTTTGGCGTTTTTCTCGTGTTAAATAAAGCTGCTCAAAGCTAGGCTGAGTAATGACTTCGGTAAAAGTGTCTAGGGATTTTTTTAAGATCGGTTGTCGTGTTAATGTGCGTAATGACACGATCGACATATCTTTAAGCGAACTGTTAGAAAACTGTGCACCAACTGATTCAAATGCATTGATAATTTGCTCTTCGTTGTGATATTTGGTAGCTGTACCGAATAGCGTACTGGTGAGTGATGCTAAACCAAATTGATCACCATCTCTTGAGGAGGCGGCATCAAAATTGAGCTGGATATCCAGCATTGGCAAACCCTTGGTTTCTGTAAAAAATACTTTAGCGCCTTCAGGGGTTGTCCAATGTTGAATGTCAAGCTTGGCTTGTGCGCTACTAACCAATAACATTAATAAGACTAAAACTCTCATTTAACCCCCTGCGGAATAAGCTCAACTGAATTGGAATTTGTAAAATCTAGATACTGTTTAGCAACTTTTGACACGTCTTTTGTATTAATGGCATTCATCTTATCGACATAAGTAAACATCTTATCTACGCCCAAACCAACCGTTGATAGCATACCTAAATAATAAGATTGGGTAGATATTTGATCTTGTTCAAATACAAAATCAGCCTCGAGTTGCGCTTTAGTGCGAGACAATTCACCTTGAATTAAGTTAGGTTTATTAATGAACTCAAGCACTTGAGCTTTGATGGCGCTAAGTACAGTGTCATTACTCACACCATTGGCTGGCACAAAACTCAGAGTGAATAATGTGTCATACTTATCATACAGGCGATAACCAACACCAATGCTAGAGGCGATTTGTTGATTTCTAATCAGCGCCTTTGACAAGCTGTTATCAAGCACATAAGCCAGCATCTCTAACGCATAGGCATTGTGTTCATCTTTGATACTTTTAAGGCTTGGCACAGGAAATGACAAAGCGTAAAAAGGCAGCTCAGCTTTGAGTTTTAAGATACGTGATTTCCCCGTATGCGCAATCGATGGATTTTGCATATTTTTGATATTCGGATTATGTGCGTATACACCAAAATATTGCTTGGCCAAAGCAATGACTTTATCAGGATCTACATCGCCCACTACAACTAACGTGGCATTGTTTGGTGCATAGTATTTTTCATACCAAACTCGAAGATCGTTCAAACTGTATGATTCTAAATCTTGTTGAAATCCAATCACTGGTGAGTGGTAAGCGCCTTCTTTATCAAAAGAAATTAGGCGCAAATTTTCATACACTTTTGAATTGGGTTTATCCTCCACACGCATGCGACGCTCTTCGATCACCACTTGCCTTTCTTTGGTAAGTTCTCGATTAGAAAAAGTAAGGTTACGCATACGATCAGCCTCCATCTTAATGGCCAGTTCTAGTTTAGACTTGTGCATTTTTTGATAATAAGCAGTGAAATCTTTAGAAGTAAAAGCATTTTCATCACCACCATTCCTGGCAATAATTTGTGAAAATTCACCGGTTTTATAGGCAAGCGTCCCTTTAAACATCATATGTTCTAACATATGCGACACTCCTGTAGTCGGTTGTGACTCATCACTGGCACCCACTTGATACCAAAGTTGTGAAATAAACACTGGTGCACGTTTGTCGATTTTTACAACAATCTTTAAGCCATTATCTAAAGTTACCTGAGAAACGCCTTGATGAGATAAATCGATCTCATTGGCAAATAAAGATTGAAACAAAAAAAAGGATAGTAAAATTAATACTTTCATAGAATGACCAATTATAGAGAAAACCGTTGTTTAATTTTTTAAAAAAAGATAAATCTGCACAATCAGAAAAACCTGCTTCATTAAAAGAGCGCCTGATTAAATCCAGGCAGAAACTCGGCTCTGATTTATCGGCGTTATTACTAGGTAAAAAAGAAATCAACGATAATTTACTTGATGAGCTAGAAACCTTACTTATTATTGCAGATATTGGCATCCATACAACGGATAAAATTTTAGAATCGGTACGAAAAAATGCCTCACGTAAAATACTTAGAGATTCTGACAGTCTGTATCAGTTCTTAAAAGAAGAATTAGAAAAATTGCTGATTGAGGACAGTCAACTAAAGACCGATATTGGTGAGACTTTTGTGATTTTGGTGGTTGGTATTAATGGTGCTGGAAAAACCACCACCATTGGAAAATTAGCAAAATCTTTCCAAAACCAAGGTAAGTCAGTCATGCTTGCCGCTGGTGATACTTTCCGTGCAGCAGCAGTTGAGCAACTCAAAGTTTGGGGCGATCGTAATGATATACCTGTAGTCGCTCAAGCAACTGGCTCAGATGCTGCTTCCGTGATATATGATGCGTACGAATCCGCCAAAGCCAAAAGTATTGACATTCTTATTGCTGATACCGCAGGGCGATTACATACTCAAGGCAATCTGATGCAAGAGCTTGAAAAAATCAAACGTGTACTTAAAAAGCACAATGAAAATGCCCCGCACGAAACCATGCTAGTGATTGATGGTGGCTCAGGACAAAATGCGATTAATCAGGCAAAGGAATTTAACAAGGCAGTTGGTCTAAGTGGTATTAGCATTACCAAACTCGATGGTACCGCCAAAGGTGGTGTGGTATTTGCTATTTCTGATGAGCTTAATTTACCACTGCGCTATATTGGCGTAGGTGAAGGCATTAATGATTTAAAGCCTTTTAACGCCAAAGAGTTTGTCAATGCTCTTTTTGAGTAGACTCGATATCTGAGATAAATTTTCAGTTGTCATTCTTAATGTTCATTGGTATGATAATACCAATGAACCTGCACATCTTTTTGAGGCCACTTAATGTATAAAAAACTAATCCTAATTTTAGGCCTACTTGTCGCCTTGCCGGCATTGTCAAACAGTGCGTTATTCGACCAGCATTTTAATGATTATTCGGAAAATTTAAGCGATGCCCAAGATGTTAATAAAGACGGTATTTTTATATTTTTCCATTTGGATGATTGCCCTTTTTGTCAAAAAATGGAGCGTCATGTATTAAACCAGCCAAAAGTTATTGAATACTTCAAGGCACATTTTTTAAATTACAAAATAAACACTAAATCAAACCTTGAAATGATTGATTTTAATGGTAACGATACCAATGAAAGGTTTTTTGCTAAAAGACACAATCGAATTGGTGCCACACCCGTGCTCGCTTTTTTTGACCTCAAAGGCAATCGAGTGGTCAGACGCACAGGATTTGCCAATCAACAAGATTTCCTGCTATTAGCCAAATACATGGTTGAAAAGGCTTATTTAAAAGAAAAATTTGTTCGTTATAAGCGTAAACATCGATGAAATTTTTAAGTTTTTTATTATTATTAGCTTCTAGTTTTACCCACTCAGCACAGCTACCCAATCCTCTAACTCTTGGCGACACACTAAAGCTTGCTAATGAGCACAATTACGCCGAAAAACAGCAGCTTCTTAATATTGATGCTGAACAACACCGGCTTATCGATTGGAAAAACCAATACGGCATAACAACAAGCATTGATTTACAACTTGCTCAACGTAGTGATTATGGCTCTGCTGTTGACAATTCTCATGCATTCGTTCACCTTAAAAAAACGCTTTATAACCAAGCCATTGAAATTGGAAAAGACACTCAACAAAATACGCTCAATAACGCAACCCTGTCTTTTCAACAATTACAGCAGGATAAAACCATTGAAGTGATGCGCAGCTTCTTTGATATTATTTTGGCAGACATGTCTTACGAAACTATAATGGAAAATCTATCGATATTAGCCGTTCGAGAAGGTCGAATTAAAGATGATTACGACATACAGCATGCATCAGAGCTGGAATTATTAGAAAAAAAAACCAGCACCCAAGCCAGCCAAATTCAACGTATTAAGGTAGAGTCTGAACAAATTAAAACTCGAGCCAAGTTAGCACAACTGCTTAATGTTAATTATGAAAACCGCCCCGATGAAGTCATTAAGCCTGATTACAAATCTTTATTTAAAAAAGATTTGGCCGATTTTTCTGATTACCAGAAAAAACTTACAAACAACTTAAAGCTCAAACAACTTAAACAATATTTATTATCCATTGGTCGTCAAATTTCCCAGCAAAAAGATAATTTAGGCATAGTGATTAATTCAAGTGTTCGACTTGGAGAGCAGGGTTATCAGCGTGAAAAAAATGGCCAGTGGCGCGCTGGACTTCAGCTGTCTGTGCCATTTGGCGCTAATACCAAACAAGACAGTAAAATATCCCAACTAATAATTCAATCCAAGAAAAAACAACTTGAGATTGAAAAAGTCCAGCAAGATTTACTTAGGGAGGCGTTGGATTATCACTTCAACCTTAGCGCATTGAGACAAACCCACAAAGCGCTAATCGTTGAGCTTGACTATCGAGACTTATATTTAGAAAAAGCACGTGCAGACTATGAATTGGAAATCAAAAGTGATATTGGCACTGCTATGGTCAACTATACTGATACTGAAAAAAAATTAGCTGAAAATGAATTTAACTATATTATCACCCTTAAAAAATTACACCACCTCATTGGAGAAGAATATGAAATTTAACCACTGGTTGACATTGGGCTTACTTCTACCTAGTATCACTTTAGCACTAGATATTTATCCTCAAGTATCTGGCTCTATTATTGAAATAACAACACCTGGAAAGCAGGTTAATGCTGGGGATATACTGGTCAAACTGGATGATAGACAGGCTCAGCTAAAACTGCAGCACTTGAAAATAACTGGCAGCATAAAACAACAATCCTTTGATGATGCCTTGTTGGTTTTAAATCAAACTCAAGAGTTGTATGATCGCATGGTGTCTTCTCATCGTGATTTAGACATTGCTAAAATGGAGCACGATGCCAAAAAGCGTGAGCTTGATGCACATAACGTATTGATAAAGATCCAAACAATTGAACTGGAAAAATACCAGATTAAATCCCCTATATCTGGCACAGTCGAACAAACACCTCACTTAAGAAATACTACTAATATAGCCATACCAAAGGTATTGGTCGTTATTGAATAATCTAGTTTGAGACAACAATCTTTTAAAACTCTCTTATTTGCTTATATTAAGCCGGTCAAATAAAGACTCCCAAGCGGTAAACTGGTTAAAGGTAGTGCTATGGCTTGTTCAAAATTGAGTGATTTTGGCTTACGACCCACAATGGCGCTCGTCCACGAGTTAGCGCGTTGTATTTAAGCCGTCATGCGTCACATTACCCGCATAAAAACCTCATCACCAACTTTAAAAAGTGACACTTGTTCGCCAACTGCGCTCACAATACCTGAGGCATCATAGCTTAGAATTTTTGGTACACTGTCTTTAACAATAGATTGCTTAACTTTGGTGTCAATTAGGTTGATAGAAATGACCTTTATTTCCACCAGTAAATCTTGACCTCTAGGATTGTTTAGGTTTTTTTTCAAACTCAATAAATTCACTACCGTTATAGCAAATATGCCTGCATATTATCTTCGTGTATTTTTCTCAATGCGCAGCATTGCTAGCATCATCACAAACATAATGAATATACCCAACATGGCAGCTGCCATATTCAATGTAACGAACCCTGCTATTTTTTGAGATTTAATAGAATTCATTTTCAATAAATTTCTTTGTGTTTGAATACCAACCTGTGTAGAGAATTCCTTATCATGCCAATCAATAAAATCATCCACATCAATTTGATCACCACTAACTTTAACCATTTTCTGGGTAAGTTCTGCCAATGAAGCAGCATAAGCCAATTGCAATTCCTTAGAGTAAACACTAGATTTTATTTTCACCAGCATTTCCACCCTATCTCGAAGATTATTTTTACTTACTACTTGGTCTATAAGTTGTTCTAAGCTGCTGACAATGGTATCAATATCTGCTAAAAAGGCGCTCTGATCTTGTGAATTAAAAACATCCACCGTCTTGGTGATAGATTTTTCAATATTTTGTTGTTGATCATTAACAGAGTTTTGATATTGAGAAAAATAAATCACTGGTACACTAATTGTATCACTGGCTTTGGTGTTCAATTTTTCGTAACTCACAAACCCTAAAATAATCACTGCCACAAATGAAACTAGGGCAAACATCAATCCTATACGTTGTACAAACCAAAAAAAAACTCTCTCAATCGATCTCAACATATTCTTATCCTATTTGATTAAAAATTTTATTCATTTCTGTTGCTAGTTCAACATCTAATTGGCTAATACATCCTTGAGAATGCGTTATTAACTCAACATTAACAGTGTTATATACATTGGACCATTCTGGATGGTGATTGATTTTTTCAGCTATGATACCAGCTTGAGTCATAAAGCCAAAAGCCTGAATAAAGTCATTAAAAACAAACTGTCTCGATAGTTTTTGATTAACAATTGACCATTCTGGCAATTGTATTAAAATTTCTGAATCTGTCATGATTGAATTTTCAAGATATCTTTAGCGCCCATTTTGATCAACTGATCACCTAGCATCTCACCCAATGCCACTGCCTGATGAACATGACCAGATACCTGGTGCTTTAATATGACGCCAGACTCTACGTTACCCACTAAACCTGTCAGGCTTATTTGATCACCATCCAATGTTGCATAGCCCGCAATCGGCACAGAGCAGCCACCTTCTAGACGGGCATTCATCGCACGCTCAGCGCTCACTCTATAGGTAGAATCTTGGTCGATTAAAGGCTTGATTAAGTCTAGAATCTCTTGGTCATTTTCACGAATTTCAATACCCACCGCACCCTGTCCAACT
>JAUWPG010000066.1 GCA_030611725.1 Gammaproteobacteria bacterium
ATGCTAGTAATAATTCGGCTTGTTTTGGATTAGCCGCCAGATGAAGATAAGTGAATAATATTTGATCTTGAGACAGCATTGCGCATTCGCTCCCTTGGGGCTCTTTAACCTTAACAACCAGCTCGGCCTGCTCGAAAATATCGCTGGCCTTCTGAGTAATTTTAGCACCTGAGTTTTGATAATCTTGATCAGTGAAACCAGTTGCATCGCCTGCCAGGGTTTCAACAATGACTATGTGCCCAGACTTAGTGAGTATTTTGGCGCCTTCTGGTGTTAAACCTACGCGATACTCGTGTGTTTTAATTTCTTTCGGGATGCCGATAATCATGCTAGTATTGTAATATGAATAATCAACGATTTATAAGAAAGTATAGACATGTTTACTAAGGCCCATGCCCAAGAAACGCTCGAAGGTGATGGCGTGGTTGTTAATCGACTGTTCCCAATATATCAACGAATGAATTTTGATCCATTTGTATTATGGGATCATTTCGATGTTGGTGCTGGACACGGATTTCCAGATCATCCTCATCGAGGCTTTGAAGCTATTACTTACATGCTTAGTGGCGGCATGAATCATAAGGATAGTTTAGGCAATAATTCATTTGTAACTAGTGGCGGTGCCCAAGTATTCTGCGCCGGGAAAGGCATTGTTCATTCGGAAATGCCTGCAGAGAGTGGGAGCTCAACCGGTATACAATTATGGATTAATTTACCCAAACGTCTTAAAACAATTAAGCCGAGTTATCAACAGATCCTAAGTGAGAATTTACCTGTAGCTACTTTTGGAGGTGGTCATTGTCGAACGGTTGTTGGAGAAGGGTCGCCTATTGAATTACATACAGATGTTACCTATCAGCATGTTAGTCTTGCAAAAAATCATAATTACCAGATTTATATTAACCAAGGACTTAATGCGATTATTTATGTGATATCGGGAGAAATAGTATTAGGTGATGAGGCGGTTGGCGCAACTAAGGCGTTATTATTGGAGTGCAAGGAAGAGCAGAACTTATCGATTAGAGCTGACAAAGATAGTGAATTTATGTTTTGTTGCGGGGTGCCACAACATCAGCCAATTTATCAACATGGTTCGTATGTTGATTGATGCTAGGCATCTTCTTGATTGTCAACAATTTCTTCGCTAATCATCAGGTGATTGATTTTTGCGAACGAGAGGATACGATCATAGGTAAATGAACAAGCGTATTTTAGTTGGTCGTCAAAAACAATTGACTTAATGCCGTCAATTTTTCGAATTTTCAAATGCCCGTTGTAACGTTTTAATTGTTCGGGTTGGATGCAGACCAGTCTCTCGGTCCAATCGCTGGGTCTGAACTTTTTACCGTCTTGAGTAATGCCTAAAACTGTATGTATGATTTTAGGCATAATTTTCCTCAATAAAATAATGGTGGAGGGATAGGGATTTGAACCCTAGAAGGAGATTAATCCTTGCTGGTTTTCAAGACCAGTGCATTCAGCCGCTCTGCCATCCCTCCAATGAGGGCATATAATACAGTTTGTTGAGTCAATAGTAAATAGGATATTTATATAAATTCGCTTTGAAATTAGTTAATTTTTAAGTATAATCCCTTTCTTTGATATTTTAGATGAGTTTAGTTATGGCAAAGGTATGTCAAGTCACCGGTAAACGCCCAATTAGTGGCAATAATGTATCACACGCGAACAATAGAACGCGTCGTCGTTTTTATCCAAACCTTCACACGCACCGTTTTTGGGTAGAGAATGAAAATCGTTTTGTAAAACTTAAGTTAACAGCAAAAGGCTTGCGTATTGTTGATAAGAAAGGCATCGACACTGTACTAGCAGAAATCCGCGCACGTGGCGAAAAGGTTTAGGAGTAAGTTATGAGAGAAAAAATAAAATTAGTATCATCGGCTAAAACTGGCCATTTTTATACAACCACTAAAAACAAGCGTCTTCACCCAGAAAAGGTAGAAGTTAAAAAGTTTGATCCTGTTGTTAGACAACACGTGATGTATAAAGAAGCAAAGATTAAATAATCCGCTTTAATAAATTCCAATAAAAAAGCCGCTTATCTTAGATAACGGCTTTTTTATTGTCTGCTAGTAAATATTATTCCTCAAGAATTGTATCGAGCGAGATGTGCCCGATTGCTGCTTGGTATTCAGAGATTTGATCAAAGTTTAAGTATTGATAAATGTTATCTGACATCGGTTGTACCTCTTTCATTGCATTAAGATATTCTTTATGGGTAGGGATGTGGCCTAATTTAGCAGTAATCGCTGCGACTTCAGCAGATGATAAATACACATCAGCACCATCACCTAAGCGATTTGGAAAATTGCGTGTTGAAGTTGATACCACTGTGGCATTGCTCTTAACACGTGCTTGATTGCCCATACATAAAGAGCAACCGGGTATTTCTGTGTGTTCAGTAATGGCATCAAAGGTTTCGTAGATGCCTTCTTTTCTAAGCTGTGCCTCATCCATACGAGTAGGCGGTGCAATCCATAATTCAGTCGGTAAGTTTGACTGATCTTTTAACAGTTGTGCGGCCACTCTAAAATGACCAATATTTACCATACAAGAGCCGATAAAGACTTCATCGATCTGGGTATTAGCCACATCAGATAGCAGCTTGACATCGTCTGGATCATTCGGACAGGCAAGAATTGGCTCTTTAATTTCATTAAGATTAATGTCTATTACCGCTGCGTATTCACAGTTGTTATCCGCCTCTAATAATTCAGGCGTATCTAGCCACTTTTGCATGGCTTGGATGCGGCGAGCAATGGTTTTTTTATCTTCATAGTCCATTTCTATCATAGAAGACAATAAGGCAATATTAGATTGCAAGTATTCCTCTACAGGTTCTTTGTTAAGCTTAATGGTGCAACCATTGGCTGAGCGTTCAGCAGAAGCATCGGTGAGTTCAAAAGCTTGTTCAATTTTAAGATCGCCCAGGCCTTCAATTTCTAAAATACGACCTGAGAAAATGTTTTTCTTATTGGTTTTTTCAACCGTTAATAAGCCTTGCTGAATAGCCATATATGGAATAGCATTAACCAAATCTCTGAGCGTGATGCCTTCTTGCATAGTGCCACTAAATTTAACCAATACTGATTCTGGCATATCCAACGGCAATACACCAATTGATGCGCCGAAAGCCACCAAGCCAGAACCTGCTGGGAAGCTAATGCCAATTGGGAAGCGTGTGTGTGAATCACCACCCGTACCAACCGTGTCAGGTAATAACATACGATTAAGCCACGAATGAATAATGCCATCACCCGGCTTAAGTGCCACACCACCACGAGATTGCATAAAGTCAGGTAATGAATGTTGTAATTCTAAATCCACCGGCTTTGGGTAGGCAGCGGTATGACAAAAACTCTGCATGACCAAATCTGCTGAGAAGCCTAGACAAGCTAATTCTTTTAGCTCGTCACGAGTCATTGCACCAGTAGTATCTTGTGAACCAACGGTGGTCATACGTGGTTCGCAATAAGTACCAGGGCGTACACCCTCAACACCACAAGCCTTGCCAACGATTTTTTGTGCCAAAGTGTAGCCTGCGTCATTATTACTGGCATCGTGTGGGCGCAAGAAAAGGTTACTGACGGGTAAGTCTAAGTCTTGACGAGTTTTATCCGTTAAGCCGCGACCAATAATCAGTGGAATACGACCACCTGCACGAACCTCATTTGGCATGGTGATTGGCGCTAACTCTTTTGTTGTTCGCTGCTAATGTTGAAAAAAGAAGCTTGCAAACGGATTTGGTTCCTGTAATGCAAAAGGAATTTAAATCGTTAGG
>JAUWPG010000039.1 GCA_030611725.1 Gammaproteobacteria bacterium
ATTATTCGAAGACTAAATATAATATAGGATAAGAGAACAGCGCCGCCAACTAGATCTATATTAACTGCCCACTGGTTTTCGAATAATACTGAGACATAAGCAAACAGTACAATCATTACAAATGTAAGGCTATGTTCTGTCAACTGTTCTAGAGAAGGACTTGTCATTTTAATTAGTTCGTATACATCGTAATAAAGATATTGGCTTTTATTCTATACTGTGTGCAGAGAGATATCTGATTTATTTTGGCCCTAATATCCTACGCTCTTGCCGCCGAAACAATAAAAGGCAATATTTTTAGGATTGTCCATATAACCACAATACCACCTATCATGTCGCCTACTAAATAATGCCCTAGAAAGTCAACTGGATTTATAGAAAATACCTCACTCTTGGCATAGATAGCAAATCGAGTTAGTGAATGAAATATTGCAGTAAAGAAGATTAGAAATAAAATATGTCTGAAGTTGATATTCTCTAAACCAGAATAATTGATCAGTGTTAATTTCTCTATAATCCACATAGATGCCAACGGTGCGATTGCGCCCATAATGGCACCAAAAGCACCCCATTCAAAGTTTCCGCCCCACGAATTAAATAACACCACACCACAGAATATACAGCTAACCATCACGCCAGGCAATACATGGCGGCCAAATAGTAAAAACACTAAAATTTTGGCGCCAATCGGCAAGTATAGGTACGTCCCTATTTCGACATCGTAACCTGATAAATTTATCATTAAAATGGAAGCAAGAAATACCGCCATAAAAGCAATTAAATTATTAATAGTGAGATCTTTATAATTTTTCATACGATACATTGTAATCTTTACGCAATTAGATTGATATTATGGTATTCCATTAACTTTAAGTTCGTCTTGATTCAAAAAAGTGCCCAACGACGCCTTTTTAAATTCAATCAATAAAAATGGATGATTATTTGTTGTATGTAAGGATCATCGCACGTTTATCAGACTGCGATTGGTTAGCAGAAATAATCTCGTTTGTTAGTAAAACACCAACCGCTCTTTTAATGGTAGATAATGAATACTTTGTGAAATACCGGTTCTTAGTAATAACAGTAATCGTTGCATCTTTTTTCTGCATGACAAATTCTAGCACTGATTTTTCTACTTCTGAAAGCTGGTCAAAACCCATCTCTCGCTCATAAGTATCTAACGACTCTCTTAATTCAAATAATTTTGTTAAAACATTCATTTTCCTTTTCCTAATAAATTTTATTATGTGTGACAATCCTTTAATACAGCTCTATTGTACCACTATATTTTTATATATTACAACTTATTTATTTATAGTGTATTTTGTACTTTATTTTAATAAATAGATCCATACTGATCCATTATATTGTGTATTATATTGATCTATATCCCAATATTAACAAGTAGCTTTATGATTACAAAAAAATTAATTAATGAGATCGCTTCAGAGGGAGGAATCTCTAGAGCAGATGCAGAGCATGTATTGCAAATAATAACTGATACTATTATAGATTTAATTTCTCGTGGCGAGAAAGTAGAGCTAAATGGTTTTGGTAGTTTCTATTCCAAACCATTGGATACATATACAAAAGAAAATGAATACTCTCAATGCGCTGATATTAGTGTACTTGCTTTTAAACAAAGTAATGCCTTAAGAGCATCTATTAATTAACCAAGCTTATTCTTAGATAACACATTCAAGAATGCAAAAGGCGATGAAAATAAGAGAAAGTCCATGTCCGCATTCATCAGGCATGTGTCTCTACCTATTTTCTTTGATTTTTTTGCCTTATGTTGTCTGGCAATTATATTTCGTAATATAGAGCCAGTGTTAATCTAGTTAATTACACTAAAATAAAAGCTCGCCATAATTTTGTTTATATAGGCGTTTAATTTCGTCCAAATCAAACTGATGGTTTTGCGTACCTAAATGTGCAATTTTAATCGCACCCAATAATCCTGCCAACTGACCAGTAGTCTTCCAATCCAAATCGTTCATTAGCCCATACAGCAGGCCTGCACGATAAGCATCGCCACAGCCGGTTGGGTCTTGTGTTGCAGTAGCTTTAGCAGGGGCAATGGTAATGACTTTACCTCCGGTATAGATCTCACTACCTTCTCCACCCTTGGTGATAATCAGTGCGTCTACCATCGAAGCAATAGTTTGCACATCAAGCCCAGTTTTGTTTTGTAGCATTTGTGATTCATAATCATTCACAGCCACATAAGTAGCCTGCTCTACAAATCTTGTTAGCTCCTCGCCTGAGAACATTGGCATGCCTTGGCCAGGATCAAACATAAAAGGAATATTGGCATCAGCAAATTGCTGGGCATGTTCAATCATGCCATCTCGTCCATCAGGAGAAACAATACCAATATCAATATGACTGGCATCGCTGACTTTATTTAGATGAGAGTCACTCATAGCACCTGGGTGAAATGCCGTGATTTGATTATCATCCATATCGGTAGTGATAAAGGCTTGACCAGTGTAAGCACCCTCAATAACTTTCATATGCGTGGTGTTCATGTGGTGAGTTTCCATCCAGCTCATGTACGGGGAAAAATCCTCACCCACGGTTGCCATTGGTAATGAGTTAGCACCTAATAGATGTAGGCTATAAGCAATATTTCCACCACAACCACCAAACTCTTTACGCAGGGTTGGCACAAGAAATGAGATGTTTAACATATGCACCTTGTCGGGCAAAATGTGGTTTTTAAATTGATCCTGAAACACCATGATTGAATCAAAGGCGTAAGAGCCACAAATAAGCGCTGTTTTTGACATAATATTTTATCCTTGTTTAATGCTATAGGCCTTGCCTATAATCTGATTATCTTAATTCCTCAGGCACTGGAAAATGAACATCTTCCTGTGTGCCACTTACTTCGATTACCTCAGTCGCACCATGATCATATAAATAGTTTATCACCTCTTGAACTAGCACTTCTGGTGCGGATGCACCGGCAGTCACACCAATAGTATTGGCTTTTTGTAACCAGCTTGATTGTATTTCATCAGCGCCGTCAATTAAATAAGCATTTTTATGCAGTTTCTCGGCAATTTCTCGCAATCGGTTTGAATTGCTTGAGTTGCTAGAGCCAAGCACCAACAATACATCGGAGTCTTGCATTAGAGTTTTAACAGCGTCTTGTCGATTTTGTGTAGCGTAACAAATGTCGTCTTTCTTTGGTGATTTTATTTCAGGAAACTTATCTCTAAGCGCATCAACAATTTGCTGTGTATCATCCACTGACAAGGTGGTTTGTGTTGTGTAAGACAAATGTTCATTAGTCAAATCTAGCTTATCAACATCGGCCACAGTTTCAATCAACTCAACACTGGTGCCTTCACTTGACTGACCTAGGGTGCCTTCTACTTCAGGGTGGCCCTCATGACCAATGAGAATGACTTTATGATTTTGCTTCTGTTTACGCACCACCTCTTTATGTACTTTGGTCACCAGCGGACAAGTGGCATCATAAATAATGGCGCCGATGTCTTTAGCTTGTTGTCGCACCGCTTGAGACACGCCATGTGCGCTAAAGATCACAACCTTACCTGTCGGCACCTCAGAGATTTCTTTGACAAAAATAGCACCTTTGGTCTTAAGATCATCAACCACAAATTTATTATGCACCACCTCATTACGAACATAGACAGGGGCACCATGTAACTCAATAGCACGCTCTACAATTTCAATGGCACGATCAACACCTGCACAAAATCCACGAGGATTGGCTAACAAGACTTTCATTTAGTATTTTTCAAGTATTTCTACTTGAAACGACACACCTGCCCCTGCTAAAGGATGATTAAAGTTAACGGTAATGTCATCGCCTTCAACTTTATCAATACAACCGACATACGAATCACCTGTTGGGGTTTCAAATTCAACGGCAGCATCAAGTTCAATCTTAATGTTATCTGGGAAATCGCTTCTATCCATTACTTGAATAGCTTCATCATATATAGAACCAAATGCCTCGTCATAAGTCATTAAAAAAGTTTGTGGTTTTCCAACAACCGCTTCCTCGATACAAGACTCCAAACAAGGATCAAGCTGGCCATCACCAATTTCAAATTCAAACGGTGTGTTTCCAGACTCGTCAACCAGTGCACCATTTGCATGACTAAGCTTGAATAATAGTTTGTATTTAGCCATGCAAGGCCTGCAATAACTGGTGAACTTTATTGCGTAAATCTTTACGGTGTACAATCATATCGATTGCGCCCTTTTCCAGCAAAAACTCACTACGTTGAAAGCCCTCAGGCAGGGTTTCACGCACAGTTTGCTCAACCACACGAGGGCCGGCAAAACCAATCAGTGCATTCGGTTCGGCAATATGGATATCACCCAACATCGCGAAACTGGCAGACACACCACCCATAGTCGGGTCAGTCAAGACAGAAAAGAATGGGACCTTCTTATCGCTTAATAACTTTAAAATCAAAGCAGTTTTACTCATCTGCATCAAAGAGAATAAGCCTTCTTGCATGCGAGCACCACCCGAAGCAGAGAAACAAATCAGTGGCGTGTTGTTTTTGATACTCTCTTGCGCAGCGCGTACAAACTTTTCGCCCACTACAGAGCCCATCGAACCACCCATAAACTTAAACTCAAAAGCTGCCACTACAACAGGCATACCATTCAGTAAGCCTTTTTTAACCACCAATGCATCTTTCTCGCCCGTGTTCTTTTGTGCTTGCGAACAACGATCTTTATATTTTATTTGATCTTTAAACTTAAGTGGATCAACTGCAACTAAATCTGCGGCAATCTCTTCCTGGCCACCAACATCTAAAAAACTCTCAATACGAACTCTGGCTGAAATACGCATGTGGTAATCACAATTTGGGCATACATACATCAACTGTTTCAGCTCTTCTGCATACAAGGTCGTTTCACATTTAGGGCACTTACTCCACAAACCTTCAGGGATGTTTTTCTTAACCACATTGGTAATTGAAGGTAAGATTTTTTTTAACCAGCTCATGATAAATCCTTATTTTTGTTCTTTAATGGCTTGCGATATTTCATTAGCTAAACCACCAACAGTTGCTAACATTTTATTCCTATCGGTCGCATATTGTTCAACAGATGACACCAATGAGGAGCCAACAATCACTGCATCTGCACAAGTTGAGACTGCTTTCGCTGTTGCCGCATCTTTAATACCAAAACCAACACCAACCGGTAAATTTATAAACTGTCGAATTCTAGCCATGTTAGTGTTCACTGATTCCACATCCAAATGACCCGCACCAGTCACACCCTTAAGTGATACAAAATACACAAACCCTGAGGCAATTGTAGCCAAGAATTCTAAACGTTCATTGGTGGTGGTTGGTGCCACTAAAAAAATAAAATCAACCTCTACACCATCTAAACAAGCTTTTAAATCATGCGCTTCTTCTGGTGGCATATCTACTACCAACACACCGTCCACACCACTTTTACTTGCTTCATCAGCAAATACTTGATAGCCAAATATTTCTATTGGGTTTAGATAGCCCATCAATACCACAGCAGTTGTATTATTGATTTGTCGAAACTTTTTAACCAAATTCAACACATCATGCAAACTCACGCCCTCGGCCACAGCGCGCTCATGCGATTTAGCAATTATCGGGCCATCAGCCATTGGGTCAGAAAATGGCACACCCAATTCAATAATGTCGGCCCCATTGGCGACCAAGGCTTGCATCAGTTCAAATGTATTGTCTAAACCACTATCACCTGCGGTAATAAATGGAATAAAAGCCTTATTATCCGTCGATTTAAGTTGGTTAAAAACTGTTGTAATTCTAGACATGGTTATAGGATTAGATTCTTATCTTGCGCTAAACTCGTGTATACTGTCGACCAATACTTTCATGTTCTCAGGGTCAACATCTGGGGTAATACCGTGTCCTAAGTTAAAAATATGGCCTGTATCACCTTTAAATTGGTCTAAAACTTTTTTAACTTCTGCTCGAACAACTTCGGGTGTACCGTACATAACAGCAGGATCTAAGTTGCCTTGGATAGCTACCTTGTCGCCAATTTTTCTCTGTACTTCGCTCAACTCTACTGTCCAATCAATGCCTACGCCATCACAGCCAGTACTAGAAATTTCTTTCAGATGCTTACCGCCATTTTTACTAAACAAGGTAATGGGCGTGTTTGGATGTTTTGCCTTGACATTGCTGACAATTTTTTGCATATAGGCCAGTGAGAAATCCAAATAATTAGGTTTGGAAAGTACGCCGCCCCAGGTGTCAAATACCATTAAGCTATCTGCACCACTCAGTACTTGCTGATCTAAATAAGCGATCACACTATCGGCTAATTTGTCCAGCAACAAGTGCAGCATCTGCGGATCATTAAATAACATTGCCTTGGTTTTGGCAAATGTTTTACTGCTGCCGCCCTCAATCATATAAGTTGCCAATGTCCAAGGGCTGCCACTAAACCCAATCAACGGCGCACGAGTTTTTAAAGCCGCTTTAATTGTTGAAACTGCATCAAACACATAAGTTAAATCGTTATTGACCTCTGATGGGATTGCTTCAATATCTGCCAGGGTTTTAATTGGACGCTTAAATTTTGGCCCCTCACCCTCACTAAAATACAAACCTAAGCCCATCGCATCAGGAATGGTTAAGATATCAGAGAACAAGATAGCTGCATCCAGATCGAATCGATCAATCGGTTGCATGGTCACTTCACAAGCAAGCTCTGGGTTCTTGCATAAACTCATAAAATCGCCAGCTTTTTTTCTAGTGGCGCGATATTCGGGTAAATAACGACCTGCTTGTCGCATCACCCATATAGGAGTACGTGATGTGGGCTGTTTCAATAAGGCTTTAATATAGTCAAATGGCATGGCTTCTCGTTAAAAAATTAATAGTGCAATAATTATAATGATTTTTTACCCTAAACGCTCATACAATCGGGCATAAAAAAAGCCACTTATGTGGCTTTTTTTATTAAATTCTTGGTGCTTACCGCTTAAATGAAGCGTAACGTGATTTAAACTTCTCAACACGACCTGCACTATCCATAATTTTTTGCTTACCTGTGTAAAAAGGGTGACAGCTAGAGCATACGTCTAAGTGTAGCTCTTCTTTACCAATCGTTGAGCGCGACTCAAAAGTATTGCCGCATGAACACACTACTTTAACAGTGTCGTAATTAGGGTGAATATCTGTTTTCATGTCTATAACGCTTATGTGAATCTAAAAGAGGCTAAATTATATACTATTCTTGTAAATAGTGTTTAATTTTTTCTCAGTCTTATTACATTATAGTAATCACAATCGCAACGCTTACTTTATTGGTTTTGGCTACAACCAACAGTGATAACAACAATCGTTCATGGTGTTTGATTTTATTGTATTTTTTTTACCAGGTTCTCTTATAATATGAAGTTATGAAACGCCTAACTCTTATTGGTTTATTTTTATTACTAAGCGCTACCAGTATTGCTGCCGAACAAATTCGACTGTACAAGCAATACATCGTTGGCACACCTAAAGCCTATTTACAGAAAATACACAAATTAAAAGACTGTTCTGCCAAATATGAACAGGGCACTTTATGCATGCAAAACCATTCTCTATCCGGAGAAAATACTGAAATTGCCTTTCGATTCTTAAATGATCGATTGGTATCTATCGTACTGATGATGCCATTGGATAGTATCAGCAAAATCAAAAAAATGTTTTACGTGATGAAAACCCAGTTTGACCTGGCGCTCATTGAGGATGGAAAGACGCGCTTAGATATAATTAAAATTAGCAGTAACACCTTTGCCAAAAACGATTTCACTAGGCTTATTGCTAATTTTGAAAATGATGCTTATAAAAATCACAGCATTAAATACACTTTTATTAGTAAAGACGAGTTTAAAAAGCAATCACGTAACGCACGTAATTTTTCAGAGATATTTAAAGACGCTCCAATCAAAATGCGTGCTGCTACTTACAGCATAGGTCGTAAAAATAATCAGATTATGGGCACAATTAGCTTTATTGCACCAGGCATTACTCGGGCTTATCTTGACCAAAACCCTGTTGTTGAAAAATTCTAAAGCATTGTCATGACTCAAGTCTACGGAATTATTCTTGCAGCGGGGAAAGGCACGCGTATGAATTCAACCAAGCCCAAAGTCTTACAAATACTCTCGGATAAAACCCTGTTAGGGCACGTACTCTCCCAGGCGCATCAACTTTGTTCACAAGTACATGTGGTCTATGGCTTTGGTGGTGAACAAGTGAAGCAAACGATTAACGATAATTCAATCAATTGGGTAGAACAAACCGAGCAACTCGGCACAGGACATGCCGTTGCTCAAGCCATGCCTCACATCAATGATGATTCAATCTCTTTGGTATTGTATGGAGATGTACCACTGATTAAACAATCAACCCTAAACAACTTAGTTACTCAAGCACAAAAAAGTGGCATATCGCTGCTCTCTGTCATCTTGGACAACCCTACAGGCTATGGTCGCATCATTCGAGATAACAATCAAATACAAGCCATTGTTGAGCAAAAAGATGCCGATAAAGAACAACTTGCAATTTGTGAAGTGAATACCGGTATTATGGCTGTAGAAAGTGGCTTATTAAAAACTTATCTGAGCGGTTTAGATTCAAACAATGCTCAGGGTGAGCTTTATTTAACAGACATTATTGAAATTGCAGTGAATGATGGAAAAACCATTGCTTCAGTGATTACAAAAAATGAATTTGAGGTGGCAGGTGTGAACGACAAAGTACAATTAGCAGAACTGGAAAGAACCTTTCAAAAAAACCAAGCAACCAAATTTATGCAACAAGGTCTCGGTTTGAAAGACCCGGCACGCTTTGATTGTCGAGGAACACTTAATTTTGGCCAAGACTGTGAAATCGATGTCAATGTGGTGATTGAAGGCGATGTTTCACTGGGAAATAATACGACAATTGCACCAAACTGTGTAATAAGAAATACTAAGGTTGGCGATAATGTAGCCATATTGCCAAATTCTGTCATTGAAGGTGCCATCATTGGCAATGACGCATCGATTGGTCCGTTTGCGCGCATTCGCCCACAGGCTAATATTGGTGAAAACGCAAAAATTGGTAATTTTGTTGAAGTTAAAAAATCCACCATTGGTAAGGGCTCAAAAGTCTCACACCTGAGCTATATCGGCGACAGCACCATCGGCGCTAAGGTTAATATCGGCGCTGGCGTAATCACTTGCAACTATGATGGCGCTAACAAACACCAAACTACGATTGAAGATGGCGCATTCATTGGCTCAGACACACAACTCATTGCTCCGGTTACCATCGGCAAAAATGCCACCATTGGCGCAGGATCCACCATTACTAAAGACGTACCAGAAGACCAACTCAGCTTAAGTCGCTCTAAACAAACCACCCTAAAAAACTGGCAACGCCCGACTAAAAAATAAGTGTTTTCCCTGCCTAAAAATGTCTGGATATTAACGGCCAGCCTGGCATTATTCATGTCTCTAAGTGTTTTTATGATTTTTTTAGGCGGTATTATCGGCCAATCATTAGCACCAAATGAAAGCTTATCAACCTTGCCAGTCGCACTTTTGGTCGTCGGCACAGCCAGTAGCATTATCCCCATCAATTACATCATGTCGATCATCGGTCGCAGACGTACTTTTTTGGGCGTTTGTGTTTATACGCTGCTCATTATTTTTCTAGCAATAAATGCATTACAAATTCAGTCTTTTGTTTTATTTTGCACCGCCACTTTTTTATTCGGCATTACCACAGCCACCATGAATCAATTTAGATTTGCAGCCATTGAAAGCGTTGATCAAGAATTAAGCGCTACTGCCACCTCAGCGGTGCTGATTGGCGGCCTACTCTCCGCCTACTTAGGGCCTGAAATTGCCATCTTGGGGCAAGATTTATTTACCACTAAGTTTATTGGCTCCTTTGCCTTACTTAGCCTTTGTTTTGTATTGGCGTTTATCCTGCTCTGGTTTTATCAGTCCAGCCACGTTGCTGTGTCAAGCCACGCATCATCTGGCAGGGGTTTGCGCGATATTATTAAACAACGTGTTTTTATCATCGCCATGTCTGGTGCGGCCACTGGCTACGTAGTGATGAGCTATATCATGACAGCAACGCCGATGAGCATGCATGTGATTGACGGGTTTTCTCTAGAAAACACTAAGTTTGTCATCCAATCTCACGTCATCGCCATGTTCTTACCATCCTTATTCACTCCTTTGATTGTAAAGCTGCTGGGCCTAAGTAAAATGATGATTGTCGGTGTTTTATTGTATTTTATCTGTATCGCCATCGCCCTTTCAGGCCACGCTTTAGACAACTATTGGGTGGCACTTATTTTGCTAGGACTAGGCTGGAATTTCTTATTCATTGGCGGCACCAGTTTATTACCCCAGTCTTACGTCGAATCTGAAAAATTTAAGGTTCAGTCAGTTAATGATTTTTCAATCTTTAGCCTTCAAGCCATTGCTTCTCTCTCTGCTGGCTGGTTTGTATTTAACTTTGGCTGGGAAAGCGTGCTGTTGTCTGTCGCCCCACTATTAATTGCTCAGCTCGGTTTATTACTCTGGTGGCTAAAAATTAAAGACTGAATACCCGGAACAAATAAAAGCATATCGCCATAAAAACTGATTTTTTAGTCAAAATTAAGCCAATAATTACTAATTTTTAGAAAAATACGTCATTTTTTTATTATTATTCGTAAAATTTGCTAAATTTTAACGATAAATTGGATTTCTGCTAGATTTTAAAGTGGTAATTTTTTACAAAATCAAGGCGTAAGGAATTTTAAAAATAGGAACTTATAAAATATAAGTGACTTTTTTGAAAATTCAGACAACAAAGAGTTTGGTAAAAAATGCCCTTTAACACCTAAAGGTATAAGTTTTGCTATGAGCAAATAAATTGTTCAGCATAACTAAAATTCGATGCCTTCAATCTCTGCAATCGTATGTATGTCTTTATCACCACGCCCTGAGAGATTGACGATGATGTGTTGATCTTGCGTTAATTCTTGAGCAAGTTTGATGGCGTAAGCCACTGCGTGCGAAGATTCTAATGCAGGCAATGACGCATCGATTGGTCCGTTTGCACGCATTCGCCCACAGGCTAATATTGGTAAAAAC
>JAUWPG010000064.1 GCA_030611725.1 Gammaproteobacteria bacterium
AGAGATCCTCACGAGCACGCGTTTCAGTTGTATTTTCATTGCTCGAGGTGTCGTTAAGTGAATGCCATTTTGTAAGCCACTCAGACCAGCGCCCGTTTATTTCTTCAGACGTTTGATTCGGGTAGAAGCTTTTTTTAAGGGGCGTTATAGTATTAGGCACCATCGAAAGCTCACGGAAGAAAATAGTGTAATCAACGGGGGTTTGTGTCATAAGAGTTTTTAGCTCATTAAACAAAGGTGCATCAAAAGTACTAAGCCCAAGTTTGGCAGCCCACATTTGTTGCATTTGCTTTTGCATTATTTGGGCAAATCCATTTTGAATTTCGTTCAGCTGTTGTAAATGGTTTTGATGTGATGCTAACAAGGGCTGTAGCGCTTTGCAAAACATCTCAAAGTTACGCTGCGCTGCCACTGGTTGATTTAAAAAAGAGAAATGATGCCCGCCGCCCAGCCAAGGTTGGTACTGCGGATTAAACTCATCGCAAAATCCAAATGGCCCAAAGTCGATTGTAAACCCACCAGCAGCACAATTATCGCTGTTAAAGTTTCCTTGGCAGTAGCCAACA
This sequence comes from Gammaproteobacteria bacterium, assembly GCA_030611725.1. GTDB lineage: Bacteria > Pseudomonadota > Gammaproteobacteria > PS1 > Pseudothioglobaceae > Thioglobus_C. Next base: position 567 of record JAUWPG010000064.1, read on the forward strand.
CGAATCCAATTGGCGACCAGCGACGTCAAGCGGCTGCGAAATTCACGTGCAAGCAGTAGCACTTTTTCTTCAATAGTTAGTGTTTTGTCAATAACCCTAGAATACTCGCGATCGATTAAGTGTAATACCAGCATCTCAAGTTCTTCCATCGCTTTGGGGTGTTCATTTTTGCGAGCACGACGAGCGAAAAGCTCGAGCTGCCCAACTCGAATAAACGAGGGTGCAACGCGCGTTGAGATAGCAGCTGCATCTGCTACTAGTATGTCGGGATCCTTTGAACGTGATCCATCTGAGTACCAAGGGCGATTGACTATTTCTGTTTTTGATGCGTATAAACTTAAAGAGCGCGAGGTTGGCACTCCGAGTGCATGCATATGCTCCTGAGCTAGAAACTCACGAATACTCGAGCGCAGCACAGCGCGGCCATCTGCACCGCGGCAATAAGGCGTTCGGCCGCCTCCTTTTAGCTGCATTTCCCAGCGTTGACCCTTGATAACAGCTTCAAGTACAGATACCGCACGACCATCGCCATAGCCATTGCCAGTTTGGAATGGGCACTGCTGGTAATATTCTGTACCAAAGATAGATAGTGCGTAGCCGGTTGCCCATCCAGCTGTTCGTATCGGTTTTGGAACCTGTGAGGTGTCGCCAGAAAATAGACGCATAAAACCATCCGTTTGCGCCATGCTGTCAGAGAATCCAAGCTCGCGAAAAAAAGTCTGACTGTGCATAATGTATTCAGGATCTTTGATTGGCGTGGGATTGACGGTGACATAATGACCGGTGAAAACTTGTCGGGGGATGTGATCTATACCATTTTCTTTCGCATCAGGGTCGCAGTTAAGAGTATCAGTAAACGAATAATCAACTTTCTTTGCAAGTTCATCAAGTGACTTTATAGTGGGGGAAGTTTTTGGGAGTGATCTATTTATCATAGAGTCATTTTATATCAATGAAATCATTGTGCTCAAAGTGTGCCACAGATCGAATAGGGTTTTTCTATCATATATTGTAAATTAAAGAGACATAACACTTAATTATTTAACCCTTTAATTAGAATAATAATGGCTTTTAACTATAAAGGCTATTATGAGAACGTACACTTGCATTAATCGTGTTATTTACAAGCACCTGGATTTCAGTATTATCAGAGTAGTTATGCCCTCATTTGGATTATAAAATTTCTACTCACTTTGTGGTGAGATTGTGTGGTTTTTGATGGAATTTAATAGGACGTAGTTTTGCTACTAAACCCTTTGTGTGGTTGTCCTGTGGGAATTTATGGGATGTAGTGAAAACTGAAGGTGGTGCCCGGGGCCGGAATCGAACCGGCACGCCCGTGAAGGCGCAGGATTTTAAGTCCTGTGTGTCTACCAATTTCACCACCCGGGCAAAGGGCTTGCGAAAAACAAGGAATTATATACTAAGTAACGGTAAAATTCGATATTTTGTCTGTGTTGAATTCTATGGGTATTGTCAAACTTATTATTATTGTACTGGTTATTTGGCTCGGTTTTGTTTTGTTGAAAAAGTTTAGAAAGCCTGCCGATCATACTGATCAAAAGCCTTCCACCAATAAGATGCTGGCTTGCAGTGTTTGTAAAACACACATTCCTGAAAATGAAGCCATTCTGCAAGATGGCAAAGTTTATTGTTCAAAGAGGTGCTTATGAAATTTTTATTAGATTTTTTCCCAATTGTACTGTTCTTTGTTGTGTACAAAACCATGGGTCTATATGCGGCAATCTATGCCATGATTGGTGCAACTGCTGTGCAGATGGCAATTGCTCGCTTGCAAAACGGTAAATTTGAAAAAACCCATATTATTACTTTTGGGTTGCTGGTGGTGTTTGGCGGCATTACCTTGGCAATTAAAGACCCAGCTTTTATTATGTGGAAGGTTAGCGTGTTGTATGTAGTGTTTGCATTGGCATTAATACTAAGTATGTGGATTGGTGAAAAGACGTTATTGCAACGCATGCTTGGCAAAGAAATGACGTTGCCTGCAAAAGTATGGCGTCAACTCACATGGTTTTGGGGGCTTGGGTTTGGTGGTATTGCCTTAGTGAATGCTTATTATGTGAATGCAGCTTTAGGCGCTAGAGAAAGTTTGTTTGCCGGTAGCACGATACTCGACCCAAAGGTTGAATTAACTGAATTAAATTGCAGTACAACAACTGTTGAGCAGCTGTGCTTAGCTGCTCAACAAAGTGAAGAGTCGTGGGTGAATTTCAAATTATTCGGCACCATGGGTTTAACCTTTGTGTTGATTATTATTACCGTAATTTTTATAAATAAATACATTAAAGAGGACAAAGTATCATGAAACACACACCTTTGTATCAGGCACATATAGATGCTGGCGGTAAAATGGTTGATTTCGGCGGTTGGGAAATGCCACTGAATTATGGCTCACAAATTGAAGAACATCATCAAGTGCGTAATGATGTGGGCATGTTTGATGTTTCACACATGACTACGGTTGATTTTAAAGGTGTGGAAGCTAAAAAATTCTTACAAATTTTAATTGCAAATGATGTTGATAAATTAAAAACCGAAGGTAAGGCGTTATATAGTTGTATGCTGAATGAAGCTGGTGGTGTGGTGGATGATTTGATTGTCTATTATCACGATGATGAGAATTATCGTATGGTGATTAATGCAGGTACAACTGAAAAAGATATCGCTTGGATTAATTCCCAAGCGGAGAATTTTGATGTGTCTGTTGAGCCTAAGCTAGATTTGGCAATGATTGCTGTACAAGGGCCAAATGCGCGTGCAAAAGTATTTGAAGCCATGCCAGGTGTTGAGGATGTATGTGGCGAATTAAAGCCATTTAATGCAGCAAGTCTTGGTTCTTTGTTTATCGCACGCACCGGTTACACTGGTGAAGATGGTTTTGAGATTATGCTACCTGAAAAATCGGCTGAATTTACTTGGAAGATGCTGATGGAAGTTGGGGTTAAGCCTTGTGGTTTGGGTGCGCGTGATACTTTAAGATTAGAGGCGGGTATGAGTTTGTATGGCTCTGAAATGAATGATGAAGTTTCACCGCTCGAAGCAGCACTGACTTGGACGGTTGATCTGTCTGATGAAGATCGTCGTTTTGTAGGACGTGATGCCTTAGAGGCATTAAAGAGCAAAGGCACCAACAATACTATTGTTGGTTTGGTATTAGAGGGTAAAGGCGTGATTCGTGATCATCAAAAGGTCGTGACTAATTTGGGTAAAGGCGAAGTAACTTCAGGCACATTCTCACCAACCATGGGTAAAGCCATTGCACTCGCTAGTGTGCCAAAAGGTTCAGAAGGATTGTGTGAAATTGAGATGCGAAAAAGTAATGTTTCCGCTAAAATAGTCAAACCACCATTTGTAAGAAATGGCAAAGTATTAGTATAGGAGAAAACAGCATGAGTGAAGTAAGAGACGATAGACAATATACCGAAACCCACGAGTGGATTTTAGACAATGGTGATGGTACTTATACCATGGGTATCTCTGATCATGCACAAGCCCTATTAGGCGACATGGTTTATGTTGAATTACCAAGTGTAGGTGACGAAGCTTCTGCTGAAGATGAGTTTTGTGTTGTTGAATCCGTTAAAGCAGCAAGTGGTGTTTACGCACCTGCTGATCTTGAAGTTGTTGAAGCCAACGAAGCGCTTGATGATGAGCCAGAACTAGTCAACTCAAGTTGTTACGATAATGGCTGGTTGGTTAAATTCAAATCTGATAGCCTTGATGGTTTGATGGATGCTTCTGCTTACGCAGAAACATTAGACTAAACCCCATATCTACATTGATTAATTCATTGGTTGCCTACAAAGGCAAGCCCGCTCGCATTGTTAGCCAAAATACTCACAAATTTGAATTAGAATTTGCTGATGGCTCTATGTGTAAAGTGCGCGAAAAAGATTTTCGTTTTATTCATCCGGAATTTACCAAGGTAAATGACGACTGCGCACATGCTGATATTAGCATTCTTGAAGATTTTCAAGAAGAGATTTTAACTCTACAAGAAATCACCGAGTGGCTGTTTGATGAGTATAACTCTCAGAATGCTTGGTGCACTTGTATCTTGGTCGAAGATGGGCTGTATTTTTACTGGCAAAAAGATAAAATTTTTGTACGACCTTCTGAGCAAGTTGAAAGCATTCAAGCTAA
>JAUWPG010000031.1 GCA_030611725.1 Gammaproteobacteria bacterium
TTATCGCTGGGCACATTTAGATATTGCAGGTACCGCATGGGTAAGTGGTTCTAAAAAAGGCGCAACAGGAAGACCTGTGCCACTATTAACGCAATATATTCTAGACCGTGCTAAATAAGGAAATAATATGTCAAGTTTTGAAAATGTAGAAGTAATTAAAGCGGCTAATATTTATTTTGATGGCAAGGTAACATCGAGAGTTGTGGTATTCGCAGATGGCTCAAAAAAGACCCTAGGGATCATGATGCCGGGTGATTATGAGTTCGGCACCGATGAGAATGAACTAATGGAAATTCAGGCGGGAGAAATGGATGTATTGTTGCCAGGTGAGAATGATTGGCAGACATTTGCTAAGGGCTCATCTTTTAAAGTTGCTAAAGATTCAAGCTTTAAATTACAAGTGAAAGAAGTAACCGACTACTGTTGCTCTTATTTTTGAGCCTCTTTATCTAGCCAAACACCCAAGCCCTGGGCACAGATTTCCAAGTCACCTTTGAATAATTTAATTTGTTGTTGCTCATCAAGTTTAACGCCATGTTGGGTTGCGATATTAAGTAAATATTTGAGCAATGAATCTTTAATAGCCTTATGACGACTTTCCTCATTAGCTGATTTTTTAGCGATAGCAACAAAACCATTGATATGTTGGTTAAGCATGTCAGCAGATTCTTTTGTAAATTCTATTCTGTTGAAATGAGTTAAATAAGCAAATTTTGGCTTAAGCATTAGTAGTTTATTAACCGTAGCAATCCAAACCTGAGGGTCAAATTGTACGGGTGTCGTCGGTGGAAAAACCAACACACCTTGTTCAGTATCAAATTCACGATAACTCACTCCTAGTGTGTCACCAGAAAAAATACCTCTAGACTGTTCATCCCAAATACATAAATGATGTCTAGCATGACCAGGTGTGTCGATAAATTTTAAAATTCTTCCACCTAAACTAATAATATCTCCATCTTTAGCAATAACAACTTTGTTTGATGGGATGGGGATTAAGTCACCTAAAAACTGTTTAAAGAATAATTCTCCATAGACGCCAATCACACCAGCTCGCAATTTGGAAGGATCAATTAAATGTTGAGCACCGCGCTCATGAACCAGAACATTTGCATTAGGTAGGTGTTTTATTAACTCACCAGCGCCACCTGCATGATCTAAGTGAATATGCGTGAGAATAATATGATCTACTGCTTCAACCCCTATGTTTTTTTCTTTTAAGGTAGCCAATAGGCTGGGTACTGACAAGTAACAGCCAGTATCAACAAAGGCAGCTCGACCATTATGTTCAATTAAATAAGCAGCCACAAAATCTTTTCGCATATGCTCAGTATCAATACAAGTAATGTTAAATTCTAGTTCGTGATAAGTAGGTTTCATAAGCTTATTTTAGATCAAAAAAAACCGCCCAATTGGGCGGTTTTTTAACTGAATTTTTAGTCGTTTAGAAGTCGCCTTCTGCGCCACCATCTTGAATTGCTGTAATGATACGCTTAACTTCTAGTGCTTTTTCAAGTAAATGATCTGGTAATGGCGCACCACCGTAAATCATAGCGTTCATGTCTAATGTGTACAACCATCTCTGACCCTCTTTGTCTTCAATAAGTGCTAAACGACAAGGTAGGTAAGCAGAGAATGCATCTGAATGATCAACCATTGTCATTGCAGTACGCGGAGAGCAATATTGATAGATCTTAAGGAATCTTTGTGATTTAAAATCTGGATGTCCCTTTATTACGCCTGGAGCGTTGGTTTGCAATTCAACCATTTCAGACAGAGGCAGCATACCAACTGAGCGAATACTTTCAGCAGTCGCAATACTTTCCATTGCTTCTTCAACATCTTTATTTGATACATCGTCCGCTACTTTAACACGCACAATAGAGGCCATAGTAATATCACCTGTGTCTAATAACGTGTTTGTCATTGGCATGTATACTTTTGACATAGCACTCGGGTGTAATGTTGGTGAAACCATTTCACTGATAATTTTAGAAGTTACCCCGTATTGAATTTGCAATGTCACTGCGTAGTAAGCTGCAATAGCGCCGATTGCGATTAACACCCATTTGATTAAATTAATTATTCCACCCATTTTTATCTCCTTTTTTAGATTGTGCATGTTTGATATGAATCAAAAATTTTAGCATCATAGCTAACCATAATGGTAAAAATATATCACTATACAGCCCTTAGCCCATTAAAAACAATGCTGGTTAAGCTAACAACACCAACAATTTTCCCATTATCTAGCACAGGACATCTGGATAAATTAAAGTGGGTTAATAGCTCGGCGCAGTAACGAATATCCATATCTGGATGAACTGACATGGCAGGCTTATTCATAATTTCATAAATATTAACGCGATCTAGTGCACGATCTTTAGCGATAACTTTAGAAGCGATATCAGCAATTAAGACAACACCATACTCGTCATGATCATGCGATTTTTCTACTAAAAGCATTTTTGTTTTTTTGTATTTCATATCAGCAAGCGCCTGTTCAACAGTAGTCTTTCCATTAACAATATCAACTTCTGACCACATAACATCTTTGACAAAAGTGAGTGTATTTTTTTGTGTATTGTTACTCATTATATTTTCTCCTCTAAGGTATGTTCTAATGCCTGGATTTGATGCATGACACCAACGGCATCCTCGACATCTATCTGAAAAGCAATACCCTCTTTAGAGCTTGCCTCAAAGTCGCCTGCATCAGCAATACTTTCCAATATTTCTCTGGCAAGGTGTTGCTCTACAAGTAATAATAATACATCTCTAGGTGTTTCCAGGTTTAATCCTAAAAATGTCTTAGTGTGTTCAAGTCCTTCTCCTCGAGCTTGAGAAATGATGGTAGATCCTGTGGCACCTTTCTTTCTGGCAGCCTCGAGAATTCCATCGGTTTTGTCGCTATCAACAAAAGCGATAATCAATTTAAAATGCATAATTCCTCCTGTTATTAATTGGGTTTATTGTGGTTTAGAAAATGAATAATTTGCACGTAAGCGAGTACACTCATAATAGGGAAAAGTGAAGCGAAGGCGATTAAACCAAAGCCATCAGTCAGTGGATTTCGCCCATCAATAGCAGTAGAAAGGCCAAGTCCTAGAGCGGCAACAATAGGTACAGTGACAATGGAGGTAGTTACACCACCTGTATCATAAGCCAATGCAATAATATTTTTTGGTGAAAAATAGGTTTGGATCAAAACCAGTATGTAGCCGCTAATAATAAAATAATGCAGTGGCAGTCCGACCACAATCCTAAAACTACCTAATGCAATGCCAATTGCCACACCAATAGCAACTGTGATGCGTAATGCTTTAACTTTAATAAATCCACCTGATACTTGATTAGCCTTAATCGCTACTGCTAAGAGTGAAGGTTCGGCAATGGTGGTGGCAAAGCCAATACATCCAGCAAAGATATAAACCCAATAGTAGTTATACCAGTTGAGAGGGTCGCCAACCAAATCAAGTGATGTGAGTTGTGTTGCCATGATTTTTCCAAGTGGAAGTAGCGCCTTTTCTAGGCCAATGATTAAAAAAGTAAGTCCAATCCAAACCAAGATAAATCCAATAATAATGCGTTTTAAGTGCGGAATTTTTTGCTTTAAGATGCCTACTTGAAAAATAAATAAAATAGCTACAATGGGCGCTACCGCCCAAAATGTTTCTACAAAGTGATGTGTTAATGACATCATTGAAAAATACCAAATAACATGACAGCAATAATAGGGAGTAATGAGGCAATTGCAATCATACCAAAGCCATCAATGAGTGGGTTCCTGGCACGAATGCTACTACTCAGTCCAACCCCTAATGCGGTTAACAAGGGAACGGTGATTGGGCCTGTGGTTACGCCACCAGCGTCATAGGCAATGCCAATAATAAAATCTGGTGCTAGGAGTGTCACTGCCATGACCAGCAGATAGCCACCGATAATTAAGTATTGAATAGGCCAACCTTTAAGAATTTTAATCACACCAATAACAACTGAGAGTCCTACGGCAGTAGCCACCGTATAACGAAGGGTTTGAGCGTAGTGATCAAACTCGATATCAGAGGTGATGATGCCGCCAAATTGGGCAACTTTTGCCGCTTCATTGGCTATAACAATCAGATCTGGCTCAGCAATTGTAGCGCCGAATCCAAGGGCGAAAGAAAAAGTTAGCAGCCAAATGATAGAGCCTTTTTTAACAAAAGAGAAGGCCAGCACTTCGCCAATGGGAAACAAGCCCAGTTTAAGTCCGTGCATGAATAAAGTGAGACCGATGAGTATGAATCCAGCACCTATAATAATATTGTCAATGTTGGGAATAGGTTGTTGTAGGATAAAAATTTGAAAAAAAGCAATCACCAGTACAATAGGCGTTAAATCTTTAGCGCTATCGGTAAGATTGACAATAAACTGCTGAACAGTTTTTTTCATGAGTACCTTATGGAACTTTAATTTCTTTATGAATTATAAGAATTATAATATTAGCCTATGAAGAGTGTTGTACTAATTAATGGAAAAAAGCAATCTAGGCTCAGTGTATTTAATCGCCTGACTCAATTTGGTGATGGCTTGTTTGAAACTTGCCTGGTTGAAGAAGGTCAATTGTTATTTTGGTCTGAGCATTTCTTACGCTTAGAAAAAGGCCGAATACAACTAAAAATCAACCAAGTTAGAGAAAATCAGTGGCTTAAAGATATTGCCAAAGCGCTCTCAATAGCCAAGTTGGAACAGGCAGTGATAAAGGTAATCCTTTCGCGTGGATACAGCAAACGTGGCTATGGATTTGAAAAGAATATAAAACCGACTCGCATAATTATTGTGTCTGCTATGCCTGAAGCAATCCCTGTTCAATATACATTAAGCGCTTGTCATAGTGGCTATGCAACCAACCGTTTGTTATCTGGTATTAAGCATTGTAATCGTCTTGAGCAAATTTTAGCAAGAGATGGAATGGAGGCTCAAGAATGTATTATGCTGGACGAGAGTGGTCATGTTATTTCAGTGACGCAAGGCAATATTTTTGCAATTAAATCTGGTGCGCTACTAACACCAGATTTGGGCGAATGCGGTATTGAGGGAACTCGACGTAATATTGTGATTGAGTTAGCAGGCAGTCTTGGGTTACGGGTTGATGTAGGCACTTTATCTATGGTCGAATTACTGGCATCCGATGAAGTTTTTATTACTAATAGTGTGATTGGCATTAAATCAGTACAACGTATTAATGAACAAGATTTCTTGACTGGTGGCCCTATTAGCGAAAAAATAAAACAATCTTTCTTGGCGTTAAAAAACTCTATTGCTTATGACAAGCATGCAAAATTAAAAAAACAAGCGTCATTTTTCAAAAATACAAAACGATTGCTGTTAGTTTTGTTGGCATTATCGGTTATTTGGGCTTATTCGTTCAGAAATGTTGTGATTCAAGACCCGTTGGTTTATCAATTGCCTATAGGTTCAAATATTCATACTGTGGCTAATGAATTAGAGGGGTTTGGGTATGTTGGATCTGCTCGTTATGTGATAGCTTTGTCTAAAATATTGGGTATTGACAATCAATTAAAGCAAGGTCATTATCAGCTAAATCCTGGTATGAGCATTGTTACTTTATTGCGTGATTTTTCTACAGGAAAAATAGCCACTAGGAGAATAACATTGATCGAAGGTAAAACTATTTTCCAGTACTACCAACAATTATTAAATAATCAGTCACTTAAAACTTCTGGCGATTTTTTTCAAACCATGAGATTAGCAGAGGTAAAGCCCCCTTATGAGGGGTATTTTTGGCCTGATACGTATCAGGTTAATTATGGAGACAGTGTGGCCAGTGTTCTTAAAAGAGCCAATCAAATGATGCGGGATAAATTACACATAGAGTGGCAGGGTAGAAGCCAAAATTCTGGCTTGAAAACGATGGATGATGCATTGGTTTTAGCCTCTTTAATTGAAAAAGAAACTGCACACAATGAGGAGAAATCGGAAATAGCCGGTGTGTTTATGCGCCGCTTGAAAAAAGGCATGCGTTTACAAACAGATCCAAGTGTTGTGTATGCCTTAGGCAATCAATATCAAGGTCCTCTTAGTAAGAAAGATCTGAAATTTAACAGTCCGTATAATACTTATCGACACAAAGGCTTACCACCCACAGCGATTGGCTCGGTTGGTCGAGCATCTTTACATGCAGCAATGCATCCCGCTGCAGGCGACTCACTTTATTTTGTTGCTAAAAAAGATGGCACACACGCCTTTGCAAAAACTTATAAGCAGCACCTGTACAATATAAAAAAATATTTGAAAAGTCTATAAAATAGTGACTATGAAGAAAGGAAAATTTATCACCATTGATGGCATTGAAGGCGCGGGAAAAAGTACTCAAATTGATTTTATTTGTGACTATTTGTCCAACAAAGGTGTTAATGTTATTCTCACGCGTGAGCCAGGTGGTACAGAATTGGGCGAAAAAATCAGAGAATTATTACTCAGTTCTGAGACAAAATCCATGCACTCAGACACCGAATTAATGATGATGTTCGCAGCAAGAAATGAGCATATTCATAGTAAGATTATGCCTGCTCTGGCGCAAGGTGATTGGATCTTGAGCGACCGGTTTACCGATGCTTCGTATGCTTATCAAGGTGGCGGTCGAGGTTTAGATATTAAGCGCATTGCTCAGTTAGAACGGTGGGTATTGCAAGATTTTTCCCCAGATATGACACTATTATTGGATGTACCGGTCGAACTTGGTATGTCGCGTGTTGAGTCTCGAGGTAAGAAAGATCGGATTGAGCTTGAGGATATGGATTTTTTTAACAGGGTTAGAGAGGCCTATATTGATCGATCAAAACAATTTCCAGATCGTATTAAATTAATTGACTCTTCACAAACTGTAGAACATACTAAACAACAAATTAAGGCCATTTTAGGTTTGCTATGATACTGCCTTGGCACAAAAATGCTTTTACAAAACTCAAGCAAATGATTGATCAAAATCATTTACCACACGCACTGTTAATTACTGGCATGCCGCAGATCGGCAAATTTGAGCTGATGCAACAATTGGTGCAAACTCTATTGTGCCAAGACCAATCTTGTGGGCAATGTGCTTTGTGTCGAGCGATTGCCAAAGATAACCCAAAAGAGGCGTTAGACATATCAGTATTGATTCGTCGATCGCATTATCCCAATATGGTGTACTGTCGAACCGAGATTAATGATCGAGGTATAGAATCAAAAAATATTCGTATTGATCAAGTGCGTTCTTTTTGTGAAGCGCTGAACAAAACTGCAGATGATTTACAAATTGGTGTGTTGTTTTATGCCGATCAAATGAATGTAAGTGCAGCCAATAGTTTGTTAAAAACTTTGGAAGAGCCTCGAGACAACACACTGATTATTTTACTCGCACACAATCCTAAGAATTTACCAGCAACAATCTTGTCTCGTTGTCAAAGCGTGCACATTGCGCCAGCCTACGATCAACAAACGCAATCGTGGCTTGAGCATCATATCAGTGAAATTCAAAATGCAGATTTTGATGTACCGCAATTGTTAGAGAATACCCATGGAGTGCCTTTTAAAGTGCTTTCAGAGTTATCAGGTGACGGGTTTATTCATTATCAAAACTGGCAAAATAAATTGTTAGATATTGCTATCCACCCAGCCATGATCAATCAAGTGCAAGATTTCGAAGGCAATGAAGTCGAAGTGTTAAATTGTTTACAAAATTTAGTGATTGAAGGGATTCGTTTAAAGTCATTAGGGTATGAAGGTGGTTTGGTTGAACTCAATCAGGTTATTAAAATTGTAAAGACAGATTTTTTATTTAGATTGTTAGATGATATTTATCATGCGATTAGCCTATCAAAAACCAATGTTAATATTAAATTATTATTGGATAATGTCTTAATTGTGTGGTCGCACATTTCTCATTTGCAGCGCTACCCACAAATTACCAGAACCTAAATAGAGGATTATTAATATGAGCCAATCAGACAATTTATTTGAACAAGCAAAAACCGTTATTCCAGGTGGTGTTAATTCTCCAGTAAGGGCTTTTAATGGTGTAGGCGGTAACCCGATTTTCTTTACTAAGGGTGAAGGCGCTTACTTGTTTGATGCCGATGATAAAAAATATATTGATTATGTCGCTTCTTGGGGGCCAATGATTCTAGGTCACGCCAATCAAGATGTGTTGGGTGCTGTGAGCAAGGCTTTAGAAAATGGCTTAGGCTTTGGCGCTCCAACGGAGATAGAAACCACACTGGCAAAGAAAGTTTGCGAATTGATGCCATCGATAGAATTGGTACGCATGGTCAGTTCAGGCACAGAAGCTACCATGAGTGCGATTCGTTTGGCACGTGGCTACACTAACAGGGATAACATTATTAAATTTGAAGGTTGTTATCACGGCCATTCTGATTCGCTATTGGTTAAAGCAGGTTCGGGCGCATTAACACTTGGCGTACCAACATCTCCCGGCGTGCCGACAGCATTGGCAGAACATACATTAACATTAGAGTACAACAACATCGATCAGGTACGTGAAGTGCTGAGTGAAGTTGGCGAGGAAGTGGCTTGTATTATTGTTGAGCCCGTTGCTGGTAATATGAATTGCATCCCACCAGTTGATGGATTTTTACAAGGATTACGCGAAGTTTGTGATGAACATGGTGTGATACTTATTTTTGATGAAGTGATGACTGGCTTTCGAGTTGCTCTTGGTGGTGCGCAGGCTTATTACGATGTAAAACCAGATTTGACCACTTTGGGCAAAGTAATTGGCGGTGGGTTACCAGTTGGTGCTTTTGGTGGAAAACGTGAGATCATGGAATTTATTGCGCCCTTAGGTCCGGTTTATCAAGCCGGTACACTTTCAGGTAATCCAATGTCAATGTCAGCAGGTTTGGCGATGCTCAATGCCTTGTCAGCAGATACAAATTTTTATCAAAATCTTAATGCAAAAGTGAAAAAATTAACCAATGGTATTGTCTCAAAAGCTAAGATTAATAATATTGGCATGACAGCGAACGTGGTGGGCGGCATGTTTGGTTTGTTTTTTACTGATTCAGATTCAGTAACCAATTTTAACGAGACTTCACAATGTGATGTGGCGCGCTTTAAAAAGTTTTATCACCTAATGCTGGAAGAAGGTATTTATATGGCGCCTTCTGCCTATGAAGCAGGCTTTGTATCAAGTGCACACACTGACGAAGATATTCAAGCCACGATTGAAGCAGCGAATCGAGTTTTTGCCAAATTATGAAGATTGAGGTTATTGAGTCGGAGCTAAAAAATGCGCAAGCAATCTTAGAGCAATTTAGTAACAATATCACAGTATTTGGCTCTGCCAGAATGATGCAAGATGACCCTTTGGCTAAAATAGCATATCAATTAGGTAGGGCACTATCTGACCATGGATTTAATGTATTAACTGGCGCTGGCCCTGGCGTTATGCAAGCGGTCAACAAAGGCGCATTTGAAGGAAAATCAAAAAGTATTGGCCTTAATATAAAACTACCTAAAGAGCAAGCGCCAAATCCTTACTTAGATGAATGTTTGTTGTTTGAACATTTTTTTACTCGGAAAGTGATGTTGATTAAGCATGCAGATGCTTGCGTATTTTTCCCTGGCGGATTTGGTACGGTCGATGAGTTAATGGAAATACTGACGTTAGTGCAAACAAGAAAAAGTAAACAGATTAAAATTTTGTTATTTGGAGAAGCATTTTGGACGCCATTATTGACATGGTTTAATATGCTAGAAAAAAATAGTTATATTAATTCGGCAGATTTGACATCTTTTGAAATTGTTGATAGTGTTGAAAAAATCTTAGAAAAAATTGAGAGATAGGTATGGCATTAGCAATATTTGATTTGGATAAAACACTGATTGGCGGAGACAGTGATTTTCTCTGGGGTGAATTTATGAGCGAAATTGGTGCAGTTGATTCAATATCCTACCAAAAGAAAAATCAATATTTCTTTGATGAATATGCCAAAGGTAAGTTAGATATTGATGAGTATTTAGAATTTTGCCTGGAGCCGCTTTCACAATATGACATGCAAACACTGAATGCTTGGCATGTGCAATTTATGAGCGAGAAGATTGAGCCAATTTTATTATCAAAGGCACAAATGGTGGTTGATAAACACAGAGAAAAAGGCGATACGCTATTGGTTATTACCGCAACCAATCGCTTTGTTACCAAGCCGATTGTAGCTAAATACGGCATTGACAATCTTCTAGCTACCGAGCCTGAAGTTAAAAATAACAGATACACAGGAAAAGTGTTGGGCGAGCCCTGTTTTCAGGCAGGAAAAATTGCTCACCTTGATCTTTGGTTGGAAAAAACAGGTGAAAATCTAGAAGCTGCTTATTTCTACTCAGATTCTCACAATGATTTACCGATGTTAGAATTGGTTGACAACCCAGTTGTAGTACATGGCGATGAGCAGTTGATTCAAGTTGCTGCTGATCGAGGTTGGCAAAGTCTAAACTGGTATTAACCTATAGACAATAAAAAACCTCCTTTCGGAGGTTTTTTAACACACTTCAAAAAAATGACTTACATGTATAAGTGGTGATTACCAGTTGAAGCTTCTTCAAAGTAAGTTGCAGCACCTGCAAACTCAACGCCATCGATAAAGTCATCCTTACTATAGCCAAACAAATCAACAGTCATTTCACAAGCAATAAACTTAACATCAAACTCTTGACACATAGAACGAAGATCTTCTAGCTTAGCCACACCGTGTTTGGCCATGGTTTTCTTCATTAAGAAAGTGACTAAAGTATCAGCAAATGGAATATTCCAAAGAACATTAGGGATCTTAGGGCCGAAATCAATCGCTTGTAACCACTTAGGGCCAAAAGGCATTTTCATTGGCATGCCAGGGTTTCCTATTGGTGATACTTTAAGTTTTGATGTGTCTTTTAATAAAAGGTTTAAGCCGTAAAATGTAAAGAAGATGCTAACCTCTTTATCCATTGCAACACCCGTAGAGGCTATAATGAAAGGAGGAAAAGCCCAATCAAAAGTACCTTTGGTGGCGATAATCGTCATTTTATTATTGTCTGACATTATATTCTCCTCTGATGTATTTTTTTATTTAAACCTTCTCAATCGTGAAAACGTATTTGCCACCATCTTCAACGGTAGAGATTAGTTTGTTACCAGTTTGGTTACAAAATGCTTCAATATCTTTTACTGAGCCCGCATCTGTAGAAATTACATCTAAGATTTTTCCAGTATCCATTTTTGATAATGCTTTTTTAGTTTTTAAAATTGGTAATGGGCAGTTTAAGCCTGATGCGTCTAAAGTTTCGTCAGCCATTGTGGTGAACTCCTTTGTAAGTGTTAATAAAATAAACATATTAGATGTATCTAATAAGTTTTCATATTTTAATCGCCTACCGCCCAAGAGTCAAATATAATAAGAAGATGATTAAGAATTTATTGCTATTATTTTTGATGCCTTTATGGGTTTTTGCATTAGGCTTGCCTGAGCTACAATTATCAGAGTCTTTAAATGAAAAAAAACAAGGTAATGAATTTTTACAATTGATTTGGGAATCTGATGCTGTAATTTCTGATGTTGAGATGGTAACTTATTTAAATAAGTTAGGTCACGAATTAACCGAAGTTAGTGAAAATCCAAACAAGCACTTTGGATTCCTGTTGATTGATGATGGAAGTGTTAATGCTTTTGCTGGCCCTTATGGTTATATTGGTGTGCATACAGGCATGTTGCTGAGTTCAGATTCAGAGTCTGAGCTTGCGGGCGTGCTTTCACACGAAGTATCGCACGTCACTCAAAACCACTTGAATCGCTTTAGCGAAAAAACCAGCAAGCAAACTTATTTAATGGTAGCGGGCATGTTGGTAGCTGCACTGGTAGATAATTCTGATGCGTCGCAGGCGATTGTCGCTTCAACTGTGGCAGGCACAGCACAGAAAAATATTAATTTTACCCGAGAGCATGAATGGGAGGCTGACCGAATTGGTACTGCAATGCTGGCTAAATCTGGTTTTAATCCAAAAGGCATGGCACATTTTTTTGAAAAGCTTAAAGATTCACCTGATGCTAAAGAGTTTTTGTTGTCACACCCATTAAGCATCAATCGTATTTCTGATAGCTTGCAGCGTGCGGCGCGCACCTCAGGGGATTATAGAAAAGATTCTTTTGAGTATATTAGTATTAAAGCTAAATTGTATTATCATCAATATGGTCGAATTAAACCAGAAAAAGACCCAGAAATCACGCATTACATGCAAGCTTATCATGCCTTTGAGGTACAAGATTATCAAACTGCAAAACAACATGTGGACCAACTATTGACGTTGAATAATGAAAGGCCAAGCAATATCTTGGCAGGACGTATCGCCTCTAAGTTGGGGGGTATTGAAAAAGCACAGCAGTATTTTGACAAAAATAATGTGGTTGAGTATGATGAGGCGAGTGTGTATTATGCGGCCAAAGCTTACCTAGATAATCAACAGACACGATTAGCCGTGGCAACTTTAAAGCCTTTTTTACGAGTGAATAAAGGCAGTTATGAATCGTACCAGTTGTTATCTTCTTTATTCGTCAAACAAGGGGACTTTGATCGATCACACATTCAGAGTGCAAAAGCGTTGATTGTACGAGGTAATTTAGATAAGGCAATTGGTCATTATCAGCGTGCAAAATCGGTAACCCATTCTCAAGATTTATACGACGTTCTAAATGTTAGGATTAACAACTTACAACAAACACTAGATTTGTATAAAGACTTGCCAGATTAAAGATTGTATTAAGCGCCGATTACGGTGACACCAGTTGGTGTTCCGAGTAATAGCACATTGGCACTACGATTGGCAAACAAACCATTAGTTACTACACCAACAATACTGTCTAACTCTGTTTCCATGGCTTTAGGGTCAGTTATTTTCAAGCCTTCAACATCTAGAATTAAGTTGCCATTATCGGTGACAAAATTTTCACGTACAAATGGTGTTCCGCCAATGCGACGAGTGATTTGATGTTTAACATAATTAGCCGCCATTGGAATTACTTCAACTGGTAATGGGAAGTCGCCCATAACTTTTACCAGTTTTGATTCATCGGCAATACAGACAAATTTATCAGCTACCGCAGCAACGATTTTTTCACGGGTAAGCGCACCACCACCACCTTTGATAAGATTAAGGTCAGCATCAGATTCATCAGCACCGTCAATGTAAACTGAGATTGCCTCGATTTCATTAAGATTAAA
Source organism: Gammaproteobacteria bacterium (assembly GCA_030611725.1). Taxonomy (GTDB): domain Bacteria; phylum Pseudomonadota; class Gammaproteobacteria; order PS1; family Pseudothioglobaceae; genus Thioglobus_C. Next base: position 13,255 of record JAUWPG010000031.1, read on the forward strand.
GACTTTAATGCCATGACCTTCTAAACGCTCAGCTGTTGCAATAGAGCTTGCAACAGCGCCTTTAATATCATTTTTCATGGTGGCCAATGCATCAATGAAAAAATTTGCTGTCGAGCCAGTGCCCACGCCTATAATAGTGTCTTTAACGACAAATTTAAGTGCTTCCTGTGCGACTGCATGTTTCATTTCGTCTTGAGTCATAATGGTACTCCAATTTTTTTAAATCTTATTAATTATACACTGAGAATTCAATACCACCTATTATGAAAAAAATCATCCTTGCAAGCAATAACAAAGGAAAAATCAAAGAATTCAACACCATGCTTGACGGTATTTTTGAAGTGGTGTCGATGAGCGATATGCAAGTAGAAGAGGCGCCAGAAATAGGGCTTACTTTTGTCGAAAATGCCTTGATTAAGGCTAGAAATGCTTCTGCGCAATCAGGTATTCCCGCATTGGCGGATGATTCAGGCATTGTGGTGGATGTATTAAATGGCGAACCCGGAATTTATTCAGCACGCTATGCAGGCAATCATGGTGATGATGAGGCCAATACACAAAAACTATTGGATGAAATGCAATCTATACCCGACAAAAAGCGTACAGGAAGATTTTGGTGTGCGATTGTATTTGTTGAACATGCGAATGATCCCACGCCTATTATTATTCAACGAGGCTGGGAGGGTGAGATTTTGCGCGAAAAGGCAGGCGAGAATGGCTTTGGTTACGACCCTATCTTTTACGTACCAACACACAAAAAAACCTCTGCTGAACTATCTTCAGAGCAAAAAAATGATATCTCGCATCGAGGCAAGGCGTTACAAGCACTTTTGGCAGAGTTAAAACATAAGTCAATATGTTAGAATTACCACCACTTGCACTTTATATTCACTACCCTTGGTGTGTAAAAAAATGCCCCTATTGTGATTTTAATTCTCATGAGAATGGCGATAAAAGTGGTTATATTGAAGAATTACTCAAAGATCTAGATGAAGATTTAAACTACATTCAAGGCCGCTCTATTGGTTCAATTTTTATAGGCGGTGGTACGCCTAGCCTAATGTCTGAAAAAGATTTATCAATACTATTTACTGGGTTAAGACAAAGGCTTAATTTTGATCAAAATATTGAAATTACTTTAGAAACTAATCCGGGCACGTTTGAGATTGAAAAATTCAAAGCCTTTAAAAAAATAGGCATTAATCGCTTATCAATTGGTGTGCAATCTTTTAACAATCAGAATTTGCAAGCACTGGGCCGTATTCATAGCGCCCAAGAGGCGACTAAGGCTTGTATTCAAGCAAGTCAGATTTTTAATAATTTCAACATTGATTTGATGTATGGATTACAAGGGCAGACTACAGAAGCATGCTTGTCTGATTTACAACAAGCAATTGATCTAAACCCTGCACATGTTTCTTTTTATCAGCTCACCATTGAGCCCAATACTTTGTTTGCAAAATTTCCACCCACTTTACCAAAAGATGACGATATTTGGTCTATGGGCGAAGCGGGCGTAAATTTACTAGAACAGCACGGGTTTTCTAGATACGAGGTGTCAGCTTTTGGCAAACAACCTTCAAAACACAATGTCAATTATTGGGAGTTTGGCGACTACATAGGTATTGGCGCTGGCGCACATGGAAAGATTACGCTTATCCAGAGTCATAAAATGATCAGAACGCTCAAATCAAAGGCGCCCAAAGATTATATTGAAAATCGAAAAAAAACTACCGAACTAATTGAAAATCCAGGATTTGAATTTATGCTCAATGCGCTAAGGTTGAAAAATGGATTTGGTGAGTTTTTATTCTCTAGTAGAACTGGAGAGCCGATAAGCTCAATCCATGATAAGCTCAATCAAGCAAAGGATTTAGAGCTTCTAAAACAGCATGAATTGCATATTTATCC
>JAUWPG010000046.1 GCA_030611725.1 Gammaproteobacteria bacterium
AATCCTGCCAATACAAAAGATCTTTTCAATGAGTGAATTAAGTGTTCGTGTCTATTATGAAGATACAGATAGTGGTGGCGTTGTTTATTATGCCAATTATTTAAAATTTATCGAAAGGGGACGCACAGAGCATCTTCGAAACCTTGGTTTTGAGCAAGATGAATTAATCAAAAATCACAACGTGATTTTTGCGGTTCGTTCTATTAATGCGCAGTATCGTTTGCCAGCAAGATTTAATGATTTATTAAGCGTACAAACTTCGATTAAGAAAGTGGGCCGAGCAAGTTTGATTTTTTCACAGAAAATAACGATTTCAGAACAAAATAAGGTATTATTTGAAGCACAAATAACCGTGGCGTGTTTGCATGCCGATAGTTTTAAGCCTTGCGGCATCCCAACAATCATTTTGGAGAAAACAAATGGACAGTTTATCAATCTTTAGTTTAATTATTAACGCTGGTTTTGTTGTGCAAGTAGTGATGTTTATTTTGGTACTAATGAGTATTTATTCTTGGACGTTGATCTTGTCTAAGAAAAAGACTTTGTTTGATGCAAAAAAAGACATTACAGAGTTTCATCGTCATTTTCTTGCTGACACAGATTTAGACAAATTACACAGTGAAATTCCTAAAGTAGCTGCCAATCGTTCAGCAATGGAACATATTTTTGGTTCTGGTTATGGTGAATTTATTCATTCAAAATCCACCTCTAACCAAGTGTTGATTATGAACTCTGAGCGTGCGTATCGCTCAATGAACACCACAGCGAACAACGAAATTGATCGCCTAGATGGCGGCTTAAGTATATTGGCAATGATCGCCTCATCCAGTCCATATATTGGCCTATTTGGTACTGTATGGGGAATCATGCACTCCTTTATTGGTCTAGCTTCAGTTAAACAAGCCACCATTGCAATTGTTGCACCAGGTATTGCTGAGGCATTAATTGCAACAGCATTTGGTCTATTTGCTGCAATTCCAGCAACGATTGCTTACAATCGTTTGGTGTCTCAAGTAGAGGCGATTAGTAACAAGTACACCGCTTTTATTGAAGAGCTGTTCGTTATTTTCCAAAGATAGCAGTAATTAATAATGATTGAATTACCAAAACGCGCCAGACCGAATATAGATGCACAAATTAATATTGTTCCTTATATTGATGTGATGTTAGTTTTGCTGGTGATCTTCATGATGACTACGCCGATTATTGAGCAAGGTATTGAGGTTGATTTACCTTCTGCTGAGGCAAAGATGGTCGATTTTAGTGAGCATCAGCCTACTATTGTTTCAATTGATAAAGCAGGCAAGTATTTTATCAATTCATTAGATGATGAAAACTCTGATGTATCTAAGGGTGAGCGGTTGCCATTAGGTATTATTGCTGGACGTGTTCGTGCTCGATTGGATATATATCCACAAATGAAAGTATTTGTTAGGGGCGACCGAGATGTGGCTTATGGATCAGTTGTGTCGCTCATGTCTTTCTTACAAAAAAATGGTGTAGATAAAATAGGTATTGTGACCGAATCACCAGATGCAAATTAACATGAATACTAATTTTTTAAAAAAAATTAAACTACCAAAAATCGCTCAAAGGCATCCAATTGCTTTTTGGGTAGCGATTGCTCTACATGTAATTGTTTTGATTGGTTTGTTGTTTTCCAATGTACAGCGTTGGGATATGAATCAGCTGATAGTTAAGCCAAAATCAAATCATGTTGTTCCTAAAGCGGTTACGATTGATTTGAGTGAAATTAAGCAAGAAAAGCAACGCTTGGTCAATATTCAAAAGAAAAGAGAAAAACGTCTTAAGGATTTACAGCGTGCTGAAAAGAAAGTAGAAAATGAACGTTATATAGAGCAGCAAAGACTTAAAAAACTAAAGGTAAAAATTAAGAAAGAAAAAAAAGCAAAAGCCATAGCCATAAAGAAAAGAAAGGTGGAAGAAGGGAAAATTAAAGAAGCTCTAAAAAAGAAAGAACATGCTGATAAAAAAGCACGTGAAGCTGAGAAAAAAACTAAAGAGGCTGAGAAGAAGAAAAAAACTGCCGAAGACAACACTAGGATTGCCGAAAAGAAAAAACAAGAAATTGAAAAACAAAGAAAATCAGAAACTAATAAATTTAAAAAAGAACAAAATAAACGCGCACTAACACAAGAGATTCAAGATGAGACAGACCGAGAAAGAAAAGCCGTTAGACAAAGTCAAATTGAAGCATTACGAATTGGTTATATTAATCAGATTGCTGCCCGAGTAAGAGATCATTGGAGATATAAAGGAGCTAAAGACAGTTGGGGTTGTGATGTGCATATTTTGCAAGATAAGCAAGGCAACGTAAAGAGTGTTAATATTCAATCTTGTGTTGTTGATAATCAAGCTAAACTTAAGTCGTTTAGAGACTCGATTGAGAGAGCGGTTAATAAGGCCTCTCCATTGCCAAGTGCACCTGATGAAGTTGTATTTGATTCTGAAATTTTATTTTATTTTAGGAAGAATTGATGGTAGATCTTGAGAAAATAACCGATCAACAAAAAAACCAATTAACCCTAAAGTTGATGCAAATATTAGAAGATTGGAAGTTAGATGATCAAGATCAAGTCGCCTTATTAGGCTTGTCAAAATCATTAAAACCAAGACATTTATATTTGTACAGAAGAGGTGATAAATTTTTTGATTTTGATCAAAGTTCTATTAATCGCAGCGAAATGATCTTAGGTATTCACGAATCATTAGGTACCACTTATCCTACCAATCGTGCATATGCGGCTATTTGGCTTAAACGACCGGTGAAAAAGTTTAAACACAAAGCGCCTTTAGAGTTAATGCTCAGCGGTGATACTGGCATGAAGCGTGTTTGGTATTTTTTAGATTGCACACAAAGCTGGCACGAATAGTCAGGTGAAAAAACCGAATTTAATTGAAGTTAAAACTCAAACTGAAGCGCTTTATACGCTTAGAGTGTTGACCAACAACACCGATGATTTAATAAGTTCAATTGCCGATCTGGCTAATAACAATAAAAAACAATTTCAACATGCACCAGTTATTCTTGAAATTGAAAATAAACATTTTCAAGCCAATGAATTAGCAGTGTTGGTAGAAATACTCACTCAAAATAACATAGTAGCAGTAGGCATACGTTCACGCAAACAAGAGCTGATTGATTTTGCCAAATTTTCAGGATTGGCAGTTTTTGGTAAATCACTCACACCCAGTAATCCAAAAAAACCAAGTAAAAAAGTACAAAATGACGCACCTAACCCACATCAAGGCCTTGTTTATCGTGCGCCTAAAATTATTGCCAATAAAGTTTATTCATCAACACAAGTGATAGCTAAAGACAGTGATTTAGTATTGTTAGGTGTTGTTAAGGCTGACGCTGAAGTGATGTCATATGGTTCTATTTCTGCCTATAAAGAAGTGCGAGGAAAAGTCTTTGCTGGCATTTCTGGTGATGAAAAAGCCACAATTTTTATTCACTCTTTTAATGCGCAATTGGTTTCTATTGCCGGCGTGTACAAGAAATTTGATGTGGTGCCAACCAAGCTTTATGCGCGTTCAGTGATGATCGACCTTGTTGATGACAAGCTACGATTCCAAATAATCTAAGATAAAATATAGCATTATGAATACACAAGATTTTTTATTAGAGCTTGGCACTGAAGAGTTGCCCCCTAAATTATTAAAACAACTTTCAAATGCACTTACAAGCAATGTGACTGATCAGTTGTCTGAACTTAGCCTGTCTTTTTCTAATGTTGCTTCTTTTTCTACACCGAGACGCTTGGCCGTATTGGTGAGTGATTTGCAGTTACAACAAGACGACCAAACGATTGAGCGTAAAGGACCTGCTGTTAGTGCGCCAGATCAGGCGGTTGAAGGTTTTGCAAAATCTTGTGGCACATCAAAAGACAAGCTTGAGAAAAAAGCATTTGGTAAAGCAGATTACTATTTTTTCAATAATGAACAAAAAGGCCTTAAAACAACTGATTTGCTTGAAAATATTGTTGATACGGCTATTAAAAAAATTCCAATTACTCGAGCAATGCGCTGGGGTGACCTTGATTTTAATTTTGTACGCCCAACGCATTGGTTAATTATGATGCTTGGTTCTAAGGTGGTTGAGGCGACCGTCATGGGCTTAAGCAGTGGTAATACAACCCGAGGCTTGCGCTTTACGGGTGAGGTGAAATTTAGCATTGATAATGCTAAAGATTACAGAAAGACTTTGTTTGAAAAAGCACAAATTGAAGTAGATTTTGATGTGCGAAAAGAAATGATTCGCGAGCAAGTTATGCAAGTGGCACTTGATAATCAATCAAACGCAGTGATTGATGAATCGTTGTTAGAAGAGGTTTGTGCTTTAGTTGAATATCCACGGGCATTTTCAGGTGAGTTTGATGCGCGATTTTTAGATGTACCAGAAGAAGCGCTTATTTCAGCAATGAAGTCACACCAAAAGTATTTTCACATGGTGGATGATGATGGTAAGCTATTGCCCAGTTTTATTTCTGTTGCAAATATTGAGTCTAGTGACTTATCAGTGATTATCGATGGTAACGAACGTGTAATCAGACCACGATTGACAGATTCAGAGTTTTTCTGGGAGCATGATAAAGTTAGTTCTTTAGAGTCGCGCTTATCCAAACTTAAAAATGTCTTATTTATGAAATCACTTGGCTCTATGAATGATAAAGCCAAACGCATTGAATTATTATCAACTTATATTGCCAATGTGATTGGTGCTGATGCTAATCATAGCGCACGCGCAGGCCTACTTGCTAAAACTGATTTAGTTACTGACATGGTGGGTGAATTTGCCGATTTACAAGGTGTAATGGGAGGTTATTACGCACACAATGATGGTGAAGATGTAGCAGTATCGACAGCCATTAGTGAGCATTATCATCCAAGGTTTTCAGGCGATACATTGCCAAGTACGCCCGAAGGGCTGGTGGTGGCGATTGCTGATAAACTTGATACCATTACAGGTATTTATGGTATTGGCCAAGGCCCTACAGGTTCAAAAGATCCTTACGCACTAAGAAGAATGGCGTTAGGCCTGTTAAGAATAATGGTAGAAGGCGAACTTAAGCTCGACTTGAAGGCCCTAATTAAACAATCACTTGATTTACACACGGCCGAAGTTGATGTCTCGAGCGCAGGCGCTATTTATAAATTTATGATGGATCGCTTACGCGTTTATTACAAAGAGAAAAAAGTTAGCGGCAAAGCTTTCGAGGCAGTATTAGCTGTGCGCCCAGAGTCACCGTATGATTTTCATCTAAGAGTTGCAGCACTGAATACATTCACTCAAGATAGCGCTTCAGAGAGCTTAATTGAAGCTAATAAGCGTATTGACAATATGCTTAAAGAGCACAAAGATCTAGGCATTGAAGTAGACACTAGCGTATTGATTGAACCTGCAGAGAAAGCATTGTTTAAAGCAACACAAATGGTAGCGAGTCGACTAGATGGTAGTAATGATTACATACAGTCAATGAATGAATTGCTCAGTTTAAAAGACACCATTGATGTATTTTTTGATCAAGTGATGGTTAATGTAGATGATGAAACATTAAAACACACACGTTTGACATTGCTTAACTGGATTAGGGCTTTATTCTTGTCCGTGGCAGATGTGTCACATCTAAGTTCGTAATCTTACTTAATCATGAAAGCCTTGATTCAACGTGTTAGTAATGCTCAAGTTGAGGTAGATGGTCAAATCACAGGGCAGATTAACCAAGGATTGTTGGTTTTTATTGGTATTGAAAAATACGATGAATTTGCTGAAGTGGATAAAATGATTAGGCGTTTATTATCCTACCGTATCTTTTACGACGACAATGAAAAAATGAACTTATCAGTTCAAGATATCAACGGTGGTGTTTTACTTGTATCACAATTTACTTTGGTGGCAGATACTAGCTCTGGAACAAGGCCTGGTTTTTCTACTGCGAAGTTACCAGCAGAAGCTGAACAACTGTATGATTATTTTTTGCATCAAATGCAAAAATCACATCAGCAAGTTGCTAGTGGTATTTTTGGTGCCGATATGAAAGTATCGCTCACTAATGATGGCCCAGTGACCTTCTTATTAGAATGCTAGATTTTATCACTCAGGCTACGGCAGACTACCATCAGCATTTTATTTGGGTAGGGATAGTGTCCTTTATTGTCTTTGTTATTAGCCTTTTATTAACGCCATTCTTATTAGGCAAAATCCCCATTGATTACTTTGTTCATACCAATCAGCACAAGTTAGAGATTGAGCACCTTGGTCATTTGATTGTTGTGCTGATAAGAACCTTGGTTGGCTCTATTTTATTTATTGCAGGTATTGTTATGCTGGTGACACCAGGGCAAGGTGTGATTTCTATCTTGTTGGGTTTGTTTTTGATGGAGTTTCCTGGTAAGCGTAAATTAGAGTTAAAACTGATTAACCATGAGCCAACTTTTAAAACGCTTAACTGGTTGAGAAATAAAGCCAACAAACCTCCATTTGAGAGATGAAAGAAAAATAGTTTTAATTTACCCCACGTGCTACTTATTGACAGGCAGAGAGAGGCCATCTATGTTTAATTTGAAAATCAAATCACTAACTTTTATTTCCAGAGAAAATTCATCTACTCATGCTTTAATCAACTTATTTAAAAAGACGGCACGTATCGATTTGCTTGATTTAGGGGTTAAGTATTGGTATTACCCTGACAAAGGATTGCAGATTATCGATGATCAAGAAAACAAAGAAATTTTAGAATTTTACACACTTTAAATTATGATCAAAATGTACGGTATAAAAAACTGCGATACCATTAAAAAAGCACAAAAGTTCTTAGACTTGCATGGAGTTAAATTTGAGTTTATCGATTTTCGTCAAAATCCAATTGATAAGTCAACACTGCAAAATTTTATTAATGTCTTAGGTTGGGATAAAATCATTAATAAGCGTTCAACCACCTATCGAAACCTTACTGACGGCGAAAAGAAAAATATCACACTTGCATTGACGTTAAAAAATCCAACGCTAATTAAACGCCCAGTTTTAGTATTGGACTCTGAAATCAGGGTTGGATTTAGTGAAAAGCTTTATTCAGATTTGATCTAGCTTTTTGTTTCTTTTTCAGAAATTTCTTTGCGAACCATTTCCATGTCAAGCTCTTTGGCTTTGTTAAGTACAGCTTCAAGATCTGACTCAGCCATAGCGCCCGGTTGAGAGAAGATGGCGATTTGCTCTCTGAAAATCATTAATGTTGGAATAGAGCGAATCTGAAACTGTCCACCTAATTCCTGTTCATCTTCTGTGTTAATTTTTGCAAATGTTACGCCGTCAATTTTTTCGCTCATGGCTTCATAGGTTGGTGCAAATTGCTTACAAGGGCCACACCATGGAGCCCAAAAATCTAGAATAACAATATCATTGTTCTGAATTGTTTCATCAAAATTATCTTTATTTAGTTCTAATACAGCCATGATTTAATCCTATATATGTTTATAAGATTAAAAGTATATCATAAAATACTGATATACATTGTAAAAACTGATTAAATGATAAAATTTTAATATGAAAATATTAGGAGTGGATCCCGGTTCAAGAGTCACAGGTTTTGGCTTGATCGAAGCCAACAAACTTAAATTCAATTATATTGCCAGTGGTTGTATTCGTACCAAGGGCGAGCTAACTGATCGTATTACCACTATTTTTTTAGAAATTGACCAAGTGGTGAAAAAATATCAACCCGATGTGGTCGTGATTGAGCGTGCCTTTATGCGCCCTGATAGGCCAAATCCTGATGCTGCGATTAAACTGGGACATGCCAGAGGTGCAATTATTTCAGCTGCTGGTATGAACGGTGTTGCTATGGTTGAATACAGTCCTAATCAAATCAAGAAGGCAGTTGTGGGTAAAGGGCATGCTACTAAAGATCAGGTGTCTTATATGGTGTGTGATTCTTTAAAGCTTAACAAAGCGCCCCAAGAAGATGCGGCTGATGCACTAGCAGGTGCTATATGCCATGCTTATCATTGTCTTTAGCATTTACTAAAGTAGACTTTAATTTTTCCAAATCCCTCTAGAGCATCTACCGTTTCATGTAATTTGGCGAGGATTTCATCACCACTTTGGCTAGATTCTAAACAGCTTAGTGGTAGGTAAAAATCTACGTGAATTTTGCTGTCTAGGTAATGCAGCTGGATGCGCTCAATTTCACCGTCACATTTATTGTTAAACAGAGCTTTTGTTAGAATCCCCAATGCTTCAGCTCGTTCTGGAAGAGCCTCATAAGGTGCAACAGTTTCATCATCTTCAGGGTCGATATGAACGGTCACATCATTAAGACCCTCTAGACATTCTTTAGCAACGCGCTCAACACTCACACTGATAATATGACCTTCACTCACACTCAAGAATGGATCAACTTGTACATGCACATCACAAGAGATCATGTGTCCAATTTTACGGGTACGTAGTGAGTGCACACTATTCACGCCACTAATTCTACCAATAGCATCTCTAAGTTCTTCAACTTGCTGTGCATCAATAGAGGTATCAACCAGCTCTTTAGTTGCACCTATGCCAAATCCCCAAGCAATATAGATTATCATTAAGCCAACCACAATAGCGGCTATACCATCTAGGTATAGATAGCCATTTAAACTGCCTAAGATACCAATAAACACTACGATTGAAGATAGGGCGTCAGATCGACTGTGCCATGCGTTGGCTTTTAGCATTTCAGATTTGTAAGTTTTAGCTGCTTTTAAGGTATACCAATATATTGCTTCTTTAGAAAAAATGGATAAAGCGGCAACGCTCAAAAGTAGCGTACTGTGCGTAAGTTCATTTGGGCTACTTAAACGATCAAAGGCGTTAAATATAATACCTGTACCGACAATTGCTAGAACGATAGCAAGACCAAGCGTGGCCATAGTTTCAAACCTTTCGTGACCATAAGGATGCTCATCATCTGCTTCTTCAGCTGAATGTTTAGCAGCATAAAGCACAACACCATCAGATAATAAGTCTGAAAATGAGTGGATACCAT
>JAUWPG010000051.1 GCA_030611725.1 Gammaproteobacteria bacterium
TATTTATTAGCTATTCTTTGCGCCTCAACATTCTTATCCATTGGTATTCTTGCTTATTTAATTTATCAAAATGAACATATTACAGAACAATCTTTAAAAATATAGCAAAAATGTCAGGGGGTAGAAAGTAACCATTTAACCCGTTGTTTCCCCTTGGGGTAGCACTTATTGACAAGACAACAACATATGCAAAATTGTCACAAGTTAGACATAACTTTGTTAATCAGCTTCTGCTTGTGGTCAACACACAAGTGACTGTATCGCTTTGTCATTTGTATTTGTTTGTGACCTAGTACGTCTGCTATCTCAAGCAAAGAAGCTCCATTCATAGCTAGGTAAGATGCACAAGTGTGTCTTAATGAGTGGAAAGTGAAGTCCGCTATCTCAGCCTCTTTAAGTGCCTTTATCCAAGGCTTTCTAAAGCAATAGGCTTGACCTGACTTAACCTCTGAGTCAAATACAAGTGAATCATCGTATTTATTATATCTTTGAAGTTCACTTGCAACTGAACCAGTTAGAGGGAGTACTTTTGGCTCACCGTTCTTAGTTGTGCTGATGTAGGCTATTTGTCTGTCAAAATCAATATCAGACCACTTAAGACTTGTAAGCTCGCCTTTACGAGCGCCGGTTGTAATAGCTAGGAGTGTGATTAAGTAGAGCTTATTCCAATTGGACTGTCTGACAGCAGCAAACAGCCGCTCTCTTTCGTTATCAGATAAGTATCGCGTCCTGGCATTATTCTCAGGCAGTGGGCGTATGTGGTGTACAGGATTATCAGGTAAATCATACTCCCTGCAAGCATATGAGAATACAACTGATATTGCCGCCTTATATCTATTGACAGTGGCATTTGATAATTGGCTTGATAAGAAGGATAGGGTGGTGCTAATATCTAACCTCACAACATCTCTTATTGATTTATCGCCAATATGCTCAACCCATAAATTCAGCTTTCTTTCTTCATCTTTGAATCTTGAACCCTTATATTCTTTGGATAAGTAGTTGCTAACTACTACTGAGAGCTTAGTTTGTGGCTTTATATTGTTGTAAGAAATAAGCTTGCTTCTATTGCTTTCAATATTATTGATAAACTGAACAGCTTCACGCTTGGTGTTAAATGATTTTGTAACCGGCTTTAGTCCAGCGGGGCGTATGTAAGTACGATAAATAATTCCTTTCTTGCGGTTGACCTTTTGTATATAAGCCATAGACTTCTCCAAGTAAACTGCACGCAAAACTGCACGCAAAGAGGATTTATCGACTTTGTATTCAGTTAAGAGAAGAAAGAAACCCTATAGCAATAGGGCGAGTAGATGGGGCGAGAAACGGGTCTTGAACCCGCGACAACCGGAATCACAATCCGGGGCTCTACCAACTGAGCTATTCCCGCCATAAACTTTAAATGGTACGCCCAACACGATTCGAACGTGTGACCTACGGCTTAGAAGGCCGTTGCTCTATCCAGCTGAGCTATGGGCGCAAAACTGTTGCGCTCTAAAGCAATATACAGTATTTTTAAATGGTCGGAGTGGGGGGATTTGAACCCACGACCACCTGGTCCCAAACCAGGTACGCTACCAAGCTGCGCTACACTCCGGAAAAAAGACAATTATACTTTGTTAAGCGTCTTAGTCAATGCCTAATTCACCCCAAATACTGTCAATCTTGTCGATAACTGACTGATCCATAGAGATGGGCTCACCCCATTCTCGATCAGTTTCTCCTGGGAGTTTGTTGGTGGCGTCAATACCCATTTTTGAGCCCAGGCCAGATACAGGTGAGGCAAAGTCAAGATAGTCAATAGGTGTGTTGTCAATTAAAGTGGTGTCACGAGTCGGGTCAACTCGGGTGGAAATTGCCCAAATCACTTCTTTCCAGTTTTTAACATCGATGTCATCATCTACCACAATCACAAATTTGGTGTACATGAATTGCCGCAAGAATGACCAAACACCCATCATTACTCGTTTGGCATGGCCAGGATATTGTTTCTTTATGCTAACAATTGCCATACGATAAGAGCAAGCTTCTGGCGGTAAGTAGAAATCAGTTATTTCTGGAAACTGTTGTTGTAATAACGGTACAAAGACTTCATTCAGTGCCACGCCCAATACTGCAGGCTCGTCAATCGGTTTGCCGGTATAGGTTGAATGATAAATAGGGTTTTTTCTATGAGTGATTTTTTCAACGGTAAAAACTGGAAATTGCTCTACTTCGTTGTAATAACCAGTGTGATCGCCAAACGGTCCTTCATCTGCTGTTTCACCTGGGTTAAGTACACCCTCTAGGATAATTTCTGCATTTTCTGGTATTTGTAAATCATTGCTTAAACAATGACAAACTTTGGTTTTTTTACCGCGTAATAGTCCTGCAAAAGCATACTCGCTAAGGCTGTCAGGAATGGGGGTGACAGCCGCTAGTGTGGTGGCAGGGTCAGCGCCTAAGGCCACGGCAACTGGAAAAGGCTTGCCAGGATGTTTTTTTTGCCAATCTTTAAAATCAAGCGCACCACCACGGTGTGACAACCAGCGCATAATCAGTTTGTTTTTGCCAATGACTTGTTGTCGATAAATACCTAGATTTTGACGTTTTTTAAGTGGACCTTTGGTAATGGTCAAGCCCCAAGTAATAAGCGGCGCTACATCTTTTGGCCAGCAAGTTTGAATCGGAAGTTTGGATAAGTCGACGTCATCACCTTGAATGATAACTTCTTGGCATTGACCCTTTTTAACGACTTTAACCGGCATATTCAGTACTTGCTTGAGTACGGGTAGTTTTTCAATGGCATCTTTTAGGCCTTTGGGTGGTTCGGGTTGTTTAAGTTCGGCCAGTAGTTTTCCAAGCTTTCGAAGCGCGGCTAAGTCTTCTTGCCCCATGGCCATTGCCACACGTCGTGTGGTGCCAAATAAGTTGGCCAATACTGGTATTTCCGAGCCTTTAACGTTTTCAAATAGTAATGCTGGGCCTTGCTTATCTAAGGTTCGACGGCAAATTTCGGTAATTTCTAAATTGGCATCAACCAATGTAGAGATACGCTTGAGTTCGCCTTGTTTTTCTAATTCAGAAATGAATTCTCGTAAGTCTTGATATTGCATATTGGGGTTTAATGATTAGGTTTTTTCAAAGTAAGTGTTGTGCGCTTCGAGCTCTGCTTCATTGGCCATAATGATTTTAATTTTTCCACGATTAGGATCGACCCTAATAATTGAATCTTTGCTATTTTGTTGTTCGTCGTTATTGGTATTATTACTAAATAAGGTAGATTGACCACCAGTCATTGCCAAATAAACTTGAGCCAAGATTTTAGCATCCAATAGTGCTCCGTGCACTGTACGTGCACTGGCATCAATCTCAAAACGACGACAAAGCGCATCAAGATTATGCATAGTGCCAGGGCGCTGTTGTTTGGATACTTCTAATGTATCAATAATCGCGCAATTATCTTCAATACGCTTATCAACCCCCATTAATTGAAGCTCATGGTTTAAAAAACCAAGGTCAAATGGCGCATTATGAATAACCAAAGTTGCGCCGTCGACATATTCCAAAAATTCCTCAGCAATCTCTTCGAACTTTGGTTTGTTTTTTAAGAAACTGTCTTTAATACCGTGAATTCTCTCTGAATCACCCACCAAACGATCTGGCTGAATATATTGATGGTATTCGTTGTTTTCTGTAATTTGTCGATCAATGATTTCAGTACAACCAATTTCAATAATGCGATGGCCTTCTGATGGCTCAATGCCAGTGGTCTCAGTATCAAGAATAATTAGTCTTTCCATTGAATATATCTCGGGTTAATTTTCGTGTAAAATTGCTTCATTTTATCGTATTTAAATTAAGATTATGGCAAGAGTAACTGTTGAAGAATGTTTAGATTTTGTAGAAAATCGTTTTGAATTAGTAATGGTTGCAGCCAAGCGTGCGCATCAGCTAAGTTCAGGTGGTTATAGATCAACTTTAGACGTTGGTAAAGACAAGCCAGCTGTTGTTGCCCTTAGAGAAATCGAAGCAGGTTTGATTAATGCTTCAATCTTAACAGAAGAATACGCCATGGAAGAAGAGCTATCTGCCCATCAAAAAGCAGCTGACAGTGAAAAAATGATAGAAATCGAAGCAGAGCTATCTACCACAGCGATTGATGAATCATCTGACGAAATGACCGAAGTAGTAGAAAAGTAACTCGTTAATTTCTACTCTTTAAAAAATGGCGCTTGTGCGTCATTTTTTTTCGCCCCTGTAAAATATACAGGTATGATTTATAGCTTTATCCTTATTTAAAAAAGCCCATGAAAACTTATCCAATTGTACAGCCAAACAGAATCCCTGTATGTGATGAGGCGACCTATGAATCAATGTATGCTCAGTCGATTAATGATTCTGATGCATTTTGGGCTGAACAAGCCAAAGTATTTTTAGATTGGAATAAGGATTGGAATGAAGTATCTAATGTGGATTACACGCAAGGAAAAATCGAATGGTTTAAGGGCGGTGAATTAAATGTTGCTTATAACTGTATTGATAGACATCTCCCAAAAAGAGCCAAGCAAACAGCAATCATCTGGGAGGGTGATGATCCTAGTGTTAGTCAAAAGGTAACTTACCAGCAGCTGCACGATGAAGTGGCGAAATTTGCCAATGGTCTGAAAAAACTTGGCGTTAAAAAAGGCGACCGTGTTTGTATCTATATGCCGATGATATTAGAGGCAAGTTACGCTATGTTGGCTTGTGCTCGAATTGGTGCGATTCATTCAGTCGTATTTGGCGGGTTTTCACCTGAAGCATTAAAAGACAGAATTCTTGACTCTGAATGCAAGATTGTTATTACTGCTGATGAGGGTTTGCGCGGTGGAAGATCTACAGCACTTAAAGCTAATGTTGACCTTGCAATTGAAGGGTGTGATTGTGTTACTAAAGTCGTTGTTGTTCAAAATACCAAAGGCGAAGTTAAATGGGGCGACAGAGATATTTGGTACCATGATTTGGTAGCGGATGTTCCTAGTGAGTGTCCTTGTGAATCATTTGATGCTGAAACGCCACTATTTATTCTTTATACATCAGGCTCTACTGGCAAACCAAAGGGTGTGGTTCACACTTCAGGCGGTTATTTATTGTATGCAGCCATGACGCATAAATACACATTTGATTATCAAGAAGGCGAGATTTACTGGTGTACAGCCGATGTTGGTTGGGTAACAGGCCACTCTTATATTGTTTATGGTCCACTGGCTAATGGTGCTACCACGCTAATGTTTGAAGGCATTCCAACTTATCCAGATGCTTCGCGTTTTTGGCAAGTCATTGATAAGCATCAAGTTAATACTTTTTACACAGCACCAACAGCAATTCGCTCATTAATGGGCGCTGGTAATGAGTTTGTTGAAAAAACCGATCGCTCTAGTTTGCGTATTTTAGGCACCGTTGGTGAGCCAATCAATCCAGAAGCTTGGGAGTGGTATTACCGCACTGTTGGCCAGTCTAGGTGTCCAGTGGTTGATACTTGGTGGCAAACGGAAACAGGTGGCCATATGATTCTACCACTGCCTTATGCAACGGCTTTAAAGCCAGGATCAGCGAGTAAGCCTTTCTTTGGTATTGAGCCGCAAGTGGTTAATGAAAAAGGTGATATTCTTGAAGGTGAAGCGGAAGGTATTTTGGTGCTAGCCAGATCTTGGCCAGGGCAAATGCGTACACTTTACAATAATCATGAGCGTTTTATGGAAGCTTACTTCACAACTTTCCCAGGTAAATATTTTGCTGGTGATGGTGTTAAGCGCGACAGTGACGGCTACTACTGGATCACTGGACGAGTAGATGACGTTTTAAATATTTCAGGTCATCGTTTAGGCACAGCAGAGATCGAGTCAGCACTTGTCTTGCATGAAAGTGTTTCAGAGGCTGCAGTTGTAGGTTATCCGCATGATATCAAAGGACAAGGTGTTTACGCTTATGTTTCTATGATGAATGGCATAGAGCCAACAGATGAATTGAAAACAGAGCTGGTTAAGCTAGTGCGTCGTGAAATTGGACCAATTGCAAGTGTAGACAAGATTCAATTTGCGCCAGGACTACCAAAAACAAGAAGTGGTAAGATTATGAGACGAATCTTAAGAAAGATTGCGGAAAATGATTACGATAATTTAGGTGACACATCTACTTTGGCAGAGCCAGAAGTGGTTGAAGACTTAATTAAAAACAGACTTTAATTATTTTCTTGCTGCTTATCAATACATCGAGTTTGATACAGTTGTTTCATTTCGTTATTGATTGATACAGTTTTACCAAATATTTTCTTTTCCAAGTTAATCGTATTCTGGATATTTTTGCAATAATTTCTAGTTTCTTTGTTGGTGTATGCGATTAAAGTGGCAACACCGACAGCAGGTATAATTAGACCAGTAATTGCAATACTTTTAGCCGAATCTTCTAAGTCGTAAATACGCTGTAAATTGTTTTGAATGTTGTCTTTATTCTGTTTTTCAAAAATATTTTTAAGTTGATTTAGCTTTTTATCAGAGAAGT
The DNA here is from genome assembly GCA_030611725.1 of Gammaproteobacteria bacterium. GTDB lineage: Bacteria > Pseudomonadota > Gammaproteobacteria > PS1 > Pseudothioglobaceae > Thioglobus_C. The sequence continues at coordinate 6,523 of JAUWPG010000051.1, forward strand.
TCAATGCTTTTTCAGTATCTTCTAGGGATGTGCTCAACAATTTTACCTTTCCTCTAGCATCATGCATTTGTGACATTTCATCACCTAATACACTTGTTTTTCCAGTTGCCAGTGATAATTTTTCTTGTGTTTTTTGTAATTCTGAACGAACTTTAATTAACTGATTGTTTAAGTCTTCTAATGCACTTGTATTGTCTACTTTGATAACTTCTCTTAACTTGCTTTCTTTAGTGTTAGTGTCAACACCAGTTTTAGCTTGATTAATTTCTATTTTAAGATTGGAAACTTTGTCATCATAAAAAAAATAACCCAGAATTAAGGCAATGGCAAGCACAGTGGCGATGAAGGGTGATTTATTTTCCATGGTAATTTCCTAAAAAGGTTGTTTTACAGAGTGACATCATACAGTATTTTTGAAACTATATAAGAATATTATTATATTTTAATATATAATAATATTATTTTATTTCAACCACTTAGCTGCTTGTTTGGCGTAGTAAGTTAAGATACCATCGGCGCCAGCACGTTTAAATGAGAGTAAGGTTTCTAATACCACAGGGCGCTCGTTAATCCAGCCTTTTTGAGCAGCAGCTTTTAGCATTGCATATTCACCACTCACATGATAAGCAAAAGTCGGCATGCCAAAGGTTTGTTTGACTTGATACACAATATCTAAGTAAGGCAAGCCCGGCTTGATCATAACCATGTCTGCACCTTCTTCAATATCCAAACCAACTTCACGAATGGCCTCGTCTGCATTGGCAGGGTCCATTTGATAAGTTTCTTTGCTTGATTCTCCTAAATTTTTAGCAGAGCCTACCGCGTCACGGAAAGGGCCATAGTAGTTAGAAGCGTATTTAGCAGAGTAGGCTAGAATGTTGGTGTGAATAAATTTATTTTCCTCTAAAGCGTCACGAATAGCACCAATGCGTCCATCCATCATGTCTGATGGGGCCACAATATCAACGCCAGCTTTGGCATGTGATAAGGCTTGCTTAACCAAAACTTCAGTGGTTTCATCGTTCATCACATAGCCAGAGTCATCAATCAATCCGTCTTGACCATGAATGGTGAAAGGGTCAAGTGCGACATCGGTAATGACAGCGAGTTCCGGGTGGTTTTGTTTAAGTGCACGTACCGCACGTTGCGCCAAGCCGTCTTCATTAAAGGCTTCTTCAGCCCCCAGTGATTTTTTATCTTCCGATATTACTGGAAATAAAGCCACTGCTCGAATGCCTAACGCCACCAATTCACCCGCTTCAATTAGCAGTTGATCGATACTCAAACGCTCTATATCTGGCATAGAATCAATGCTTTGGCGCTGATTTTTACCTTCTACGATAAAAACAGGGAA
>JAUWPG010000040.1 GCA_030611725.1 Gammaproteobacteria bacterium
GTTTTGTGGGTAGCGTACGTGATTTAGACGACGAACCCATTACTAAGATGACACTTGAGTATTACCCACAGATGACTCAAAAGGCTCTTGTATCAATTGCCACTCAAGCTCATGAACGCTGGAAAATAGGCAATATCACCATAATTCATCGTGTCGGCGATCTTCTGGTTAACGATCAAATTGTCTTAGTTATTGCCACCAGTAAACATAGAAAATCAGCCTTTGAATCTTGTGAATTTATTATGGATTATCTAAAAACTCAAGCGCCTTTTTGGAAAAAAGAACACACTCAAGGCTCTAGTCAGTGGGTTGAATCAAAAACCAAAGATAAATATCAGACTGATAGCTGGGATTAAATCTTATCGAAATCCTGTGGATTGTTTAAATTAATAAAGAGCTTGGGTTGATCTGAAAAATCCACTTTCTCGAAATTATTCTGCTCAATCCATAAACCTAATTTTCGCTCACCAGAGTCTAGGAAGGCTAATAAATTATCTTTTAGAGTGGTTTTTATTAGAGCGAACGTCGGGTGTATGAATGCGCCATCGTCAGCGACACAGATATCAACTTCATTTTCATACATAGATCTAATTAATTCATCTATTAACACTTCACTGATAAACGGACTATCGCAAGGCACTATTAACAAATAAGGGTTTGTCGTTTCATTTAAAGCCTTAGAGATGCCGGATAGCGGCCCTTGAAAGTCGGCTAATTCATCCTTAATGACTTCGCCATATTGTTGATACGACTCAATATTACGATTAACGCTGATTAATAATCGACCCACTTTAGCTTCTACCACATCGACCACATAACTGATCAGTGCTTTATCATTTAGCAATATCAGGCCTTTGTCCTCACCCTGCATTCGGCTTGAACGTCCTCCCGATAGAATAACACCAGTAATGTTTTTTTTGTCAATCATCTTATTGTTTAACCATTGTAACGGCATTAGATTATATTAGCATTCTATGATACAATCAATTCATCAACTTGAGTTATCTTTATTATGAACAGCCAAGAAATTGATTGCAGTTGCGATCAAGTACAACAGCCTTTACTATCAATGGATGAGGCTCTAGATTTTCTATTCGATGCAGCAGTAGTCAATACAAATACGCATTTTGTATCGCTTGATAATTCGCTCTACCAGGTACTAGCACAAGATATATGCTCAACCATCAATGTACCTGATTTTGATAATTCTGCGATGGATGGCTACGCCATCAACCTTAAAAAAGATCAAATTAATACCCCAGGTGGGTTTAGTTTTGAAGTGATTGATCGAATCCCTGCTGGCAGTATTGGAAATACATTAACGCCAGGTCATGCTGCTCGTATATTTACTGGCGCACCTATTCCACAAGGTGCCAATACCGTTATCATGCAAGAAGAGTGTGAAACATCTGAAGATGGCAATCGTATTGAAACTTGGCGCCCTTTATCACTGGGTGAAAATATTCGACCGATGGGTAACGACATTCAAACCCGTGATGTAATTTTACAAGCTGGACTACAACTGAAACCACAAGATGTCGCTCTTGCCGCTTCCGTTGGCGTGGCTGAGCTCGAAGTCTTCAACAAGCTTAAGGTTGGTATTTTTTTTACTGGAGATGAGCTGATTGAGCCTGGCAATGCTTTAAACAAGGGTGAAATCTATAATTCTAATCGTTATGCACTGGTTGCCCTACTCAAGCAACTTAATTGTGAAGTAATTAATCTAGGTAATATCAAAGACAGCCTAGATTTAACTTGCAAGGCTTTAAAAATACTGGCATCCGATTGTGACTTAATTATGACCACCGGTGGCGTCTCTGTTGGTGAAGAAGATCATGTTAAGCCTGCAGTAGATAAGCTTGGTAAATTATCTTTATGGCGCATTAAAATGAAACCAGGTAAGCCACTGGCTTTTGGACATATTGGAGAATCTGCCTTTATTGGCTTGCCTGGCAACCCAGTATCAGCTATGGTGACTTTCTTCTTGTTTGCACGGCCTTTTATTAAAAAAATGCAAGGTGTTAGTGTTTATAAAAATCAAACGACCCAAGTGCAAACTAACTTTGATTGGCGCAGGCCAAAACCACGACGTGAGTTTGTCAGAGTAAAATTAGACCATTCTACAATTCCTGCTTCGGCAAGTCTCTACCCTAAACAAGGTTCAGACGTATTAAGCTCTGTGGTTTGGGCTGATGGTTTGGTAGAAATACCCGAGGATAGCGCCTTCACCCAGGGAGAGATACTAAATTATTATTCATTAACCGATTTAACATTATGAGCAAACTAACCCATATTAACGATAAAGGCGATGCACAAATGGTCGACGTGTCCGACAAAGCTATTACCACTCGTATTGCTGTGGCAAAGTCGGTTGTCCTTATGCAGCCTTCAACCTTAGAGCTAATTACTTCTGGCCAACATAAAAAAGGCGATGTTTTAGCGGTGGCACGTATCGCTGGTATTCAAGCGGCTAAAAAGTGTGCCGACCTTATTCCGTTGTGTCACCCTCTAATGCTGACTAAAGTTAGCGTAGAGTTAAGCGCCAATGCCAAGGATTCGAGTATTGAGATTATTGCCACCACCAAACTTGATGGCAAGACTGGTGTAGAAATGGAGGCATTGACGGCAGTCAGTGTAGCAGCACTCACGGTGTATGACATGTGCAAGGCGGTTGATCGTGGCATGGTGATTAGTCAAACCCAGGTACTTGAAAAATCTGGTGGAAAATCTGGAGATTGGAAGGCTTAGACATGAAGCAATTAATTGATCCTTTTAATCGCAATATTACCTACCTTAGGGTATCGGTAACGGATCATTGTAACTATCGTTGTCACTATTGTCGCGATGAAGATCATATCACCGACACCACTCGAAATGAGATTCTATCTTATGAAGAGATTGCAAAAATTGTGCGATTATTCAGTGAACTAGGTGTCACTAAAGTTAGACTTACTGGTGGCGAGCCCTTACTACGCAAAGACATTCTTAGCTTGGTAAAGATGCTCGGCGAGGTCCCAGCTATTAATGACATCCCAATCTCAACCAATGCACACTTGCTAGCACCCATTGCCAGCCAACTAAAATCAGCTGGCATTAATAGAGCCAATATCTCCATTGACTCGCTTGACAAGGGGCGATTCGATCAGATTACTCGTGGCGGTGATTTAGACAAGGTTATCCAAGGGATAGACGCAGCTATCGAATCAGGCATAAGCCCTATCAAACTCAACATGGTAGTGATGCGTGGTGTTAATAATGATGAAATTGAAGCCATGATTGATTTTGCTATTGAGCGTAAACTTGATATTCGTTTCATCGAAACCATGCCGATTGGCACGGCAGGTATTGATGCGCTCGATTATCATTATAGTGAGGCTGACATCTTAAAAAGAATACGTGCACACTTGCCAGATCGATTGATCACCATTCAATCTAAACAAACTGCAGGCCCTGCCAAAAGTTATTTAATTGAAAATACCCACTCATCTGTGGGCACCATATCTGCCGTTTCGAATAACTTTTGTGACAGTTGTAATCGTGTCAGACTAACCGCTAAAGGGAAATTAATTTTATGCTTGGGTCAAAAGAATTCTGTTTCCCTGCGTGACGCACTGAGATCAGGCATGAATGATGATGACATTAAAACCATGATTATAAATGCCATTAACCATAAGCCTGAGAGACATGAATTCGATACTGATATTGATAACATCGACAGTGCTCAAATGGTGGAAATTGGCGGATGAAGATCTTATATTTTGCTTCACTTAAAGAATCACTCAAAATTGCTAACGAGGATATGCCAGCAAGTGCTGGCATGACAGTGAAAAAACTAAGATTAATACTGATTAAAAAATACGGAAAGCAACATTTCCCAAAGAATATTTTATGTGCGGTAAATCACGAGATTTCCAACGACTTAATCCAGCTAAATGATGATGATGAGGTGGCTTTCTATCCACCCGTTACAGGAGGGTAAACAAATGAATCAAACAAAAATAAAAGTAGGTTTTATTACGATTTCTGATCGTGCATCACGTGGCGAATACGAAGACATTGGTGGTCCCGCTATGCAAGCTTGGATTAAAGACGCTCTACTCTCACCTTATGAGATAGATACTATCATTATTAAAGATGAACAAGCCTTAATCGAACAAACATTAAGTGATTTTGCAGATAATAAAAAATGCAATTTGATTCTCACTACTGGTGGTACAGGCCCAACTACACGAGATGTAACCCCTGAAGCAACACACGCCGTATGTGAGCGTATTTTTGATGGTTTTGCTGAGCAAATGCGCACCGTAAGTTTACGTACTGTGCCTACCGCTATTTTATCTCGTCAAACAGCGGGGACGCGCAAAAAAAGTTTAATTATCAACTTACCGGGGAAGCCTGAAGCTATTGCTGTTTGTTTGGGTGCAGTCTTTTTAGCAGTGCCAAAATGCTTGGAACTCTTAGATGCGTCTAATATTCAAATTGACTTGGATTTTGTTGAAAAAGAGTTTGAATAATTCAACAATTAGATTTGTTTATAAATCAAATTCAGCTTATATTTTATTCTTTCTAATGAGTGGTTTTAGTCTATAACCTAATAAAATAATAGCAATAACTGTATAAATAAATGGGTCGATATCCATCCAAGATTTCACTTGCCAATAAAAATGAACAATCACTAAAACAGTAATTAAATAGACTAATTTATGTAATTTTTTCCAACGTTTTTTTAATTTACGGATTGAGAAATTGTTGGAAGTTATTGCTAATAAAAATAAAAATATAAAAGCGCTGAATCCAACTGTAATATACGGCCTTTCCATTATATCTTCTAGAATATATTCAATATTAAATTGCTGATCAATTAAAAAAATTGATAAATGCAGGGTTGCATAAAAAAAGGCAAAAACTCCGGTCATTCTTCGAAATTTTATAAGTGAATATCCAGTTATTCTACTAAGTGGCGTTATTAACAAAGTTAATAATAAAAATCTTAACGCCCATTGCCCTGTTGGATTGGTTATTTCTTCAATTGGGTCAATTAAATTATCAAAAAATACATCCCAAGTCAGAAAGCCGAAAGGCAGTGACAACAAAATAAAAAGAACAACTTTCATTAAAAATTCTTTGTTAAATCCAGTTGTGAGTATAGATGAGCAACTTCATCTTTATAGCCATTAAAAATTTCAGTTTTACGCTTTTCTGGAGAGAAAAAACCCCCTTTCCCAATCACTCTTTCTCGCTTTTGAGTCCATCTTGGATGGTCAACATTTGGATTTACATTAGCATAAAAACCGTATTCACTTGGCGCCTGAATTTGCCAAGTGTTTATTGGTTTTTCCTTTTGGAAATGAATAGAAACAATAGATTTTATATTTTTAAAACCATATTTCCATGGCACGACCAAACGGATTGGTGCGCCGTTTTGATTAGGCAAAGTCTTGCCATACAGACCAACAGCTAGAAAACTAAGCGGATTCATCGCTTCATTAATGGTTAGCCCCTCAATATATGGCCACTCTAAAATAGGGCCTCTCTGCCCTGGCATTTGTTGTTTATCTACTAAAGTTTTAAAAACAACGTATTTTGCATTTGAATTAGGCTTAAAGCTTTTTAGTACACCAGCAAGGGAGATCCCAACCCAAGGAATAACCATTGACCATGCCTCAACACAACGAAATCTATAAATTCTCTCTTCCAATTGGTGTGGCTTAATAAAATCCTCTAAATCATAATCACCTTGTTTCTCACACTCTCCTGTTACTGTAATATGCCAAGGCTTGGTTTTTAAAGTATGTGCATTTTTTGCAGGATCGCGCTTTCCAGTTCCAAATTCATAAAAATTATTATAATTGCTGATATCCTTAAAACTGTGTGGCTCTAAATTTTTACCGTAAGGTGTTTTTAAAATCTCACCAGCCAAATCACTCTGATCTGATTTTTCAGCCAAAATCGGTAATGCAGCTCCGGCACCTAACAGTCCAATACCTAATTTAGCTGTTTGTTTGATAAACGCTCTACGATTTAAATAATCACTCTCATTTGTAATCAAATTTTCTGTTATTTTTTTCATTTTGTTAAGAGTGGAATAGCTGTTAATGCTTTAATTATAGATGACAAATAAAACCACTTTGACCTATTCTAATCTAACTATGTAGTTATTTATAAGATTTAGAAACCTAAAATATTAGTAGAGTGAATTTTATCTAACTATTTTGGACGTATGACACACACTTAACGCAACACCATTTTTTATTACAACCGCGCATTAAACTCAATTGACCCCATCATCAAGTTCTAAACTTTCTATTTTTATCTTTAATATAGAGCTTTATAATCTCATTCACTAAGTAAGATTCCCAAGCGGCGACGATAGGTTGAACTATCTTTAGGATTGGTTTTTTCCAACATATTACAAATCATGCCGATCATTTCTTTGGCTACGCCGTTTTTAAAATCTGAATTATTTTCTTGAATAAAAAACAACATTTCCATGCCTTGCTCAATATCGTGCTGTGCGAATAAACAAACTGCCAAATCAAAACGTGCTTGATGGTCATCAGGGGACTTTAACACCTGCGCTTGAAGCGAGTCCGCTCCTGCGGTATTTTGCGCTAGACGAATAAAATTAAACTGGCTTGAGATTGATAAACCGATATCAGTTTTTTGCACTGGCTCTGGCAATTTGTCGAATAAGCCTTGCGCTTGCTCTATCTCATTGATGTCTAAAAATATTTGCACCATATCAAGCGCCACACGTACATTACTAGGATCGGACGAAATAGCTTGTGTTAATAGCATAATAGCAGATTGAGTATCGCCAGCCATATGCTTTTCTCTGGCTTGATCACACAATTCATCTGACTCCCTAAAAATTCCATAATGTTTAAGCAAAATACGCAACTCTTCAAGCTGTAATTCACCCTTTTCTCTCTGAACTTCTTTGCCATCCTTAAATACTACCAATGTAGGTACATTAGTAATTGAAAATTGTTGTTTTAATTCATCTTGTTCGTCAATATCAACCTTGGCAAAAATAAAATCACCTGGGAATTCTTTGACTAATTCAGCAATCGCGTATTCTGTTTTAATACAGGGCTCAGACCAAACCCCCATAAACTCTACTAATACAGGCAGATGAGATGAATTGTGAATAACTAAATCTTCAAAATTGTTTTGACTAACTTCAAATATTAATGGCTTGTTTTCAGTACTCAAAATACTTTCCTTTATTTAACGTGGTTGAAATAAGATTGATTTAATGTTTTGATAATTAGTGGCGATATTGCGCAGATTCTCCTCGCCTACTTCTATATCAACCCTACCTTAGTTAAGATCTTTAACTTGGTCTGCTCTTTAATGTATCTAAAGTAGCGCTTATTTCAGGCGCTGTTGAATTGTCAACGTCCTTCCAGTCTTTGGGTAATGTGTGTGAGCATTTAGGCTCGAAGTGTATTATCTTACCATCTTCAAACATGATTAATTAGGCCGTTAAACTCGAAAACAACTGTCCAAGTTGCTATAGAAGATCGCCAGCAACACCTGCTGCGCTTACTTCTGGGCCTACGCCTTTTGATGGCACAAGACGGAACATAGCGATAACGTCTGTATCAATTGGTTCATAGTCGGGCTAGTAACCCATGCTTTTGTAAGAAATTACGCCGAATTTACCTTTAAGTTCTCATTTCATTAAAAAACCATAATGATACAAGAGCATATATATAATGTAAAATAATATTTATTTAAAAAATAATAATTATTACTTATGATTAATTACACACTTAAGCAACTATATAGTTTTGAGGCCGTTGTGCGTCTTAAGAGCTACACAAAAGCCAGTATAGAATTAAATATTACCCAACCTGCTGTATACATGCAGATCCAACAACTTACGCAAAATATTGGTTCTGATTTGCTCAATGTCAAAGGGAAAACAATCACTTCAACCTTTATCGGTAATAAACTGTATCAAACTTGTTTAGAGGTTATCGACAAATTAGAACAAACCCGATTAGATATCGAACAAACACTCGACCCTAAAGCAGGACACTTACAAATTGCTGTTGCTACTACTACCAATTCGTTTGTCTCTCGGGCGCTCGCTAAATTTAAAAAAGAACATCCTAAAATGACTTTCTTCTTAGAAGTAACCAACCGAAAAACGTTACTCGAAAAACTTAATAATAACGAAAGAGACTTGGTGATTATGGGTGAGCCCCCCTCTGATATACCTTTAGTGACTCAACCATTTATGGAAAACCCACTAATCGCCATCGCCCACCCTGAGCATCCTTTATTAAAAAACAAACGTAATTCAATTAAAGCGCTTGCACAAGAAGCTTTAATCACTCGTGAGCAAGGCTCAGGCACACGCACCACCATTGAGCGTATTATTGGTATGCGACTGAACTCTGATATTGAAATTAACTCCAATGAAGCTATTATTCAGGCTGTTCAAGCCGGATTGGGTATTGGGTTTGTTTCCAAACATACCGTAAAATTAGAGCTTGAGAATAATGTCATTAAGCAACTTAATATTGACAAATTCCCCATTACTCGTCATTGGTACATTGTGCACAATTCAAAAAATAAACTCTCACCTATTGCTGAACGCTTTAAGCGTTTTATCGTTGAAAATAGCTAGGAAATTATTTCATAAATCAACAATACGATTGCCATAAGAACAATAATGGCAATAAATAATCAAGATAAGGGCTGCCTCTCTATGGGGATTGATTGACTCACCTTGGCGACCGACCAAGCCGTGTGCATCTGCGCAAGAGATTAATAATCGATACCACTCATAAATTTAAGTACGGTACTCTGCGTTGATTTTTACATAATCATATGAGAGATCTGTAGTCCAAACACTTTCAGAAGTATCGCCCTTGCCAATATCAATGGTAATAACAATATCCTCTTTTGCCATCTCAGCACTGCCAGCTACTTCTGTGTAGCTCTCATCCGGCTCACCGGCTTGGATAATGCTAACCTCATTCAAATAAATATTAATGTCTTCAATATTTAAGCCACTAATATTCGCACGGCCAACCGCTGCTAAGATACGGCCCCAATTAGCATCTGAAGCAAATAGCGCAGTCTTTACTAAAGGTGAATGCGCAACCGTATAGGCGACTTCTAAACAATCTTGATTGCTTGCCCCACCCTTCACGCGTACTTCAACAAACTTAGTGGCGCCTTCACCATCTTTAATAATCTGGTGTGCTAATGACAAAGTTACCTCGTCAAGCGCTTGCTGAAACTCATCAACACAATCGTGAATATCGACACTACTCGCGCCAGTTGCACTCAGTGTGCAGGCATCATTGGTTGAAGTGTCGCCATCAACCGTAATACGGTTAAACGATTGATTAACTGAAGTTGTTAGGCATTGTTGTAATTTGACTTGTGTGGATTTAACATCGGTAAAAATAAAGCTAAGCATGGTTGCCATGTCTGGACGAATCATGCCCGAGCCTTTAGCAATACCACTAATTGTTACTTTTTTACCATTGACTTCAAATTGCTTAGTGGCGGTTTTCTCAACCAAGTCGGTGGTTAAAATCCCCTGAGCAACATCACTCATTGCAGTATTGGATAATTTAACAACTGCTTTTGGAATACCTTCATCAAACTTAGAAACATCAAATTGCTGGCCAATCACACCCGTTGAGAACGGCAACACTTGTTCGGTATTAATATTAAGCTCACTGGCTAAACACGCACAAGTATGTAGTGTGTTTTCCATGCCTTGCTTTCCAGTGCCAGCATTCGCATTACCACTGTTAATTAATAACGCTAATGGTGATTGTTGCAAGTGATTTTTTGCCACCAAAACAGGTGCCGCACAAAATACATTTTGAGTAAAAACTGCTGCTATTGTAGTTTTAGGTGTAAAAAACACAATAGATAAATCTAATTTTTTAGAGTCTTTAGGGTTTGAATTTGTACTTGATTTTTGGACATTTTTAATTCCTGCATTAATCGCTATACAAGTAACGCCGTTAATATTTAAGAATGTATTAGCCATTGTGAGAATAAAATCTTTAGTAAAAATAGATATTTTACTGATTTAGAGTTCTTAGAATAAATTTTTAACCTATATTCAATATTGGGAATATATGACTACTTACTTGTTATTGCTCTTTTATTGTACGAAGCCCAATAACCAAACATAGAAATAGTAAATACATATTGAACAATAAACTGTATCCATTCAGGCTTTGAATACCAGCCAAGCAATACATGTAACGGTATTCCTAGAACGCCGTCTTTATGGCTAAATATTGTTTTTGCAACATTAAATGCCTTGTCAAAGACAAAGCTATCTGGTGAAATCATGCCATAACCTTTTAAGGCTGAAAAACCTTCATGCAATGAATAACCTAATAAAAATCCAGCCTGTAAAATTAAGTAAGCTAAAGTAACTTTAAATAAAATAGATAAATTCACCTTGATTAAAGAATAGAAGATTAAAACAGACAATACTAAAGCTGACAAAACACCCATAATAACTACATCAAATGGATATTTTCCTGCAAATGAAAAGATAGCAATTTCAGTGCCTTCTCGGGCAATGATAATAAGTGAGATCCAGAATAAAGCACTAGTAGAAATATTTTCTCCTACTTGCTCTTTGACATGTTGAGACATGTTGGTGCCATGACGAATCATCCAAACAATAAAAGTAGACACAAGCAACAAAGCAACCATACTAGCTACACTTTCCCATAACTTT
>JAUWPG010000016.1 GCA_030611725.1 Gammaproteobacteria bacterium
TAATGCTTAGGATTGTAAATGGTTTTGTTATTTGGGTCAGCGGCTGGGTAATTGACCATGGCTAACACATCCCCATTTTTCGCTAGAATTATGGCCGACCCTGAATCAGCCTCATGATAGTCGACAGATTTTTTGATGGCAGCATATGCATGGAATTGAATATTTGCATCAATGGTGAGTTCTATATTTTGTCCATGTTTAAGTTTATTGGTTACAGCGGGGTTGAAATAGGATATTTTCGAGTTTTGACCAAAGCTTAATTGAGACAACCCATCTTGGCCAGCAAGAATACTTTCAAACTCTCCCTCAATGCCTGAAACTCCTATTTTATCGGCATTAATTCGGCCAATCAATGGCGACATAGAGGCAGATTTTGGATAATATCGGCGCGTATCTTCTTGCAAGGCCACACCTTTTATTTTTTCTTTTTTCTTTTCATATCCTTTGTCACATTCGATATCCCCTTTGGCTAGCACATAAGGTTTTTTGATGTCCTCTATTGTTTGGTTTTTACTCGCTATGTTTATATTTGATTCTATCGATGCTTGTATTTTTTTCCATATCTTATTGATAAAGCTGGTTTTATTTATATTTGATTTAGCCCTGCAAAAATCTAATTGTGTTTCCCCAAGTTGGTCAATGTTAATAAGTATGGGGTCAGTTAATCTTAAATCTTTTTTAATGATTAAATTTTTTCTTCCTGCTTTCCGGCTTAGTTTTTCTTTAATTTTATGATTTAGTTTCGATTCTGGCATGTTTAATGCTTTTGCCAGTACCGGGATAAAATAGGGTTGGACTAGGGTTGGGTCTAAATTTACTTTCTTTAAGATAAGATTGCTGGCCAGTACCTCACCATTTCTATCCAAGATGTCACCACGACGTGCTTTTTTTTCAAATTCTTTGCTTGCTTGTATACTGCCTTTTTCTTGGACAGAGATGCCGTTTGCATCGAGCTGGTTAATTGTAACAATTCTATAACCAAAACCTAATAAAAAAACAACAAAAAAGTATTTAATAAATCCTTGACGATACCAATAGTTTTGTACCCTTGACAAAGCGAGCGCCTTTATTTTTTTTGTCATAATATGATTTCCTCCCATTCATTTTTCTTGGGCTGTTGTTTATCATTTCTTACTGGTCGCTTCATTTGTAACTCATTCAAGGCTTTATCTTTAATTTTATTGCCACTAATTTGCGCTGAATGCTCAGTCAGTAATTGCTTGTGTAATGCCATGATTTTTTGACTATTTTTTGATTCTTTCTTTGCTTCTTTATATAAAAGATAACTTTGATGATGCCAAGTCACTGTGTATAAGGCTACTACTATAATTGAAACACCTAAACCCATATTAATCATTGAGATTCGACTCAACATTTTTCTACCACCAAGGTGGTTCGTTCAGCAATTCTCAATATTGCACTTCTTGAACGTTTGTTGTTACTGATTTCGGCTTGACTGGAAAATTGCTTGCCTAAGTTTTTAAATAAGGTTGGCTCAATGCCGCTGTTCATAATTGGCAAACCTTTGGGTAATTGTTTTTGTCTAGAATGTCTTTGAATAAATTGTTTAACAATACGATCTTCGATCGAATGAAAACTAATTACGCACAGTCGTCCTTCTGGGGCCAATAATTGTAAGGTTTGCTCGAGAACTTCACTGAGTTGTTTGAGCTCTTGATTAATAAAAATTCTAATGGCTTGAAAGGATCTTGTGGCTGGATGCTTGTTTTTTTTGGTTTTTACAACACTTGCAATAATATTGGCCAATTGTAAAGTAGTGTCAATGGGTCGATCTTGCTGGTAGCGTTTAATTGCACTGGCAATGTGACGACTCTTTTTTTCTTCACCGAATTCATAAATCACATTGGCAATTTCTGTCTCATCAGCTTGTGATAACCATTGTGCTGCACTTATACCACGTGTTTGGTCCATGCGCATATCAAGTGGGCCATCCGTATTAAAGCTAAAGCCACGTTGTGCGTTATCAAGTTGTGGTGATGACACGCCTAAGTCCATTAAGATGCCATCAATTTTTCCAGACAGACTGCGTTCATTAAGTACTTCCCCCATATGCGTAAAAGCGCTATGGACAACTTCAAGACGGCCGTCGTTAAAATTCTCTTTTGCGTAATTGACAGCACTAATGTCTTGATCAAATGCAATCACCTTGCCGTTGTTGTTGAGCTTATTTAAGATGCCAAGTGTGTGTCCACCACGACCAAAAGTTGCATCAATATAGATGCCATTATTTTTAATATTTAACCCTTCGATGGATTCATCGAACATCACTGATTGGTGATGTTGGGCGGTCATAGAGATAATTGTGTGATTTCCGTCGGTATTTCTTCTTTCTTGCTCAATGAGTCAAGACTGCTAATTTGTTTGTGCCAAGCATCTTCATCCCACAATTCAAAATTGTGACCCTGTCCGCTCATAATAATTTTTTTGTTTAGTTTGGCATATTCCCTGAGTGTAGCAGGAATCAGTATGCGTGATACCTTATCAAGTTCACAGTCGGTGGCATGGCCAATGAGTTTACGCTTTAAGCGTTTTGTATGGATATTTAGTGAGGGTAGTTCGCTAACCTTTCGTTCCAGATTTTGCCAATCACTTAAAGGGTAAAGTAACAAACAATGATCGTCCGGGTGAATGCTTAGTACCATTTGTCCAGCACAATCCTTCTCAATCTGAGCTTGATGACGCGTTGGAATTTTTAGCCTTCCTTTTGCATCAATGGTTAAACTATGCACTCCTCTGAACATTTTTCCTTCCCTAGATTTTGCCCTTGTTAAGTAACGGCAACAAAGCTGATTGCTAAGATAAGTACTGACGATCCGTAAATTATTGCTTGTAAAGTTGTTTCCATATTTTCTTCCCCATTGGTATTGATTAAATTATTAACTCCTCAAGTCAATAAAGTACATTTTATACCACTTTAATCCACTTAAAGCCACTTTTATTTAAAGAACAGGTTAAATTTAATAAATAATAAAAACAGCTTTTAAGTCTTTAAAAAAAATCATTAAGTTCACTAGTTTTTATGTCTAAAAATGATATTTTCATCAAGAGTATGTAAGGTTTGCTTAATATTTACAAATCAATGAATTTTTTAATCAATCATACAAAGCGTTAATTTGATATGATGGTCATTATAAAAGGTTGATACTAAAGGAGATAATATGAAATTAATTTACACGTTACGAGGGTTGGTTAATTACTTATTTTATCGTTGGATTGTGCGGCCTATTATTTTTTTATGGGAAGCAGAAGAGGCACATAATAAACTTAAGCAGTTTGGTTTATTGTTTACTTCTAACCCAATGGGAAAACGTATTTTAAGCGCCTTATTCTACTACCAGCACAAGAGTCTAAATACCGTGGTAGATGGTATTAAATATGACAATCCGATTGGTCTTTCAGCAGGTTTTGATAAAGATGGCGAACTCGCTGATGTTTATCCATTGATTGGTTTTGGTTTTGCTGAATTAGGTTCTTTTACAGGCTATGTGTGTCCAGGCAACCCCGGCGTCGGTAGACGATTATTTCGCTTGGTAAAATCTAAATCAATTTTGGTTTGGTATGGGCTAAATAATCAAGGTGCTGAGGTAATTTCAAGAAGACTTAAAGATAAAAAATTTAAAATTCCAATTGGCATCAGCGCCGCCAAAACCAATAATTCTACCAGTTTTGATTTGCAAGATTCAATTGACGATTATTTAAAAACAGTGCGTGATTTTAAAGACATTGGCAGCTATTACACCATTAATATCTCTTGCCCAAACACGCAAGATGGTGAACCATTTGTTGATCAGAAAAATTTAAACACATTGCTTAGCGCGCTTGATGAGGTTAAACAAGAATCCAAACCAGTCTATGTGAAATTGGCGGCAGATTTAGAAGAGGGCGAGATCAACACCATTGTTGATACTTGTTTAATGCATAAAATAGATGGACTAGTGTTGACCAATTTAACCAAGCCATCGATGAATAATGAGTACCTTAAGGAAGAGTTAGTCTTTGATAAAGGTGCACTTAGTGGCTTACCAGTGCAACGCATTTCAACCAATATTGTGCGTCATGTGTATCAAAGAACACATGGGAAAATTACCATTATTGGTGTGGGTGGCGTGTTTAATGCTGCTGATGCCTACGAAAAAATCACCTCTGGCGCCAATCTGATTGAGATGATTACTGGTTTGATTTTTGAAGGGCCACAAGTTGTTGGCGAGATTAACCGAGGCTTGGTAAGTCTACTTAAAAAAGATGGATTTAATTCGATTGAGGAGGCGGTAGGCTCGCGCAATCCTTTACTTTAACTTATATTTCTTAATGAGCTCTTTGATCGTTTAAGTTGAAGCGTTAAAAGAGAACAAAATTAATGAGCCATACATATGAGTATTTAATATTAGAATATTACTTCAACAAACCTTCGGCTATTCTTTTAATGTTAGAGGCTTGATAATTATTCTCTCTGTATACAATACCAATGCCTCTTGAGGCTTGGCAACGAGACTCGGAAACTACATTTGGGTAGTGTGATAAAACACCAAAATCAATCGCAACTTTTGGTAAAAAACTAACACCTAGATTCATATCAATCATTGCAACTAAGGTGGAAACACTGGAGCAAGAAAAGCTTGATATTTGACTTTCTGATACAGCATATCCCTGCATAACATGAGATCTTAAACAATGGCCTTGTTCCAATAAGAGTAATTCCCCATCATTGATTTTTTTATTTTTTCGATTTTTATGTTGGATTAAGCACAGAGAGTCTCTAAATAATTCATAGCCTTTAACGCCATCAGGCAATTCATAAGGAAAGGCAAAAATTGCAAAATCAATTTTATTTTGGTTAAGTTTTTCTAATAAATTATCACTCGTATCTTCCACAAATGATATTTTTAATTTTGGGAATGCTTTCTCTGTATTTCTTAAAAAATTTGGCAGAATGTAAGCCGATATGGTTGGTATGGTTCCTACGATTATTTCTGATTCAAGAAAATCAATCCTTGTTATGTCTACTAGTCCTTTAGCATCTGATATAACAAGCATTGCTTGCAATACTACCTTTTCCCCTATCGGAGTAAATACGACTTTTTTATTATTTCTTTCAACTAATGGAACTTGTAGATCTCGCTCTAACTTAGCAATACCCGCACTTAAAGTTGATTGACTAACAAAACACTTTTTTGATGCTTTAGAAAAGTGCAGTGTTTCTCTAAGTGCAACAAGATACTGAAGATTTTTAATAGAAGGCAGCATTTTATAATCGTTTTTTTAGATTGTATTAATAGAAAATATTCGTTTTACTTAATTATAAACTAGACTTATAATGCGCACTAATCAAAAACAAACAGGAGTAGAAAAAATGTTGAAAGATAATACAGGTAATAAAATTCCATCAATTAATTTCAAAATTCAAAAAAATCACCAATGGGTTGATTTATCGACAGAGGATATTTTTAACAATAAAACAGTGGTGGTATTTTCCCTGCCTGGCGCTTATACACCTACCTGCTCATCTTCGCATTTACCAAGATACAACGAGCTTGCGCCAGTATTAAAAGCCAATGGAGTTGATGAGGTTGTTTGTGTGTCAGTCAATGATACTTTTGTCATGAATGCGTGGAGTAAAGATCAAGAGGCTGAAAATGTATTAATGATTCCTGATGGAAACGGTGAATTTACCGATGCTATGGGTATGCTGGTCAGTAAAAATGACATAGGATTTGGCAGTCGCTCTTGGAGATACTCTATGTTAGTTAAAGATGGCACAATTGAAAAAATGTTTATTGAGGCTGAAGTAGAAGGAGACCCTTTTGAAGTGTCTGATGCTGACACAATGCTAGAGTACATTAATAAAGATGCTGATATTCCAGATACTGCTACTATGTTTAGTAGAAAAGGCTGTCCACATTGTGAGCGCGCTATAACAATATTAAACCAACATAATATTTATGTAGAGCAGATAGAGCTTGATAGTCATATCACTTCTAGATCCCTTAGAACCGTAAGTGGCAAAAGCTCAACACCACAAATATTTATTGGCGGTAAATATATTGGTGGTGCTGACGAGTTGGAAGAATATTTAAGCTGAGAAATAGGCGGAAACATAGCTACTAGATAGAGAACGAAATTAATAGGGCACAATAATACGATGACGTAGTCAGCCATTTTTTTGATATTCTTGCCATCTCTACCATTTTTCTTTGCTATTCATTATTAGTAGAATGAAATTAAGAAGCCACCTTAACGGTGGTTTTTTATCGTATAACAATATGTCCGCAATTATCCCGCTGTTTTGGCCAGTTATTAAAGAATTAAAGCTATTTTAGTAACGACTGATTAATGAGTCACAATATCATGATTAAGCGCTACACCTACAGCGTATTGTTCGTCGAGATCAGTCAGCACAATTTTCTACGTTGATTTTTGAATAGTGAGCATTTGTGTGGCACTTTCACCCACTCGGATAACGCTGACAATACTGATTTTATTAACCATAGTAACTTTTGTTTAATGCTTATATAATATATCTCTTATCGTATTAAAAAATATTAACCCAAAATGAGTGAAGAATTCCACAAATTAGCGCTTGATTATCATCAAGGTGATCGCCCAGGAAAAATATATGTTTCTTCACACAAAGCGCTTGACACACATCACGATTTATCTTTGGCTTATACGCCAGGAGTAGCAGCACCCGTTAGGGAAATTGTGAAAGACCAAAGTAAGGTTTATGATTACACCATTAAAGGCAATCTAGTGGCAGTTATTACTGATGGATCAGCCGTATTAGGCTTGGGAAATGTAGGGCCACTAGCAGCCAAACCAGTGATGGAAGGTAAGAGTGTATTGTTCAAAAAATTTGCTGATATTGATGGGTTTGATATCGAAGTTGACACCCAGGATGTGGATGATTTTGTACAAACAGTTAAAAATATTGCACCCACCTTTGGAGGCATTAATTTAGAAGATATTTCAGCCCCGCGTTGTTTTGAAATTGAACAGCGCCTAATTAAAATGTTAGACATTCCTGTTTTTCATGATGATCAACACGGCACGGCGATTATTATTTCGGCAGGGCTTTTAAATGCGCTTGAAATTCAAGGAAAAACTCCTGAGAGCGCAACACTGACTTGTTTGGGTGCAGGTGCAGCCGGTATTGCCACGCTTGATTTGTTATGCAAACTTGGCTTTAAAAAATCAAATATTTTATTGGTTGATTCCAAGGGTGTAATTAATACAGCCAGAGAAAACTTAAGCAAAGAAAAAAATGACTACGCCAACACAACAGATAAGCAAACACTAGCAGATGCAATGGATGGTTGTGATGTATTTGTGGGCGTTGCTTCGGCTAATTTGGTTTCAAAAGAAATGGTGAGATCGATGGCCGATAATCCAATTGTGTTTGCTTTATCAAACCCTGATCCTGAAATATCACCGGCAGACGCCAATGCGGCACGTGATGATTTAATCATGGCAACTGGTCGAAGTGACTACCCAAATCAGGTGAATAACGTACTCGGTTTTCCATTTATTTTTCGAGGAGCTTTAGATGCCAAGGCCAGTGAAATCAATGTTGAGATGAAGATTGCAGCCGTGCATGCGCTTAAAGATTTAGCAAAACTAGAAGTCCCTCAAGATGTGCTAGATGCTTATCATGTTGATGCAATTAGCTTTAGTAAGGACTACATTATTCCTAAACCCTTTGATAAAAGATTGATTGATGTAGTGACAAAAGCAGTATTTGATGCTGCGATTTCAAGTGGCGTTTCTAGGCTTTAATAGCACTTAATTTCATCACAAAAAAAACTACCTAAAATCCCTTGTTAGTCAAGAATAGTTATGGGATAATAGCTGATTGTTTTTGGAGAGATTTACGAGTGGTTAAAGTATGCGGATTGTAAATCCGTCGCCTCTGGCTTCGAAGGTTCGAATCCTTCTCTCTCCACCAAAAAAATAAAGTAGAATTTTGCGGGTATCGTATATTGGTATTACCTTGGCCTTCCAAGCCAATGAGACGAGTTCGATTCTCGTTACCCGCTCCATGTGGAAGAGGTTGTGCTCACCTAGCTCAGTCGGTAGAGCACTTCCTTGGTAAGGAAGAGGTCGGCGGTTCAAATCCGCTGGTGAGCTCCAGTAAATTTAAAATAGTTCTAAATTAAAGAGAGGAAAATAAAATGTCAAAAGAAAAATTCGAAAGAACCAAACCCCATGTCAACGTAGGCACAATTGGTCACGTTGATCACGGTAAGACTACTCTAACAGCGGCGATAACTAAAGTAATGGCAGAAGTTAACGGTAGTGTGGCAACTGACTTTGCTGATATTGATAAAGCACCTGAAGAAAGAGAGCGTGGTATCACCATTTCAACGTCACACGTAGAGTATGAGTCAGAGACTCGTCACTACGCACACGTTGACTGTCCGGGACACGCCGACTACGTTAAGAACATGATTACTGGTGCTGCACAAATGGACGGCGCTATCATCGTTATTGCTGCAACAGACGGCCCTATGGCTCAAACACGTGAGCACATTCTTTTGTCTAAGCAAGTAGGTGTACCTTACATCGTTGTATACATGAACAAAGCGGACATGGTTGACGATGAAGAATTAATTGAATTGGTTGAAATGGAAGTTCGTGAACTTCTTGACGAATACGATTTCCCAGGTGATGACACACCAGTGATTCTTGGTTCTGCACTTAAAGCATTAGAAGGTGATACATCTGACATTGGTGTACCTTCAATCATGAAGCTAGTAGAAGCACTAGACACATATATTCCACTGCCTGTGCGTGACACAGACAAGACATTCGTTATGCCTGTTGAGGACGTATTCTCAATCTCTGGTCGTGGTACGGTTGTAACTGGTCGTATTGAAGCTGGTATCGTTAATGTTGGTGATGAATTAGAAATTGTTGGTATTAGAGACACACAAACAACAACCTGTACAGGTGTTGAGATGTTCCGTAAATTATTAGATTCTGGTCAAGCCGGTGATAACGTTGGTGTACTACTTCGTGGCACTAAGCGTGAAGATGTTGAACGTGGTCAAGTATTAGCCAAGCCTGGTTCAATCAAGCCTCACTCAAAGTTTGAAGCAGAAATATATGTCTTAAGTAAAAATGAAGGTGGCCGTCATACGCCATTCTTTAACAACTACCGTCCACAGTTCTACTTTAGAACAACAGACGTTACAGGTGCTTGTCAGCTACCTGATGGCGTAGAGATGGTAATGCCAGGTGATAACGTGAAAATGCAAGTAGAACTGCTATCACCAATCGCCATGGAAGACGGTTTAAGATTTGCTATTAGAGAAGGCGGTCGTACGGTTGGTGCGGGTGTTGTGGCTAAGGTGACAGATTAAGGCAATTAGTTAATTAAAGACCAAAGGTTTCTTGTATAATCTTTGGTTTTTCGTTCTGAAATTTAGAAGTGAAAATAGATAGATTTATTAATAGGATTTAAGGCGCATGAGTAATCAAAATATTAGAATTAAATTAAAAGCATTTGACCATCGTTTAATCGACAAATCAGCGCTTGAGATTGTTGAAACAGCTAAGCGTACAGGTGCAAGTGTTAGAGGCCCTATCCCTTTACCTACAAAGAAAGAACTTTTCACTGTATTGACTTCCCCGCACGTAAATAAGAAAGCGAGAGATCAGTATGAATTAAAAACATACGTTAGATTAATGGACGTTATTAGCCCAACAGACAAAACTGTCGATGCGTTAATGAAGTTAGATCTAGCAGCTGGTGTTGATGTAGCGATTAAGCTTAACTAAAAAGAATAAGTAATTAGGAATAAGATCATGGCAATTGGTTTAGTAGGAAAAAAATTAGGAATGACACGTATTATGTCTGACGATGGCTCAGCCACGGCAGTTAGTGTTATTAAAATTGAACCCAATCGTGTTGTTCAAACAAGAACAACTGAAGTAGATGGTTATAGTGCGGTTCAAGTCACTACTGGTGCTAAAGTAAACAAAAAAGGCGAAGCAAAAGTACGTCGTGTTACATCTGCAATCAAAGGTCATTACGCTAAAGCTTCACAAGAAATTGGATTAGGTCTTTGGGAATTTACTGCAGATGCTGATGTAATAGGCGATGCAACAAGTTTTGATTTATCAATGTTTGGTACAGGTCATTATGTAGACGTCACTGGACAATCTAAAGGTAAGGGCTTTCAAGGCGGTGTAAAACGTCATAACTTTCAAATGCAAGATGCAACACATGGTAACTCTGTCTCTCACAGAGCGATTGGTTCTACTGGTCAGTGTCAAGATCCAGGTCGAGTATTTAAAGGTAAAAAAATGGCCGGTCATATGGGTGATGAGCAAGTTACCGAAGAATGTTTAGAGGTGATTAAAGTAGACGGTGACAGAAATTTATTATTAGTTAAAGGCGCAATTCCAGGCTCTAAAAGTGGCTTTGTTAAAGTGTTGTTATCACATAAAAAAGACAAGAAAAATGTAGAGGTTAGCAAGCGAATTGCTGATGAGCAAGCTGCTCGTGAAGTAGCAGACGTTGAAGAAACAAACGAATCGTAAGGTTTTAAGATGAAATTAAAAGTATTAAATGTAAGCACAAATAAGTCCACTTCATTTGAAGTTGCGGATACTATTTTTGCAAGAGACTTTAACCAATCATTGGTTCACCAAGTGACAACAGCTTATATGGCTAGTGGTCGACAAGGTTCAAAAGCACAAAAAAATCGTTCCGCTGTTAGCGGTGGTGGAAAGAGGCCTTGGGCGCAAAAAGGCACAGGTCGTGCTCGTGCTGGTACTTCACGTGGCCCACTTTGGCGTTCAGGTGGTGTGACATTTGCAGCTACACCAAGAAGCTTCGCACAAAAAGTTAACAAAAAAATGTACAAAGGTGCGATCAGTGTTATTTTTTCAGAGCTTGTTCGTTCTGAGCGTTTGAAGGTTGTTAAAGATTTTGAAGTTAAAGATGCAAAGACAAAAAACGTGACTGCATTACTTAAGGCCCTAGATGTTAAAGATGTATTGTTAATGACAGATGAGCTAGATGAAAATTTATACCTTTCTTCACGTAACTTATATCACGTTGGTGTTTGCGATACGCAAAGCATTGATCCAATTAGCTTAATCGGATATGAAAATGTGGTAATAACAGAAGAGGCGTTGAAAAAAGTTGAGGCAATGTTATGAACCAAGAAAAAGTATTAAAAACCTTATTAGCACCTATTGTTTCAGAGAAAACAACCATGTTGTCAGCACACAATCAATATGCATTTAAAGTGCGCTCTGATAGCAACAAGAAAGAAATTAAGGCTGCGGTTGAAACATTATTTGGGGTTACTGTTTTAAATGTAACAACGTCTAATGTTAAAGGCAAAAAGAAAGTATTTAAAGGCAAGATTGGTCGTCGTGTTAATTGGAAGAAGGCAATGGTTAAAGTGTCTGAAGGTCAAATGATTGACGTTAGCGCATCTTAAAGAGAATATTATGGCACAAGTAATTAAAAGAAAACCAACCTCACCCGGCAGAAGATTTGTTGTTAGTATTGTAGATAAAGACCTACATAAAGGAGCGCCTTATGCGCCACTAACTGAAAGCAAAAATAGAATCAGTGGTCGTAATAACCGCGGTAAGATTACTGTTCGTCATAAAGGTGGTGGTCATAAACGTCGTTATAGATCTATTGATTTTAAACGTATTAAGGATGATATCCCTGCAAAAGTTGAACGCTTAGAATATGATCCAAACCGTAGTGCGAATATTGCATTGGTTCTATACGCAGATGGTGAGCGTGCTTATATTATTGCACCAAACAATTTAAAAGTTGGCGACACAGTTATTTCTGGAAGCTCAGTTACAATTCAAGCGGGCAATGTAATGCCATGTGCAAACATTCCTTTGGGTAGTGTCATTCACTGTATTGAGCTTAAGCCCGGTAAAGGCGCGCAAATGGCACGTAGTGCAGGTACTTCTGCGCAGTTAATTGCAAAAGAAGGCAACTATGTAACGCTTAGATTGCGTTCAGGCGAAGTTCGTAAAGTGTTGTCTGATTGTCGTGCAACGATTGGCGAAGTGTCTAAGAAAGAACACAGTTTAAGAAAATTAGGTAAAGCTGGCGCAACACGTTGGAGAGGTGTTAGACCTACCGTTCGTGGTGTTGTAATGAACCCAGTAGATCACCCACATGGTGGTGGTGAAGGAAAAACAAGTGGTGGTCGTCACCCAGTCTCACCTTGGGGTACACCAACTAAGGGTTATAAAACACGTAGTAACAAACGTACTGATAAGCTTATCGTACGTCGTAGAAATAAATAAGGGTAATCATGGCTAGATCATTAAGAAAGGGACCATTTGTTGACGAGCATTTAATCAAAAAAGTATTAACTGCCCAAGAAAATAAAGATAGAAGACCAATTAAAACTTGGTCACGACGTTCAGTCGTTGTACCAGAAATGATTGGCTTAACGATTGCCATTCACAATGGTAGATCACATGTCCCTATTTCTATTAATGAGAACATGATTGGCCATAAATTAGGTGAATTTGCGATAACACGTACTTTCAAAAGTCACTCTGCTGATCGCAAAGTATAAATATAAAAGGTAAATGACAATGAAAGAAGTTAAAGCAGTACATAAATATGCAAAAGGTTCATCTTTTAAAGTGAGACTGGTTGCTGATCAGATCCGTCTAAAATCAGTAGAAGAGGCACTGAACATTCTATCGTTCAGCAACAAGGGAGCAGCTGTACTGGTCAAAAAAGTACTTAATTCAGCCATTTCAAATGCTGAACATAATGATGGACTAGACATCGATGAATTAAAAGTGAGTAGTGTTTTTATTGATGAAGGCTCAACATTGAAAAGAATTCGCCCTAGAGCAAAAGGTAGAGCGAATCGTATTTTAAAAAGAACAAGCCACATTACAGTTGGCGTAAGCGCAGGTTAATTATGGGTCAAAAAGTAAATCCAAAAGGTATTAGATTAGGTATCGTTAAAGATTGGGATTCTAAGTGGTATGCCAATTCTCAAGATTACTCTAAGTACTTATTGTCTGATATCGCAGTTAGAGATTTCTTATTTGAGAAATTAAAATCTGCTTCTGTGAGTCGTGTACAGATTGAACGTCTAGCAAATAATGCTAAGATTGTTATTCATACTGCACGCCCAGGTATTGTGATTGGTAAAAAAGGTGCAGACATCGAACAGTTGAAAACAATAGTTTCTAAGATGATGGGTATCCCAGTACATATTAGTATTGAAGAAATTAAAAAGCCAGAGCTTGACGCTCGACTGGTTGCAGAGAATATTGCGCAACAATTGGAAAAACGTGTGATGTACCGTCGTGCGGTTAAACGTGTTTTAGGTAATGCCACACGTCTTGGCGCTCAAGGCATTAAGATTATGGTTAGTGGTCGATTAAACGGCGCTGAAATTGCACGTTCAGAATGGTATCGTGAAGGACGTGTTCCATTACATACATTTAGAGCGGATGTTGATTATTCTTCATATGGTGCTAACACACAGTATGGCGTGATTGGTATCAAAGTTTGGATCTTTAAAGGTGAAATTTTAGATCATAAAAAAGGGACATTAGATGAGGTTGCTCGTCGTGGTGCAACAACTCAAATAGGCAAGAAGTAAAGGACTGAAAAATGTTACAACCTAAACGTACAAAATTTAGAAAAATGATGAAAGGCCGTAATCGCGGTCTTGCAACTGGCCATAAGGTTAGTTTTGGTGAAATAGGCTTGCAAGCTGTTGGTAGATGTCGTATGACTGCCAGACAAATCGAAGCAGCACGTCGTGCAATGACACGCCATGTGAAACGTCAAGGCAAGATTTGGATTCGTGTTTTCCCTGACAAGCCAATTACTAAAAAACCATTAGAAGTACGTATGGGTAAAGGTAAAGGTAGTGTTGAATATTGGGTTGCGCAAATCAAGCCAGGACAAATGTTGTTTGAAATGCAAGGCGTGGATGAAACAGTTGCTTTAGAAGCATTCGCATTGGCTGCAGCAAAATTACCAGTAAAAACAACAGTAGTTAAACGGACGGTGATGTAATGAAAGTTAAAGAATTAAGAGATCAAGATATCTCACAGTTAAACGAAACGCTAATGACGCTTTTAAAAGAGCACTTTGAGTTGCGCATGCAACACAAAACTGCACAATTGTCCGATCCTACTAAACTGGGCAAAACTAAAAGAACAATTGCACAAGTTAAAACAATTATGAAAGAGAAACAAGCATGAGTGATAATAAAGTAGAGCGCATACTAATGGGTACGGTTGTAAGTGCGGGTCGTGATAAGACCATTGCTGTTCAAATCGAACGTAAAGTCAGACACCCAATTTATAAAAAATACATCAAGCGAAGCACTAAGGTTCATGCACATGATGAAAATAATGAATGTTCATTAGGCGACACAGTAAGAGTGATAGAGGCTAAGCCGTTTTCTAAAACTAAACACTGGGCATTGTTAGAAGTCGTTGAGAAATCAGTTTCGATTGATTAATTTATAGCATATTAAAAGAGAATAAGACATGATTCAAATGCAAACAAAACTTCATATTGCGGACAACAGTGGTGGTGTCAAGGCAATGTGTATTAAAGTATTAGGCGGCTCTAAGCGTCGTTACGCTGGTATTGGTGACGTGATTAAAGTAAGTATCAAAGAGGCTTCCCCACGCGGTAAAGTGAGGAAAGGTGACGTTTATGATGCTGTTGTTGTGCGTACTGCACACGGCGTTCGTCGCTCTGATGGTTCTCGCATTCGTTTCGACAATAATGCTGTGGTACTTTTAAACACTAAGCTTGAGCCAGTCGGTACTCGTATTTTCGGCCCAGTAACTCGTGAATTACGATCTTCGAAATTTATGAAAATTGTGTCATTAGCACCAGAGGTTTTGTAATGCATAAAATTAAATTAAACGATGAAGTGATTTTGATTGCTGGTAAGGACAAAGGTTCTACAGGTACAGTGACTAAAATAACCGATATCAAAGTTGTGGTTGAAGGCTTAAATATTGCTAAGAAACACGTTAAAGCGAACCCAAACTCAGGCGTAACAGGTGGTATTGTTGATATTGAAATGCCAATTGCAATTTCTAATGTCGCGATTTATAATCCAAAAACGAAGAAAGCAGATAGAGTTGGTATTCGCACTGATAAAGATGGAAATAAAGAGAGATTTTTTAAATCAAACGACGATTCAATCGTTTGAAACAGTTAAGGAAATAAACCGTGTCCAGATTACAAGAACAATACAAAAAAGAGATACTTCCAGCACTACAAAAAGAGCTAGGAATGAAGAACCCAATGCAGGTTCCAAAAATTGAAAAGATTACCATTAATATGGGTCTAGGTAGTGCATTAGGTGATAAGAAGATTTTACAAAGTGCTTTGGAAGAAATGAGTCTTATATCTGGCCAAAAGCCATTAACTTGTAATGCTCGTAAATCTGTAGCAAGTTTTAAATTAAGAGAGGGTAACCCAATTGGTTGTAAAGTAACTTTACGTAAGGAAAAAATGTATGAATTCCTTGATCGTCTCGTAAATATTGCGATTCCTCGTATTCGTGACTTCCGTGGTTTGAATGAAAAATCATTTGATGGTCGTGGTAACTACAATATGGGTATAACAGAGCAAATTGCATTCCCAGAAATTGATTTTGAAAAAGTAACAAGAACTCGTGGTATGGATATCGCTATCACAACTTCTGCTACTAACAATGATGACGCTAAGAAACTATTAGTAATGTTTAATTTCCCATTTAAAGGATAAGGAAAATGGCTAAAAAGTCTATGATAAATAGAGACATCAAGCGTACAAAGCTGGTTGAGAAATACCGCACTAAGCGCCTTGAGTTAAAGAAAACTATTAAGAGTGTAAACTCTTCTGATGAGGAGCGCTTCCAAGCGACGATTAAGTTGCAAGCATTACCTCGTGATGCCTCGCCAACAAGACAGCGTTCGCGTTGTGGTTTGACAGGTCGTCCACATGGTTTTTATCGAAAGTTTGGTTTATCGAGAATAAAATTAAGAGAGCGCACCATGAATGGTGAAGTGCCAGGTTTATCTAAAGCAAGTTGGTAGGAGGAAAATAATATGAGTATGTCTGATCCAGTTGCTGATATGTTAACGCGCATTCGTAATGCGCACATGGTTGATAAAAAAGAAGTCAACATCCCAGCATCAAATTTAAAAACAGCCATCGCCGAGGTGATGCATAAAGAAGGTTATATCGAATCATTTAGTGTTGCAGGCGAAGCTGCAACTAAAATGTTGACGATCAAATTAAAGTATTACGATGATAAGCCGGTTATTGATTCTTTACAAAGAATTTCAAAGCCAAGTTTGCGTGTGTATGTAAAAAGTACTGAAATGCCAAGCGTGATGAACGGTTTAGGTATTGTGATTGTTTCAACACCTAAAGGTGTGATGACTGGACAAAACGCAGCTGCCAAAAATGTTGGTGGTGAAGTTTTGTGTAGTATTTCTTAAATTGGAGTTATAAGATGTCTAGAGTTGCAAAAGCACCCATAACAATTCCAGCTGGCGTTGAAGTTTCATTAAACGGTTCTATACTGACTGCTAAGGGAAAATTAGGCCAAATGCAGATAGAAATTAATTCATCAGTTGTTGTTAACATGGCAGAAAATATTTTAACGTTTGATATTGTTAAAGTTGACAGAAAAGATGAAAAGAAAGCGTGGGCACAAGCAGGTACTGCAAGAGCCAATTCAGCTAACTTAATTCAAGGTGTTTCTGAGGGTTGGGAAAAGAAATTATCATTGATTGGCGTTGGTTACCGTGCCAAATCAATGGGTAAAGTCTTAGATTTAACTTTGGGTTTTTCACACCCAGTTAAGTACGATTTACCAGAAGGTATTACTGCTGAAACCCCATCACAAACAGAAATTGTTGTTAAAGGTATGGATAAGCAAAAAGTAGGTCAAGCAGCGGCTGAGATTAGAGCTTATCGTCCACCAGAGCCTTACAAAGGTAAGGGTGTTCGCTACACTGACGAATATGTTGTTCGTAAAGAAGCCAAGAAGAAATAAATAAGAATAATAAGGTATTAAGATATGAAACTGTCTAAAAAACAAGCGCGCTTAAGAAGAGCAACTAAGTTTAGAGCAAAAAACGCTGAAAAAGGTACTGAGCGTTTGTCAGTACACAAAACATCACAGCATATATATGCTCAGATAATTAGCGGTTGCGGCACTAAGACGTTGGCATCAGCTTCTACATTAACGGTTAAAGTTAAGCATGGTGGTAACAAAGATGCTGCAGCTCAAGTAGGCGTAGAAATTGCAAAAGCGGCGAAAAAAGCAAAAGTTACCAAAGTAGCTTTTGATCGTTCTGGTTTTAAGTTCCATGGTCGCGTAAAAGCATTAGCAGATGCGGCTAGAGATGGTGGTTTGGACTTTTAATAAAATTTATAAAAATAGGCGTAAATAATGGCTGAATATAAGAAAAATAATAATAACGACGATAACGAATACATTGAAAAATTGGTTAATATTCGTCGTGTTGTCAAAGTAGTTAAAGGTGGTCGTATCTTTGGTTTCTCAGCATTGGTTGTTGTTGGTGACGGCAATGGTAAAGTAGGTTATAGCACGGGAAAAGCGCGTGAAGTGCCTGCAGCAATTCAAAAAGCCATGGATAAAGCCAAAAAAGCAATGAAGTCAGTTCCATTAGTTAATGGCACATTACATTATCCAATTACATCAAACGTTGGTGCAGCTAAAGTTTATATGCAACCTGCATCTGAAGGTACAGGCGTTATTGCTGGTGGTCCAATGCGTAGCGTATTAGAGGCTGTTGGTGTGCATGATATCCTAGCAAAATGTAACGGTACGCGTAACCCTATTAGTGTGGTTCGCGCAACCATTGAAGGTTTAACATCTATGTCCTCTCCACAGTCAGTAGCTGCCAAGCGCGGTAAAACTGTTGAGCAAATTACTGGAGAAGCGTAATGGCCGAAGATAAGAAAGTAGTTAAAAAGGCAGCGCCTAAAAAACCTGCAGCAAAGAAAGCACCTGCTAAAGTAGCTACTAAAAAAGCAGTAGCAACTAAGAAAGCACCAGTAAAATCAGCACCTAAAAAGAACACAGTTAGCGTTACTCTAGTAAAGAGTTTTCACGGCCGTTTGCCAACACACCGTGCAACAGTAACGGGCCTTGGTTTAAAACGTATTAACCATACAGTAGAGCTGATTGACACGCCTGAAGTTAGAGGCATGATTAACAAAATATCTTACCTACTTAGGGTAGAGGGTTAAGAATTATGAGTACTATGCAATTAAACACATTGTCACCTACTGAAGGTGAAAAAAAATCTAGAAAACGCGTTGGCCGTGGTATCGGTAGTGGTTTTGGCAAAACTTGTGGTCGTGGTCACAAAGGTCAAAAGTCTCGTTCAGGCGGCTCTACTAAAGTCGGTTTTGAAGGTGGTCAAATGCCATTACAACGTCGTCTTCCAAAAGTGGGTTTCTCATCAAGAGTGTCAATCATCACTTCACAAGTCACCTTGTCTGAGATCAACAATCTAGAAGAAACTGAGATTACTGTTGATGTGTTAAAAGCGCATAACCTTGTCACAAAAAATATTAAGCGTGTCAAGGTGATGCTTTCTGGTGAAATCACCAGAGCAGTAACATTGACAGGCATCAAGGCAACCAAAGGCGCAAAAGCAGCCATTGAAGCAGCTAAAGGCTCAGTGAGCGAGTAATATTATGAGTCAACCTTTAGGCCTTTCACAAGATTTATTGAGACGCATCCTCTTTTTATTGGGTGCGTTAGTCGTTTTTAGACTGGGCACGCATATAACCATTCCATTTATCTCAAGCACTGCACTTGCCTCATTGGTCCAAGATCAGCAAGGCACAATCTTGGATATGTTTAATATGTTTTCGGGTGGTGCGTTAGAGCGTTTGTCAATCTTTACGCTGGGCATCATGCCATATATTTCGGCATCGATCATCATTACGTTAATGACTTCAGTGGTGCCAAAGTTAGAGCAACTTAAAAAAGAAGGTGAAACTGGTAAACGTAAGATTACACAGTACACACGTATGGGTACGGTTGTC
>JAUWPG010000014.1 GCA_030611725.1 Gammaproteobacteria bacterium
GGGGTTTATTAACTCAGGATGTCATTACAGCCCCTATTGCAGTCATGTTTGTGTCTACATTGTAAAAAAACAACAAATCTGTAAAAAATTAGTTAATGGTAATAATTACTGTCAATTAATGCTATTAATGGCTTTTTGTTAAACTTTAATCTTGTTTATTACTTACTTGTCTATCGACCTTGACATTACAAATAATAAAAAACCGAGATTGCTCTCGGTTTTTTAATTTAACTTTTATAAACGAATTATTTACTACTACATATAGATAATAGCTTTAAGTTTTAGATAAAAAATAAAACTGTATCCATATTTTAAAAACGAATTATTTTGCTCAGCTGTGAGGCAAATGTTTTTCTTTGCGCTGGCGTGTACATTATGTACACAACAAGCAAAGAAAGTTATTTAACAATGCAGCTGAGTAAAAGAATCGTTTTTAATGCCATGCAAGCATGGTTAGTAACATCGGTACTGAAAGTATCACATTGATTGAAGAGGCAAGTGCTGCATTTTTCTTAGCGGTTGCAATCTCTTCTGCCGTTGCTTCTTTGATACCTAAGATCTTTTGCTGGTTTGGCCAAATGATGAACCATACGTTAAACGCCATGATGGTACCCATCCATGCGCCAAGACCAATTACCTGAAAACCTGGTGCCAACATATAAGCACTACCAATAGAACCTGCTGTGCCAAGTAACACCAAACCTAGAAGCAAGGTTGTTGCTGCTGCCATACGGAACCATAGCAATGCGCGCGGGGCAATGTATTTGCCAATTGCTGCTGGGCCTGGGCCATCTGTATCTGCTAGGGCTTGACCCATGCCTGGTACTTGGACAAAGTTAAAGTAGTAAAGTAAACCAATCCATACGATACCGGCTAATACGTGTAACCATACTGTGACGCCATAATGATTCAGGCCTACCGCTTCTGCTGTACCTCTAAAACTTACATAGACAATAATTGCTAAAACAAAGCCAATTAAAATCTTACCTTTTACTGAATTAATGAAACCCATTGTTTTCTCTCCGTTGTTGTAAAGTTGACAATTATAATAAGGTATTTGGGTGTTGGTGTATTTTTTTTATTATTATCTGTGGTTTTCACTTATACTGTGGTTTTTAATCCTTAAAAGCAATAAGATGAATAAATACTTAATCAGCCTAGTGTCAGCTCTACTTCTGCTTTCAGCTCCTGTTAGTGCAAATGTGATCATGCCACCAACACTTGATATTAACGAGGGTCAATTAAGCTTAAATGGCGCTGGTAGTCGTACAAAAATATTTATGTCTCTGTATGACGGTGGTTTATATCTAAGCCGTCCGAACAATAATGCTGAGCAGATCATGAACGCTGATGAAGCAATGGCGATTCGACTTAATATTACTTCTTCTTTTATCTCAATAGAGGCAATGAAGGAGGCAACTTTGGCAGGCTTTGTTAAGTCGACGAATGACAACATTGCGCCTATTGAAGATGATATTAATGCCTTATTAGCGACTTTCGAGCAAGGTATTGGCGATGGGGATACTTACCAGTTTAGCTACTCACCTGGTCAGGGTGTGTCTGTTGTCAAAAACAACGAATCATTAGCCACTATTGGTGATTTAACTTTTAAAAAGGCTTTCTTTGGTATCTGGTTGTCTGATCATCCAGTGCAAGAGAGTTTAAAGCAGCAAATGCTGGGCAATTAATACGATGAAAAATAAGCAAGTTGCTGCAAAGTCATTTAGTGAGTGGCAATTGTATGCTAAAAATCTAGCCCCTGTTCATATTAGCTGGCTTAAACAAGCTAAGAAAAAGGGGGCATATACTGGTTGTGATATCTCTACTGGCATCCAGGTTGATCGAGGGCGTTTTTTGGTGGGTGTGCTGTTGTTTGCTGAGGTTATTGCCAAACAAAGCCCTGAACAAAATATTGGGCTTATGGTGCCTTCCAGTGTTGGTGGTGCTATCACCACCATGGCAGTACTTTGTATCGGAAAGACTGTGGTTAATTTAAATTTTACCTCTGGCAAAAAAGCACTACAAAATGCCGCTGAACAAGCCAAACTAAAAACGATTTATACTTCGCAAAAATTTGTTGATAAACTCTTAGAGCGAGGATTAGATGTGGTCTCTTTCTTTCCAGATATTAATATTATTTATCTTGAGGAGGTTAAAGAAAATATATCGACTGGTAAAAAAATAAAAACTTTACTGCTGAGCAAACTACTGAGTGCAAAATCTATAGAAAGAAAATTTTTTAAAGCTGTCCAAGGGAATGATACTGCTGCCATTTTATTTTCATCAGGCTCTGAGGGGTCGCCAAAAGGCGTTGAGCTAAGTCATACTAATTTGGCGGCTAATGCTAAACAAGCGGCTATCGTGTTAGATACAAGACCAGGCGATGTGATGATGTCAACATTGCCAACTTTTCACTCATTTGGTTTTTTAGCCACCACATTAATGCCACTCACTGAAGGTGTGCCTATTGTCTGTCATCCAGATCCTACAGATGTAGAAACGATTGCTAAAGGGATAAAAAAATACCAAGGCACTATTTTGGTTGGTACGCCAACTTTTCTACGTATGTACACAGTCAATCGTAAAATTGATATACAAATGTTATCTTCTCTCAGACTGACGGTATCTGGCGCTGAAAAACTCAAACACGATATTGCACAAGATTTTCAACTAAAATTTAACCAAGTGATTTACCAAGGTTATGGTGCTACTGAAACCTCACCTGCTGCTGGTATTAATACCCCTGATACTAAAGATGATAATGGCAATACAATTATTAACAACAAATCTGGCAGTACTGGTAGAGCGCTTGATGGTACGCAATATCGAATTGTGGACCTGGATTCTATGGAAGAATTACCTATTGGAGAAGATGGCTTGATACTTATTGGTGGCCCTCAGGTGATGAAGGGTTATTTAAACCAGGCTGATAAAACAGCCAAAGTAATTGAAATTATGGATGGTGCGCGTTGGTACAATTCTGGCGACAAAGGCCACTTAGATCAAGATGGTTTTTTAACCATTGTTGATCGTTATTCACGCTTTGCCAAGATTGGTGGTGAAATGGTAAGTCTTAGCTCTGTTGAAGAGCAAATTCAACATTCTTTAGGAGCGCCCGAATTAGACTTGGTTGCGGTAGCGGTTAACGACGATAAAAAAGGTGAAAAAATTGTATTATTAGTCACTGAAGACATTGACTTTAACAAGGTCAAGAAAGCTCTGATGGACAATGAAGTTGCCGCGCTCATGCACCCAGCAAAAATTATCAAAGTTGATGAAATACCTAAACTTGGCTCTGGAAAGACCGACTTTGGTGCTGCTAAAAAAGTAGTTCAAGTATATATCGACTAGCGACTATGCCCGAGTTACCAGAGGTAGAGACCACCAAACTTGGTCTTACACCACTGATTGTTAATCAAGTGGTTGAATGCGCTATACTCTATAGAGACAACTTACGCTGGGCAATGCCTAAGCACTTAATAACCACATTGGCTAATCAAGTCATTACCGCTATTAACCGGCGCGGTAAATACTTACTCATCAAGTTTGACGTCGGTACGCTAATCATTCACCTGGGTATGAGTGGCTCGATTAAAGTGGTGAATAGTGATGTGCCACTTAAAAAGCACGATCACTTTGAGCTTGGTTTTACCAACAACACAGTGATGCGCTTGAACGATCCAAGGCGCTTTGGTGCGGTGTTGTTTTCAACTGACGGGTCTCACCCGTTATTGGACAATTTAGGGGTTGAACCTTTAGAAGATATTTTTGATGAAAGTTATTTATATATAAGGTCACGCAACAAGCAACAAAATATTAAAGCCTTTATTATGGACAGCAAGGTGGTGGTGGGTGTGGGTAATATCTACGCTTGTGAAAGCTTGCATCAAGCTGGTATTAACCCTGAGCGCAAAGCCGGCAGTGTTTCTAAAAAACGCTACCAATTGTTAACACAGTGCATTAAAGCCATTCTCATCCAAGCCATTAAGGCGGGTGGTACCACCTTGCAAGATTTTTCCCAAGTAGATGGCAGTCCTGGATATTTCGCACAGACTTTAAGTGTGTATGGGCGTGAAAATGAACGCTGTAATACATGTGATGGTAAAATAGCCAGAATTACACAAAATCAACGTTCAACGTTTTATTGCCCAATATGTCAGACATAGATACTCCACAAGAAATATTCGAGAGCAGTTGTGCAACCAACTCTGAGCCTTTTGCACTACAAAACCTTGGTAACTACATGGAGCCTGAGTTTAGTGAAAACTGTATTGTGATTATTGACCCGGGCATGCAAGCTCACAACCGCGCTTATGCTGTGGTACGCTATGAAAATGACATGTTCTTTCGTCAGTACTTAGAGCGTGGCAATAAAAAATTCTTAGTGCCTTTAAATACACAACATGATGAAATTGAACTTGCAGGCGAGTTTGAAGTCGTGGGCTGTGTGGTACAACAAAAACAACGCAAGCAAAAGCCACTGCATTATTACCACCTCAATCGCCTCTCTGGAGAGATGGATTTCACTTTAAGCGGCAAGATTAAAAATAAAGAGGAATAATCACAGTATTGTGTCGTTTGTGGTGACTTGGGTTAATCTTGGTGGCCAGACTGAGGACGGAAGCGATTATTAAATCGCTAAGCAAATAATTATTCGAAATAAATTAGGTTGAGCATTCTGCCCGATTTGGCGCCATCACGTCGATAGGAAAAATACTGATGCTTTTGTGCGTAAGTACATTGATCGCCACCACTGATTGACGCCACACCCAGATTGTTCAAAATAATGCTGGCTGCTTGATAAATATCCAGTTGGTATTTATGCCCTTTTGGCTTGAATGCTTGTTGAAGTTTTAAATCTTTATCAATAAATTGTTGATAAACTTCCTGACCCACTTCAAAATTGGTTTGCGAGATTGCCGGACCAAAATGCACGCGCAAATCGTTTGAGTCAAACTGCTCGATAAACGACTCAATCACCCCATTTACAACCCCTTTCCAGCCTACGTGTGCCACTCCTACTTGTGTGCCCGACCCATCAGAGGTAAAAATCGGTAAGCAATCGGCCGTCATCACTGCACAAACCACGGCTTTATTTTGAGTTAGCACTGCATCGCCTACAGACTCATTGCCAGATGCTTGCAAGCAGATATTAGAATGAATTTGGGTAAGATACTTAGGCTCACTGGGCAAGTCAAACTGTTGAATGAGTAGCTTGCGATTGTGTGCGACTGCCTCGGCATCATCGCCCACATGCGTGGCAAGATTAAAATTCTTGTGGCCGTCTTTGCTCATGCCACCTTGAAGCAAACGAGGTGTTGTAAAAATCCTAACGTTTTTAGGGAAATTAATATTCCCAGAAGGTTGTTGTTTGTCGCTAGACAGGATCAAATTCTTCTAATACTTTAAGCAGATCTTGTAGATCTTGTGGCAATGGCGCTTTGTACGATAATCTTTCGCCTGAAATCGGATGGGTTAAGGTAAGTTTTTTAGCGTGTAGTGCTTGACGTTTAAATTTTTTCAATACGTCTTTTAATGCTTCGTTAGACTTTTTAGGAAAGCGAATCTTGCCTCCATACATTGGGTCAGCAACAAGCGGATGATCAATGAACGACATATGCACGCGGATTTGATGGGTACGACCCGTTTCTAAAATACATTTGACGTGTGTGTGATGGCCAAACCGATCAATCACACGATAATGCGTCACTGCATCTTTACCCTCACCCTCTTCAACCACGGCTTGTCTAATCCTATCTTTTGGATCACGGCCTATTGGCGCATCGATTGTGCCACCAGAAATCATATGACCATAAACAATGGCAGAGTATTCACGTGATACGGTGTGTGTTTGTAATTGTTCGACCAAATTTTTTTGTGCCAGCTCACTACGCGCTACCACCATGAGGCCTGAGGTGTTTTTGTCGAGTCGATGCACAATACCTGCTCGATCAAGATTTTCTAATGATGGTTCGTAATATAACAACGCATTGGCTAGTGTGCCTGTCCAATTGCCTGCACCTGGATGGGTAACCAAACCAACCGGCTTGTTAATAATAATAATATCGGCATCTTCATACACCACATCAATCGGAATATCTTCTGGCTGCCAGTGGTGGCTTTTTTCAGCCACGATACTTAGTGCCACAACCTCGCCACCCAATACTTTTTCCTTAGGCTTGAAGGCTTTGCCATTAATCAGTGCACTGCCAGAACGCACCCAAGTGGTAATCTTAGA
Source organism: Gammaproteobacteria bacterium (assembly GCA_030611725.1). Classification (GTDB taxonomy): domain Bacteria; phylum Pseudomonadota; class Gammaproteobacteria; order PS1; family Pseudothioglobaceae; genus Thioglobus_C. Next base: position 6,239 of record JAUWPG010000014.1, read on the forward strand.
GCGTGAATAATCCGGCAACATCTGCGCCATAGCGCTATCAATGCGCTGGCCAATGAGCCGATCGGGAATAATGATATTGAGTTGGGTCATTTGGATTATTTTACTTTGTAATTCACACACCTACTTACAAAGTATTTTTTGTTTGGAGTACTGGAAAAAGTTAAATTTATTTTATACGCGAGTATTTTTTATTCTTACAAGGTAAATATTCGAAATAAGAATGCGTGTAGTTAATCTACGTCAATGAGTATTTTGAATATTTTGAATATTTTACGCAGTAGGGGTGAAAAAGACGAAGCGTAGAAAGTTAATTTTGGCGTCCCGTAAGAGATTTGAACTCCTGTTGCCAGGATGAAATCCTGGAGTCCTGGGCCAGCTAGACGAACGGGACAAAAACATATTTTAATGGAGAAATTTGATTTAAAGGACAAAAAAATAGCTTAATGTAAAAATTAAGCTATTTTTTGAATATGGCATCGCCTAGGAGAATCGAACTCCTCTTACCAGGATGAAAACCTGGGGTCCTAACCGATAGACGAAGGCGACATATGCTTTCTTTGCTTTTGGTGGAGCTAAGCGGGATCGAACCGCTGACCCCGTCGCTGCCAGCGACGTGCTCTCCCAGCTGAGCTATAGCCCCAGTTAATGGTCTTTAGCAAAAAATGTAAATTATAGTCTCTAAGACAAATTAGTCAAGACTAGTTTGGTAAAATGTTTGTACAACACTTGTGGAAAAATCTTATGCTAGAAAAAACCTTTACGGAAAAAACCTTTACTTTGGACATCCTCTACCATGTGGGCACCTATGAGAATTCAATTCATTTTATTTTTGATCATGCGTCCAAAACCTGTGCCATCATTGACCCCGCCTGGGAGGCGGATTTATTTATCCAAAAGGTTAAAGATAAAGGCTATACACTGACAGATATCTGGCTAACTCATTGGCACAATGATCATGTGAATGCAGTGGATGAAATCGCTAATAAAACAGGGGCGAGTATCACTGCAGGGGTGAATGAAATTTCTTATCTGGACATTAAAAATCCAGTCAAGACTGTTGATGATAAAGACACTCTCACTTTGGGAGAGACCTGTGCAACTATTATTAATACCCCTGGGCACACAGCCGGTGGTGTTTGCTATTTATTGGATGGACACCTGATTGCAGGTGATAGTTTGTTTGTATACGGTGCAGGACACTGTGGAATGCCAGGTGCTGATGCGAATATACTGTTTCATTCAATGCAAAAATTTAAGCAGATAGCAGATGAAATATTATTGCATTGCGGGCATGATTATGGCTCGCAGATCACTACCACTATGGCTGATCAAAAATCAGGCAACCCATTTTTAATGATTGACAATGAAGATGATTTTGTACGTTATCGTAATTATATCCATGATGGTTCGCGCACTTACCCAATGCAGCCAATGAGCCAACAAGCCCTTGACGCCCTATTATGATTGGTTTTTTTGGCGGGTCATTTGATCCTGTTCACTTTGGGCATTTAAAAAATGCAACCGCACTAAAGCGTGAATTAAATTTGTCTGAGTTGTACTTAATGCCTTGTGCTGAGCCTGTGCATAAAGATCAATTAAGTTTTTCTAATGAGCAACGCTTAGAAATGCTACAACTGGCCGTTCAAGAATTTGATCAGCTGTCTATTGACCTGCGTGAAATCAAGCGAGGTAGTGCTTCTTATACCATCGATTCTTTAATAGAAATCAAAGCACAATACCCAACAACGCCAATCTGCTTGATCGTTGGTATGGATAGTTTTATCAACTTACACACTTGGAAGGACTGGGAAGATTTCCACCTATACGCACACCTTGTGGTCATTGCCCGCCCAGACTATCAAGTAGAAAACAATCTCAAACAAACCTTTGTACTTAGCCGCCAAGCCACTGATTTACAAAAAAATACTTCCGGTTTGCTGTATTTCTCTAACACTGAATTGCTTGAGGTGTCTTCTAGTGAGATTCGCGGTATTTTGTTTAACGCTCCGTTAAGGGGTAAAATAACGGCACAACAAAATTTGTTTGGTTTATTGCCAAACAGCATCATCCATTACATACAACACTTATGAAACTAGAAAATCAACTGAGTATGGTTACTGATACCATTGAAGAACTCAAAGGCGAAAACATCATTACTTTAAAATTGCTCGACCAAAGTGCCGATATTGAGGCCATTGTTATCTCTACCGCTCGTTCAATACAGCATGCACGCGGTATTGCCAATAATATCAAAATTGAGGCCAAACGCTTAGGCATGAAAGTTGTCGGCATTGAAGGCACGGAGACTGGCCATTGGGTGTTGGTTGATTTGGCTGAAGTTGTGGTGCATATCATGACCGAGAAAACTCGGGAATTCTATCAATTAGAAAGACTGTGGTCTGGGTCTGAAAATTCTGACGATTAATTTCGATGAAAATCAAGCTGATTGTGATTGGCAAGAAAATGCCAGACTGGATACAAATGGGCATCAATCACTATCAAAAACAACTGCCTGCTTCTCTTAATTTTGAATTGATCACACTTGATGCGCAAAAACGCAAAGGTAAAAATATCAACCAAATTAAAGAATTAGAGGGCGAGCTACTCATTAAAGCCTCGCAAGGATCAAGCCATGTCATTGCCTTTGACGAGCATGGCAAGCAAAATACCACCAAAGAAATTGCTCAATCTGTGAAAAACTGGCAAGAAGATGGTGGTGCAATCTCATTACTGATTGGTGGCGCAGATGGCTTGAGCGATGCTTGTAAACAACATGCACATCAACTGTGGGGATTGTCAAACTTAACTTTGCCACATTCGATGGCACGCTTATTAGCTGTGGAGCAAATTTACCGCGCTCATTCATTATTGAGCAATCACCCTTATCACCGAGAATAACAGGAGAAAAATATGAAATTAGAACTGGTTAGCTTTAAGCTCTGTCCGTTTGTACAACGTGCAATTATTGTTTTAAAAACACAAAAAATTGATTATGACATCACTTTTATCAACCCAATGGATCCGCCAGATTGGTTTAAAGAAATCTCGCCAACGGGTCAGGTGCCGTTGTTAAAAGCTGACGATACCGTTATTTTTGAATCTAGCGTGATTAGTGAATTTGTCAACGATATTAGTGACACCGACTTACACCCGAATGATCCGATACAAAAAGCCAAAAACCGCGCTTGGATAGAGTTTTCATCAAAGATGTTTGACGATCTGTTTAATCTTATAACTGGTGATAAAGAAACCTATACCAAGGCCAAAGCATCACTGTTTGAAAAACTTGCTAAAGTTGAAGCAGTCAAAGGCACTAACGACTTCTTTAATGGCGCTGATTTTGCAATGATTGATGCTGCTTTGGCTCCAATTTTTATGCGCCTTGCTTGGATCAATGAATTTACCGATAATGCTTTATCAATCAATGAATTTAGCAATTTAAGCGCATGGAGTGAGGCAATCCTGGCGATTGATGCAGTTAAGGATTCTGTGTCTGAGGGTTTGGACGATGTTTATTATTCTAACATTGAGACACGCGAAGGCCATTTATCAACTTTGTTGGTTGATGAGTAGTGGTTTACAAAATTGCTAAAATATTTTCAGGTGGTCGCCCAATTGCAATGCCTTTATCGGTTTTTACAATCGGGCGCTCAATCAATATTGGATGATCAACCATTGCCTGGATCAAATCATCTTCGCTGAGTGATTCATCATCTAGGTTGTTTTCTTTATAAGGCGCTTCAAAGGTTCGCATCAAAGCGCGTGGCTCCATTTTAAGCTCGTCTAATAAGCCTTTTAATTCTGCTACACTGGGTGTCTTCTGAAGATATTCAATTATCTCAAAGTCTAAGCCTTTTTCTTTTAAAATACTCAAAGTTAATCTAGATTTTGTACATCTTGGATTGTGATAAATTTTTATACTCATTGCTAATATTAATTATGAAAAAATTCCTTATTATACTCGCTCTTATTTTTCCATTAAGCACCACGCAAGCAATGACGTTTGATGAAGTTGTTGCTAAAGCTAAAGCCATATGGCAAAAAGAAAAAACTGTTGAATTGCCTAATTTTTCCGTGGTTGATCTGAATGGAAAAACACACACCAATGAGACTATTAAGGGGAAATATCTGGTGGTGAATTTTTGGGCCACTTGGTGTCCGCCTTGTATAAGAGAGATACCTGCTTTTGTAGAATTCTATAACCAACATTCTGATAAGGTTGAAATACTGGGCATGAACCACGAGCAAGCTGATAGATCAACCATTGTCGAATTTACCGACACCTATATGGTGGATTATCCAATCATTTTATTTGATGATAAGAACAAGGCCCAATTTGAATTGTTTGGTGAAGTGGTTGGTATGCCAACCACCTATATTTACAATCCAGATGGAAAATTGGTTGAGTATCGCGTGGGTGAAATCGACATCACTGCACTAAAAAAGGCGATTTTTTAATTACATCCAGGTTTTAGATTCGGCATTTTCATCTCGTACCAATTTCGGTACCAAGTAACCGCTTAATTTTTTCTGCAATTGCTGATGCAATTCGATTGCACGCTCATCACTAACCAAAAAATGCTCTGCCCCACTAACCTTATCTAGCATATGTAAATAGTAAGGCAATATACCCAAATCAAACAACCTAATCGATAGTGCTGTTAGCACTTTTGCCGAATCGTTCACGCCTTTGAGTAAAACTGATTGATTCAGTAGTGTTATTTTGGATAGTTTTTGTATGATGTTTGCAAACTCATCGGACAATTCGTTCGCATGATTGCTGTGCAACACCATCACCACATTAAGACTGGTAGATTCAAGCATGTGTACTAATTTTTTGGTCATTCTACTTGGGGTAACCACCGCGCTACGCGAATGAATTCTTAGGGTTTTTATGTGCGCAATAGATTCAATCTTGTGAATTAATGACTGTAGTTTTTCATCGCTCAAGCTCAGTGGGTCTCCACCACTCAAAATAACTTCATTAATTTGAGTGTTGCTACGAATATAGTCATTAATCAATAACCAATTGCTGATGGCATCATGCCCAGCATAATCAAAATTTTGTCTGAAGCAGTATTGACAGTGGATCGCGCACACACGAGAAGTGATCAGCAATACGCGGTTAGGGTACTTATGAATCAGACCGGCAACTGGGGCATGCTGTTCATCTTCTAAAGGAGACAAGCTAAATCCTGTCTGCTGTTGGGTATTTTTAACGCTGATGACTTGGGTTAATAATGGATCATTTGGATTGTTCTTATCAATAAGATTGGCAAACTCTAATGGGATTTTGATGGGAAAGTGATTGTCTTCAAAGCCTGATGTCTTAAAAAAATCATGGCACTGGTCAGCGCTTTTGAGTGCGTGTCGTGAATTGTTTTGCCAATCGCTCATATTTAGACATAAAAAAAGCCCCAGAAAAGGGGCTCTTTTTTTAAATTATCACTGCTTAATATTTAGCAAAAGTTAGCGAAGTTTTCATCTGTTTGCTCTTTACCATCTTCATAGCCAGATTCCCACTCATCTGTAATTCTTTGCTCTTCAAGTTCAGGATTATGCAAGAATCCAGCAACCCAACCTTGAATGTAGTTGTCGTTTACGCCCATTTCTTCCATTTTTTTAACGCCTTCGTAGTAAGTCATTTCTGATACTCCTTAATTTTTACAGTAATAATGTTTATAATTTCTTAATCTTAAAACAGCTCAAAAATCAACTTGATATAAGAGAAAGATAATATTATAACCATTTAAAACTATCAAGCAAGAAAAAAACATGAATTTATCCGAAATCATTGATGAACTTAACGACAACCAAAGCCAATCAGTTACCTTAGATAATGCTAAAAATGCTTTAATACTAGCGGGTGCTGGTAGTGGTAAAACTCGAGTATTAACACATCGTATTGCTTATTTAGTCACGCAAAAAAATCTTCATATTGATGCCATCTTGGCGGTCACCTTTACCAATAAAGCTGCCAATGAAATGCGTGAACGCCTTGGCGCACTACTTAGGCGCCCAATCAGAAGTATGTGGGTTGGCACTTTTCATGGATTGGCACACCGATTATTACGCGCCCACCCTATTGAAGCCAACTTAAGTGCGCAATTTCAAATTCTAGATCAACAAGATCAGTTTCGTATTGTTAAGCGTTTAATGAAAGAAAATCAGATTGACGAGTCTAAATATCCAGTTAGAAAAGTTCAATGGTTTATTAATCAACAAAAAGACGAAGGCACGCGCCCCGCTGATATTGATGCAGGTTACAACTACTTTGTTAAACAAAGTGTTCGCGTGTTTGAGCTGTATGAAACGCACTGTAGAATTAATGAGTTGATTGATTTTGCTGAGCTGTTGGTGCGTAGCTACGAGTTGTTAAAAAACAATGCTGAATTATTAACCCATTATCAAAATCGCTTTAAGCACATTTTGGTGGATGAGTTTCAAGACACCAATACCATTCAATATAAATGGATCAAATTACTTACATCAGGAGACAGTAAAGTTTTCTGCGTGGGTGATGACGACCAATCGATTTACGGTTGGCGTGGGGCAAAGATCGAAAATATTCAAAAACTGGAGTCTGATTTTCATCCGATTGAAACCATTCGACTTGAGCAAAATTATCGCTCTACCGGTAATATTTTAGCCGCATCGAATGCACTCATTGCCAACAACACTAACCGAATGGGGAAATCTTTATGGACTAACTCTGGTAGTGGCGATCCGATTGATGTTTATGAAGCGCGCACTGAAACTGATGAAGCTGATTTTGTCGTCAGCACTATTCAAAAGCTCATTGACGAAGGTATGGCAGCTAACGAATGTGCCATTTTGTATCGATCAAATGCCCAATCCAGAGGTTTTGAAGAAAGACTGATCAAATACAATGTGCCTTATATTATTTACGGTGGATTACGATTTTTTGAGCGCGCCGAGATCAAAGACGCTTTGTGCTATTTGCGTTTGATGGAAAATTCAGCTGACAATGTTGCCTTTGAACGCGTGGTTAATTTCCCAACGCGTGGTATTGGCAATACCACCATTGAAAAAATTAGAGCATTTTCAGCGGATAATCATACTAATTTATTCCAAGCGTCCATTGCAATAACACCCTCTTTGCCAGCACGAGCTGCGAATGCATTAACAGGCTTCACTAACTTAATCGAACAAATGCAAGATGATGCCAAACACTTAGCGCTCAGTGAAAAAGTTGCTTACTTGATTAAAGCATCTGGTTTGACTGATCATTACTCTAATGATAAAACCGACAAAGCTGGCAGTAAGAAAGAAAACCTAGAAGAGCTGATTGCTGCTGCCAAACAATATGTGCATGAAGATGATAGCGATATGAACGAAGTAACGGGGTTTATCTCACTTGCATCATTAGATTCTAGCGGAGATACTAACGCGCCAATCAACCAGAATGTGCAATTAATGACGATCCACTCAGCCAAAGGCTTAGAGTTCCCACATGTATTCTTAACTGGTATGGAAGAAGATCTGTTCCCTTCAAGACAGTCTAAAGATGAGCCACATTTAATGGATGAAGAAAGAAGGTTGTGTTACGTTGGCATGACTCGTGCAATGAAAAAACTCACACTGTCGTTTGCAATTAAGCGCTTTTTACATGGGCAGTCCTTATACGCTTATCCTTCTCGATTCTTAGATGAAATTCCCAGCGAATACACCAACTCTGTCAAACAAAAATTTGGCGCAACACCACAAAATTACCAAAAAGATGACATTTTTAACCAAGACATAGCGCCCGAAGGGCAAGGTCAATTATCGATCGGAGTTACGGTTAAGCATGCTAAATTTGGCTTTGGTACGGTACTTAACTTTGAAGGCGATGGCGACTCAGCCAGGGTTCAAATTAAATTCAAGAAAGCTGGTACTAAGTGGCTGATTAGCTCGTATGCTAATCTAGAATTTGCTTAATTTAAAGTCTTTTTAAGATCATCAATTGAGAAGCTTTGTACCGTCTGCTCGTCGGTATAAACTGGCTTCATTTTGGTGTGCGTGCCTGACTCTTTTTCAATCGCTGTTTGTCTAGAGATAACGATATCTAAACAATCAGTGATCATTTTTTGTGTGTCTGTTGATAACGGATGACGAAGCCCAGGCTTGGTCATGGTGTCTTTTGCAACAGAGATTAAGGTTTTTCTAACAGCGCTTAATAAGCGAACTTCGAAAGTTTGATTGTTGTCTTTACTCATAATAATGTTTGAATATTTTCTAAATGATGATTGAGTGTTATTTTATCAAGGTTCTTAGGTTTAATGCCTTTCATTAATTGTAGTTTCTTACTGACTGGCCAATTCATGTCAATGACTTTATCAACCAACTCAGGATGATTACAAATTAAAGCCATGTCACAGCCACTGTCTAACGACACCTGTACACGCTCGGTAATGTCTTTAATAAAATGCGCACCTTGCATGGATAAATCATCACTAAACACCACGCCGGAAAAACCAAGCTGCGATTGTAAAATATCTTTAATCCACTTAGGTGAAAACCCTGCGGGCTTGTCATCCACTTGAGAATATACCACATGTGCTGGCATAACAGCATCTAAACCTTGATTAATCAAACCTTTAAAACTGAGAATATCTCGCCTAATATCATTCATCGAACGTTCATCAACCGGCAAATCTAGGTGTGAATCAAGCGCCACATGGCCGTGTCCAGGGAAGTGTTTACCAACACACTTCATGCCCGCTTCATGCATACCATCAATCAAAGCACCGGCTAATTTCACTACTGATTCAGGGTTAGAGTGAAACGCCCTATCGCCAATCACCGAAGAATGGCCATAATCTAAATCTAGCACTGGTGCAAAGGAAAAATCCACACCAATAGCCAGCAACTCTGCCGCCAAAACCCAACCACAAGAAAAAGCCTGCTCCAAGGCCAATTCAGGGTTTTTATCATAGGTTTCACCGAGTTTTGCCATCGCAGGTAAATGAGTGAACCCCTTTCTAAAACGCTGCACTCTTCCACCTTCGTGATCTACTGAAATCAGCATATTTTGATTAATCAAACGGATTGATTTGATCAACTCTTTAACTTGATCAATACTCTCAAAATTACGCGTAAATAAAATCACTCCGCCAATACTGGGTTTAGCCAGTCGTTTTTTTTCTGTCTCAGTTAGTATCAAGCTTGATACATCCATCATGATTGGGCCTAGTGTCATGATTTAATCAATGTAAGGTTTAACTTTATACACCAGCCATAAAACTGGGATACCGATTAGCGTGGTAATCACAAAAAATTCACCATAGCCAAATTGCTCAACTAACGTACCTGAATAACCACCAAATATCTTTGGTAACAGTGTCATTAACGATGAAAATACGGCGTATTGCACTGCGGTAAACTGAATGTTAGTAAGGCTTGATAAAAAGGCAATAAACGCCGCCCCTGCAAGACCAGCTGATAAATTATCCATGGCAATGGTCACATACAGCCAAATGATATCATGGCCGACATTTGCCAGCACAACAAACAACAAATTGGTTAAAGCGGACAATAAAGCACCTAAAAATAGTACTTTAAATACGCCGACTCTGATTGCCATTAATCCACCTAAGAAACCACCTGCAATTGTCATAAACAAGCCAAATGTCTTAGAAACTGTGGCAATTTCAACTTTGGTAAAGCCTATATCTTGATAAAAAATATTGGCCACCACGCCAAGCACAATATCGCTCACACGGTACAAACCAATCACGGCCAATAGCAATATAGCAACATTCATACCGTAACGATCAAAGAAATCTTTAATGGGTTCAACATAAGTATTATTAACCATAGATCGATTGACAATATTCAGTGTTATCAGCACTCTAGCAGCAATATAAGCGCCTACAAGTGCTGCCATCATACGAGCCGTACCAACAAGAAACCCAGCAAGGTGCTTGTTGCTATACGTTTCAGTTAGAAATTTTTTAGCTGTGTTAACCAAGTCTGCTGTCGCGTTAAACGTTAAAATAAAAGCAGCGACAATCGATAAGAATAACAAGAAAAACCGCGCATAATCACGGGTTAAATATTCTGTTTCTATGCGTTCAGACTGAGGCTCTTTAATAATCAATGTAGTTGCTACACCAATCAGCATTACACCAGCCATCACCATATAAGTACCTGACCAAGCATCAAAACTATATAAGGCTTTGGTTGAGCCTAAGTAACTGGCGATAAATAAACCCCCTGCACCAGCGACTAACATGCCAATACGATAACCTGCAATATAAGTGGCTGAGAGCATCGATTGCATATTTTTATCGGCTGATTCAATGCGATAAGCATCAATCACAATATCTTGTGTAGCCGATGAAAAACCCAACAAAACCGCACCATAAGCCATCATCGTTAAGTTATCAACACTGGCTTTTGGATCAACCGATGACATTAACAAGATTGCACCAATGATGGCAAATTGTGAAACCAGCATCCAGGCACGACGACGGCCAAAAATTTTGGTTAGAAATGGTAATGGTAGGCGGTCAACCAATGGCGCCCAAACAAATTTAAACGAATAACCCAGCGCTGCCCAAGAGAAATAGGTAATGGTTGATTTGGCCAACCCAGCTTCATTCAGCCATAAACCCAATGTTGAAAAAATCAATAAAATCGGTACACCGGCTGAAAAGCCTAAAAACAACATGGTCATCACCCGTGGGTGAATAAACAGTTTAAAGCTGTCTAAATAACTCGTTAGCATTGATTCCAAGGCATGCCATTGTGACGCCAGCCATTCACATTACCGCGCTGGTTGTGCTCGTCTAAATCACCTTCAAAGCCACTCACTACATGAGCAACATCGGTAAAACCATTGTCAATCAAACATCGACCTGCATCATCAGAACGATAACCACTGCGACAAATTAAAATGATTTCAGTGTTGAGTAATTCATCGCCGATACAACGTTTAATTGCTGCAATAAAATCATCTGGGTGTGGCTCCCAATCAGGATCATCAACCCAGGGTACAAAAATACAATTCAGTGGTTTGCCAACAAACCTGTTTTCAGCTTCGGTACGCACGTCAATTAAAACTGCATCCTTATTGGCTTGCAATCGTTCATAAGCCTTCTTAGGCAAGTATTGTGTTAACTGACTCATGGCTTTATTATAACGACATCTTCGCCAGTTTGAACCTGATCAAATAACGCAATCACATCGTCGTTATGCATACGAATACAGCCCTTTGATCTTGGTGTGCCCATCGGTGTTTCGTTAGGAGAGCCGTGAATATAAATATAACGATCTTTGGTGTTGCTGTTGCGCGCCTCAGCCCCTTCCAGCCAAAGAATACGCGTGAGTATCCAATCTCTATCAGGGTTTTGCTCAAATAATTTTTTGGAAAAAATCTCACCAGTTGGTTTTCTGGCAACAAATACAGCGCCAGACTCAAGCTTGTCACCAATTTTTTCAGCAATTTTGAATTGCCCAGTTGGTGTACAAAAAGACCCTTCCACTTCGCCAATACCATTCATTGCACTACTGATAGAATAAGTTTTGCCTTGATATTCCAGTGTTTGATCAGCGATACTAATTGTAATCATTTGGTAAAAAGCGCAATCGATTCAACATGAGCAGTTTGCGGAAACATATCCATCACCCCGGCAGTATCTAGCTTGTAACCCAATTCAATTAATTTAGCCGTGTCTCGCGCTAATGTTGCTGGGTTACACGATACGTACACCAGCCTTTCAACGCCAAGTTTTGGTAATAATTCTACAATCTCAATCGCACCTGAACGTGCTGGATCAATTAGTGCTTTGTTATAAGTTTTACCGCGGAACCACTGTGCACCCTCTACTTCTTTAAATAGGTCAGCCTTGTAAAAATCTGCATTAGTAATGTTGTTTTTCTCAGCATTGTACTTAGCGCGCTCGATTAGACCTAAATCACCTTCAATGCCCACCACATGCTTGGCATGTCTGGCAATCGGCAAGGTGAAGTTACCCAAACCACAGAACAGATCTATTACTTCGTCTTCATCATTAAGCTCGAGCATGCTTAAGGCTAAGTTAATCATTTTTTGATTAAGTTTAAAATTCACTTGGGTGAAATCTGTTGGCAGAAACTCCATGACGATATCGTGATCAGGATGAGAATACGTTAATACGGCTGGCTGATCTAATGGCTTAACAGTATCTTCTCCGCCACTTTGGGTATAAAAGGTAATGTCTAGCTCGTTAGCACAATCAAGTAATATTTGCTCATCTTTAGCGGTGAGTGGCTCAAGGTGGCGCAAAATAAGCACTGTGTTATTCTCAGCCACTGCAACTTCCAATTGTGGAACCTGTGATTTGATTGAGAGCTTTTCTATGGCATCAGCTAACACTTCAAGATTATCACCCAAAGACGGGTGCAACACCTCGCAACGACTCATGTTGGTGATAAAGCCAGATTTCTTTTCTCTAAAACCGACCAGTACTTTTTCTTTTTTTGCTACGTAGCGCACGCCAAGTCTCGCCTTGCGCCGATAACCCCAGCTCTGATCTTGCAGTGGCTCTAGCCAATGCTCCGGCTCAACCTTGGCTTGACCAGAGAAAGCGTCTTTGAGCCAATTGGCTTTCGCATCAATTTGATCTTTACTAGACAAATGTTGAAATGAGCAACCGCCACAAATGCCAAACACATCACACTTTGGGGTAATGCGATTGGCCGCAGGTTTAAGCACTTCTTTAACATCCGCCTCTTCAAACTTAGCACGTGAAAAAGTACGGTCAGCTATCACGGTCTCACCCGGCAAGGCACCACTAACAAAAATCACTTTTTCTTCTAAATGCGCAATACCGCGTCCTTCATGAGAAAGCGATTCGATTTCCAATTCGTAGGTTTTGGCTTTTGGTTTTCTTCTTCTACCCATTTAACAATTCAATCCAATGTTTAACCGGAATTTTACTGCCTTTTTGCAAGTGCATTAAACAACCGATGTTAGCCGTTACAATCATCTGTGGATTGGATGCTTTCAAGTGTTGTATTTTATTAATTCTTAACTCTTGTGAAAGCTTTGGCTGGAAGATTGAATATGTGCCTGCTGAGCCACAACAAATGTGTGAGTCTTTTACTGGCGCCGGCGTATAGCCTAATTGCTGCAAGATAGAATTAACCAAACCCGCTAACTTTTGTCCATGCTGTAATGTGCATGGCTCATGGTAAGAAATATCGACTTTTTCTAGGCTTAACTTTGACAAATCTTTATCTACTAAAAATTCAGCAATATCCTGAGTTTTGTCAGAGACGAGCTTTGCTTTTTGATAATAATCATCGCCTTCTTTAAATAGGGATGCATAATCCTTTACCATCAAGCCACAACCACTGGCACTAGAAATAATACTGTCAACATCATATGCCAACCAAGCATCTATATTTGCTTTGACCTTAATCATCGCATCTTGCTCGGCACTTAAATGTTGGTCAACCGCACCACAACATTGTTTTTGTGGGGTTTCAATCGCATCATAACCAAATTTGGCCAAGATGTTTTTAATGCTGTGATTAATGTTCGGTGCAAGTACTGGCTGCACACAACCGCCCAATAGTAATACTTTTTTACTGCCAGCATTTGGCATGATGGCTTTACCTTGTTTACTTGAGTGTTTGGAGACAAGCCCAATCGGATTAAATAAGAGCGGCGTGGTGAGTAACTTACGCACAGAATAACGCATCACTTTTTGCCAAATCGGGCGTTTCTTCTCAACAAACTCACGACCAATATCAACTAATTTTCCATACTCAACCCCTGATGGGCAAGTCGTTTCACAAGATCGGCAAGTCAAACAGCGGTCAAGGTGTTTGATGCTTTCATCAGAAAAATGATTATTCTCAAGTGAAGATTTAATCAAATAAATACGCCCACGAGGTGAATCCAACTCGTCACCCAAGAGCTGATAGGTAGGGCAAGTGGCTAAGCAAAATCCACAATGCACACACTTACGAATAATCTCATTGGCCTTTTGATTTTGAATATGATTTGTTTGCATTACTGAAAAATACCTTTAGGATCAAATACTGACTTTAATCTTTGTTCAATTTCAGTTCGTAATGCTGGGTTATTGTTAGTCTTA
>JAUWPG010000067.1 GCA_030611725.1 Gammaproteobacteria bacterium
CTAAAGCCAAATCATTTTCGGCTTGTGCTGTGGGAAAAATGGGCCAGTGACTCTAATTGTTAACGGTAGAAATCTGACCATAAATGATCAGGCCAATGCGCACGATTTAATCACTCAACTTGGCTATACAGATCAGCGCATTGCACTAGAAGTGAACGAAGTCATCATTCCAAAATCTAAACACCCAGAATTCGCCCTAAATGATGGTGACAAGATTGAGATTATTAAAGCTGTTGGTGGTGGTTAAACGAACCAATTTTTAGGAATTTCATCCGATTTAAATGGCACCACTGAAAATTGTTGCACCACTCCAGCCTGCAGTTTTACTTCAACATCAACCGTCTTTTCATCTCTACCCTGAGAATATCGAGCTAAAATCTGTGCAGCAATTTTCACATCATCTTGGTTGGGTTCGCCGTCAATGAGTGCAATCGGTCCATTACAACTGGTTGAATAGAGGTTAGCATACTGATTACGGTAACCCTCTAAAAATTTCACCTCGCCTTCCTCTCTGGCAATAATCATCTTAAAGCGCTGATTAGGGCGAATGTGTCGACCCACTTTCAGCATCATCAAGTCATCTAGTTGATAATCACGATTACCACGTGCTTGCCACATATCCACCAATTTATCCGAATATTGCTTATCAGTTAAGAAACAACAACCCCCTGCAGGGGTTGCATAATCATCAAAACCATATTCTTTGGCGAGTGCCATTTGTGGCTTACGGTTACGACCTGAAAAATCCAACAACTGTTCACGATCCACCCAACCTTCTTTCTCTGGCTTCGTCTCAGGTAAATGTTTGGCACATAATGGTCTTAACAATAGATCATCAGCACCAGACTCAGCTTGAACAATCGGCATGGTTTCCTTGCGCTGAGACATTGGACGCTGACCCATTACCTCGCCAGTAATAATGAAATCAAAGTCATTCTCTTCCATCCACTGTTTGGCTTTTTTAACCATAAATCCTTTACAGTCCAAACATGGGTTCATATTCTTACCATAGCCATGTTTTGGGTTAAGCAAGACATCGCGATACTCTTCGATCACATCAATAATATGCAGCTTAATACCAAGTTGTTCAGCTACCCATAGAGCGTTATTACGCTTTGGCTTGTCACTTTTTTGTTTACGAATCGCATGCGTATGGCCTTCTACACAAAAGCCGGTAAAAAAGTTAATACCTTCCACGTGGATGCCCTGATCTAATAGTAATTTGGTACTTAATAGCGAGTCTAATCCACCCGATATTAACGATACCGCTTTTATTTGCTTACTCATTGTTTAACTCCTAATTCCATCAACACGACACCACTCGTTTTTTTGTTTAACATTTAAATCGCTAAAATATTCACTATAAGTTTTTAATACCATCTCTAACTGCTCTTGCAAAATCCCTGATAGGGTTATTTTTCCGCCAACCTTAACCAGGATGGAAAAATGTTGGCAAAGCTCGGCTAAAGGGTTGGCTAAAATATTGGCAATCAACAAATCCACTTGATCCAAACTACCTTCATCATCAGTGTGCAGCACACTGATACGATCATCAACCTGATTGGTCTTAATATTGTTAATCGTTGCTAATACCGCTTGTGGATCGTTATCTACAGCAATAGCGCTCTTAGCGCCGAGCTTAACTGCTGCTATTGCTAGCACACCTGTACCCGAACCATAATCAATCACCGTTTGGTCAATTGGTGGGTTTTCATCGAGATACTGCAAACACAAATCTGTAGTTTGATGCGTACCGGTACCAAACGCCAAGCCTGGATCCATATTAATCACCACAGCATCATCTGGTAGTTTTGATGTGTCTTCCCATGATGGACATATCCAAAGTCGCTGGCCAAATTGCATCGCATGAAAATCTTTCTTACATTCATCTTCCCAAACACGATCTTTGAGTAATTCAAAAGATGACTGTTGAATATTGCACAATTGTAAAAGCATTGATTGCACATGTGCTTGATCAACCCCTAAATCAAACAATGCTTTAATTGTTGTATCTGGCCATAGCGGTGTTTCACCAACTGCTGGCTCAAAAATTGCATCATCATGGGTATCACTAAAGGTTGCCGATACACTGTCCAAACCCATCAAAACTTCACTGACGAAATCTGCTTGATCTTTACTGGTTTCTAATGTGAGTTGCATCCAATCCATAGGGATTTTATTATACCTATTAGGTTTTTATAATATTCCCTTATAAAAACCAAGTAGTACAATCAGGTAATACACTATAATTACATTAAGCAATAACCACACAAGGCAAATAAAATGGCATTAGAAAGAACTGGTAACGGATATTTAGTAGATCCAAGCATTTGGACAGAAGAAATTATGCATGAAATGGCGAAGGAAGACGATATAGAACTTACTGAAAGCATGGTAACTCAAATCATAGCAGCAAGGGAATACTTTTCTGAGAACTCATCAGTACCGCCGATCAGAACCTTTGCTAAGGTTGTCGGCATTGACAAGAAAATCTTATTCAAAGAATGGCTAACAGGTCCAATGAAGCCAATCACCAAGTATGGTGGCATGCCCCAACCGACAGGTTGCGTATAGCGCTTTACTGCGTCTTTTCCATTTTCACTGCGTTGAATCTGCAAAAACATTCAGTCACATAGTTTTCACTATGCTCCATCATATTTTTGCAGATTCGCCTTGTGAAAAAGAAAAATACTTGCAAACATTGTTAGTTAAAAAACCCTCGAAAGAGGGTTTTTTATTGTCCAAAATTTATACCATTGTATCTGTAACCCTTAATTGTGATGTAATTATTGACTACGCCGAGGTGTAAGAAGTGCGAAAGATTGGAGTTTATATTTAATAAATGACTATCTTGAGTGCTTCGACAACAAAGGTGTTGTTAATAAGTACGCACAACTCATAATAAATCTCTAACTGAGGCTAAAGCTTTATCTATATTACTAGAGTCCGTTCCACCACCCTGCGCCATATCCGCTCTACCGCCACCTTTGCCGCCGACTTGTTGAGCAACATGGTTAAGAATCTTGCCTGCTTGATACTTGTCGGTTAAATCCTTAGTCACACCAGTCACTAGCGATACTTTATCACCACTAATTGCTGCCAGCACCACTACGGCTGAACCCAATTTATCTTTAACCTTGTCAGCAATATCACGCAGATCTTTACCACTGACACCTTCCACAATGGTTGAGAGTAATTTAACGCCATTGACATCCTTAGCTTGGTTAATCAAATCATCACCTTGATTACTGGCCAGTTGTTTTTGAAACGTTGCTATTTGTTTTTCTAACTCTTTTTGTTGTTTAATCAGTTGTGCTACTTTCTCGACAGCTTGTGCATTGCTTGACTTGGTCATCTGTGCAATTTCACTCAGGCTGTCTTCGGTTTGTTTATCAAACTGATAAGCATCATAACCACTCAGCGCTTCAATACGACGAATGCCTGCAGCAATACCACTTTCAGAGATAATTCTAAACAAACCAATGTCACCCAGTTGCTCAACATGGGTGCCGCCACACAATTCTACTGAGAAGTCATTTTTACCCATGGTCAGTACACGCACGGTATCACCATACTTCTCGCCAAATAACGCCATTGCACCTTTTTTCTTTGCTGTTTCAATATCCGTGACATCCGTATGTACTTTAGTATTGCCTAAAATCTTGCGATTGACCATGCCTTCAATCTTATCAAGATCATCCTTAGAGATCACCTCATCGTGAGAAAAATCAAAACGTAATTTATCACTATCTACTAACGAGCCTTTTTGGGTGACAGACTCG
>JAUWPG010000047.1 GCA_030611725.1 Gammaproteobacteria bacterium
ATCAATAACTTAGAGGGTTTTCCCGTTAAAACGTTGACAACATGCACGCCAAATAAGACCAACTCAAACCAAATATAATTTTAAAAATCCTTTGGTGGTGGTATTTATTGATTTTAAATAAATGATAATAAAAACTTAACACTCTATTAATGCACTTGATATTTTCGATAAAATATCAAGCACTTATAAATAAACAATAATCTTATTATGTTAAAAATTTTAACATTTACTCTAATCAACTTATTGTCTATTCAGCTAGGTTTTGCCAGCGTGGACGATGGTCGTTCAGCAATTAAAAGTAGGCAATATGAGAAAGGTTATCAAGCCTTTAAAGTAGAAGCTGATAAAGGTAATGTTGAGGCACAATTTCAAATCGCTAAGATGTATCAATCAGGCATGAAGCCTGATAGAAAATTTAAAAATGCGTTGATCTGGTACAACTTAGCTGCCAACAATGATCACAGTGTTGCGCAATTCAATCTTGGCTTGATGCATGCAATTGGGCAAGGCACCAGAAAAAATCCTAAACAAGCAGACGCTTGGATCGCCAAGGCTTATAAAAACGCTAAAACCCCTCGTGAAACCATGATATTAAATATGCGTATTAAAAAATTAGCCGTATATGGTGTTAAAACCAAATACTAATCTTTAGAAAAAATACGATCTAAATCTTGTTCATTAAAAAACAAGTGCTCGTTGCAGATTTCATTGTGAATGGATATCTCGCCACGCTCTTTAAGTAGGTCACGCGCATCTTGCTCTCCTAGATCAAAAATAATTTTCTCAAATCGTTCTCGATCTTGATGGCATTCGTAATCAACCGTATTGTCTTCAAATAACTCAACGCTCTCTTCATGAAAAAGACGGTGCAATAATTGCTCAGCGTCTAAAGCACACAACTCTGGCTTGGTAATTGTATTAGACAACGCTGTGATTCGATGCCAATCTTCTTGTTGGTTTGATTTCGAATCTGGCATCTTTTGAACCAACATGGCAGATAAATTATCCTGTGTTGATGACACCCAGAGTTTAGAGGTCAATTGCTCTGATTGAGTAAAATAATCTTCAAAAGTTTGTATCAAGCCCTTTGGGTTTATAGCAACAAATGATTGAAAACTGTGATCGGTTTGTGCATTGTACAAAGTAACGACGATTTGCCCTCCGCCCAGTACTTGGTCGAGACTATCGTCGTGTGTAATGATGCCATCGGCTCTCACCATGCCACGTATTTGCAAATCATGTGTGACTTCAGCCAATAGTAAACTAACAGGGCCATCACCTTGCACTTGCAAAGTTAACTTGCCATTGTGTTTTATGCCATTTGCCAGCATAATCGCCAACGCACTCAACTCACCAAACAGTTGGATTGCTTGTTTGGAATAACCTCGATCTTGAATCATTGCTTGCCAAGCTGTATCAATAAACAGGTGCTGACCGCGAATATCAAGCTCTTTAAATAAAAAACGTCGTATTGTGTTCATGGGGGTTATTTTAAATTTAAAATGACTTTTATGCAGCGCATCATCGAACAAAAAATTATCAACCAAACTAATCAAGCTTTATTGATTAATGTATTGGCTGAGGCAACATCACTTTCTAAACAAGTATTGAAATCAGCACTGGACAAAGGCTGTGTGTGGCTCAAAAGTGATAAACAAATCAACCGAGTTCGGCGTGCCAAAAAGCCACTTAATACTGGTGATGAGGTTTTTATTTATTTTAATGAAAAGGTTTTATCGTCTATCCCTGCCAAGCCTGAGTTACTACTTGATAAGAAAGATTATAGTGTTTGGTTTAAGCCTGCCGGTGTGTTTTCTCAGGGCTCGAAATGGGGAGATCATTGCACTGTAACTCGACTGGTTGAAAAAATACTAGATCGGCCTGGTTTTTTAGTGCACAGGCTTGATCGCGCAACCAGCGGATTAATGATAATTGCACACTCAAAAACCATGGCCAGAGATTTTTCAAAATTATTTGCTGATAGATTAATTAAAAAAACCTATCTAGCGATTGTAAAGGGTAAGTTTCCGCATGCTAAAATTAGCATAGATAAGGACATTGATGGCAAAACTGCACTTAGTCACATTACTTTATTAAACAATACAGATGACAAGTCTTTGTTAAAAGTTGATATTGAAACGGGTAGAAAGCACCAAATTAGAAAACACCTAAGCGGTATCGACTACCCAATCATTGGCGATCGTTTATATGGCAATGCAGATAAAGACTATCCAGAAGACTTGCAACTCCAAGCCATATATTTGAAATTTAATTGCCCAATTAGTAATAATAAAATTGATATTGAATTACTAGACACACAAAAAATATCTCTTTAACACTCATTCACAATCACGCTCAATTTCTCGCTCCCAAAGCATAGGGACAATCATTTCTAAACATTCAGCAATGGTTAGGCCTTCACAAATAAGGGGTTCTTCAGGGTCGGCTGGATGTTTGTGTTTTTCTACTATCAAGGTGTCGGTATCATTGTCAACCACACCCTGCTCAGGGCTCTGATGACCATAGCCAAAAAATAATAAGAATAATATTAAGAAATACTTAATCATTGCTTTCATTGTAACCCAATGGGGTTGAATCTATAAGATAATATCCCCATCTATAGTATTAACCAATAAACGAGGAAAACTTATGCGACGCGTCTTTTTATTTTTAATGACTAATATTGCCATTATCGTCTTACTGAGCATTACGTTAAGGCTACTTGGTGTTGAGGGTATTCTAGCAGCTAATGGCTCTGATTTAGACTTGCAGGCTCTGCTTATTTTTTCTGCTGTTTTTGGCTTTGGTGGCGCCTTTATTTCACTACTGATCTCTAAATGGATAGCAAAACGCATGACTGGTGCAGTTGTTATCGAATCACCGAGTAATAACTTAGAAAAATGGTTGTTAGAAACTGTTGAAAAACAAGCAAAAATTGTTGGCATTAAAATACCAGAGGTAGCAATCTTTCCATCAGCATCAATGAATGCTTTTGCCACTGGTGCTAGTAAAAATAAAGCTTTAGTAGCGGTTTCTCAAGGCTTATTAGATTCAATGAATCAAGGAGAGATTGAGGCAGTCGTTGGTCATGAAATGAGTCATGTGGCTAATGGTGATATGGTGACTTTAACCTTAATACAGGGTGTTGTTAATACATTTGTAATTTTCTTCTCACGAGTGATTGGACACATTGTTGATCGTGTTATTCTAAAAAATAACCGAGGTCATGGTATCGGTTATTTTGTAACCACTCTATTTGCACAAATTATTTTATCATTCTTAGCCTCTACTATTGTCATGTATGTTTCAAGAAAGCGTGAATTTGTGGCTGATACAGGTGGTGCAGATTTAGCCGGACATCAAAATATGATTAATGCATTAAAGCGCTTAGGACAAGTAGAGCCAGAAGCATTACCCGAGCAAATGGCAGCATTTGGTATCAATGATAAAAAAGGTTTTGCTTCGTGGTTTTCATCACATCCACCGATTGAAGATAGAATTGCAGCACTAGAAGTGCGCGCAACAAACCGAGTATAAAAATGGCAATTGCAATTAAATCTGCTGATGAAATAACAAAAATGCGTATAGCGGGTCGCCTAGCAGCTGATGTGCTTAATATGATTACACCCAAGGTAAAATCTGGCATTACTACTGATGAACTAGATGCGATTTGTCATGAGTATATTGTTAATGTGCAAGACGCCATTCCTGCGCCACTGAATTACCACGGCTTTCCAAAATCAATTTGTACCAGTGTTAATAACGTGGTGTGTCACGGTATCCCCGGTGATAAAAAACTAAAAAAAGGTGATATTGTTAATATCGATATTACCGTGATTAAAGACGGGTTTCACGGCGATACTTCAAAAATGTTTATTATTGGCAAGTCAAGTGTTAAAGCTCAACGCATTTGTAGAATCGCACAAGAATGCTTATATATTGGTATTAAAAAAGTAAAGCCAGGCGTTCACTTGGGTGAAATTGGCAAGGCGATTGGTACACATACAACCCAAAACAATTGCTCTGTGGTACGTGATTATTGTGGCCATGGTATTGGCACAGAATTTCATACTGAACCTCAAGTAAATCATTATGATAATGGTGCTGTTGAAAATAGCCCCATCCTTGAAGCTGGTATGACCTTTACCATTGAACCTATGATTAATTTAGGCGGATTTGAAGTAGCTACTTCTAAGCTCGATGGTTGGACAGTAACCACCAAAGATCGCTCACTTTCTGCACAATGGGAGCATACAATTTTAGTCACAGAAGATGGCTACGAAATACTCACTCTTCGAGATGAAGAGTCGATATAAAAATACCGCCATGACTATGCTAAAATAACATTTTTTTATTGTTTAATCATTAAGCGTTGAAAAACCTAAGAAACTATTTTATTTCTGGCTTGCTCTTCTGGATTCCATTAGGCTTAAGTATTGTTGTTATTAAGTTCTTTTTAGAACTGGTTAATGACATCGTTCCAGCGGAATACCTACCTGAGAAATTATTTAACTTAGACAACGCAATTCCTGGCTCTGGCATTGTTTGGGTCATACTGATTATCGTAATTACTGGCGCCTTAGTCAGTAATTTTATTGGTCGAAAACTACTTGAACTTTGGGAAAGATTACTTAATAAAATTCCTGGATTTAGAGGAATCTACAAAGCTTTAAAACAACTTTCAGACACGGTTTTAAGCTCTTCAGGTAATAGCTTTAAGAAAGCAGTTTTGGTTGAATATCCACGCAAAGGCATGTGGACCATTGCTTTTCAAACAGGCAATTACCAAGGAGAAGTTGGAAAAATCATTGGTGAGGAAATTGTTAATATTTACGTACCAACAACCCCCAACCCAACCTCTGGATTTTTCATCATGCTACCTAAAAATGATGTTATCGAGCTAGAAATGAGTATTGATGAGGCATTTAAACTGATTATTTCTACCGGCGTGGTAGAGCCAAACAAATAATTACATACTGTATAAAAAGGACTAAAAATGAGAACGCATTATTGTGGTGAATTAAACAAAGACAGCATTGATCAAACCGTTGAGTTATGCGGTTGGGTAAATCGTCGTCGTGATCATGGTGGCGTGATCTTTTTAGATATGCGTGATAAGCGCGGTATTGCTCAAGTGGTAATCAACCCTGATAATGATGATTTCACATTGGCTGAATCTATTCGTAATGAGTTTGTTTTAAAGATTACGGGTCAAGTCATTGCTCGAGGTGAAGGCTTGGTTAATCCAAAATTAGCAACCGGTGAGATTGAAATTGTCGCTCATAAAATTGAGATTCTCAATACTTCCAAACCAATTCCTTTCCAAATTGACTCTACTGATACTTCAGAAGAGGTGCGCCTTAAGTATCGCTACTTAGATTTGCGTCGTGATGAAATGCAACAACGCTTACGCCTACGTTCAAAGGTTACGCATTACATGCGTGAATTTATGGATAACAACGACTTCTTGGACATTGAAACCCCATTTTTAACCAAAGCAACACCTGAGGGTGCGCGTGATTATTTGGTGCCTTCTCGAACACATCCTGGTGATTTTTTCGCTCTACCACAATCCCCACAATTGTTTAAGCAATTACTGATGATGTCAGGCTTTGAGCGTTACTATCAAATCGTAAAATGTTTTAGAGATGAAGATTTACGTGCTGATCGTCAACCAGAATTTACCCAACTTGATGTTGAATCTTCATTTATGAATGAAGATGAAATTATGGCGCTTATGGAGGAAATGACGCGTGGTATGTTTAAGTCGGTGATTGATGTTGATCTTCCGAATGAATTCCCAATCATTACCTATGCTGACGCTATGAATTTATATGGTGTTGATCGCCCTGATATGCGCATTCCGATGCAAATAACGGATATCAACGAACTGATGAAGGATGTTGATTTTAAAGTATTTTCTGGCCCTGCAAACGACGCTAAAAGTCGTGTAGCTGCACTTAAAGTGCCAGGTGGTGCAACCATTAGCCGTAAAAAAATCGATAAATATACCAAATACGTTAGTATTTATGGTGCTAAAGGTTTGGCTTACATTAAGCTTAATGAAGATGGCCCTGCTTCCCCTATTTTAAAATTCTTAGGTGACGAGGTTACAGCCAAAATTATCGAAACAACCGATGCACAGACTGGCGATATCATCTTCTTTGGTGCTGATAAAATTAAAATTGTAAATGAGGCGCTGGGCAACTTACGCGAACAATTGGCTAAGGATTTAGATCTATTCGATAAACAATGGGCACCAATTTGGGTGGTTGATTTCCCAATGTTTGACGCTGAAGATGACGGCTCTTTAAGTGCTGTTCATCACCCATTCACTGCACCAAGTGTTGATGCTAAAACACTAGAACAAACTGCTGATACAGCACTTTCTCGCGCTTATGACTTGGTTATTAACGGTAGCGAAGTTGGTGGTGGTTCTATCCGTATTCACCAAGTTGAAATGCAACAGACTGTTTTAAAATTATTGGGTATTTCAGATGAAGAGGCGCAAGATAAATTTGGTTTCTTGCTCAATGCCTTGGAATACGGTTGCCCACCTCACGGCGGCATGGCATTTGGTTTAGACCGCTTAGTAATGATCATGACAGGCACGGATTCTATTCGTGAAGTGATTGCTTTCCCTAAAACGCAAACTGCGGCGTGTTTATTAACCAATGCACCTTCCAGCGTACCAAGAAAAGTACTCAGAGAGCTTAGTATTAAAGTGAGTTTACTGGAAAAAGACTAAAAAACCAGCGTGTCAATTCAAGATCAAATCCAAGCTGAACTTAAGACGCGTAATGCTGTACTGGTTGCTCATTATTATGTCAGTGGTGACTTGCAAACCTTGGCTGAAGAAACTGGTGGCACGGTGTCAGATTCACTGGAAATGGCACGCTTTGGGAAAAATTGTGACGCAGACACCATCATTGTTGCTGGTGTCAAATTTATGGGCGAGACTGCCAAAATATTATCTCCTGAAAAAACTGTTTTAGTGCTTGATGAGGGCGCTACTTGCTCGCTCGATATAGGTTGTCAGATTGAAGATTTTGCCAAATTTTGCGATCAGCACACCGATAGAACAGTCGTCGTCTATGCCAATACTTCTGCCGAAGTGAAAGCAAGAGCTGATTGGGTGGTTACATCTGGTAGCGCTTTAAAGGTAGTTAAGCACCTTAAAGAACAAGGTAAGAAGATCCTTTGGGCACCCGATAAACATCTGGGTAATTACGTCCAACAACAAACCAATGCTGACATGCTAATTTGGCAAGGTTCTTGTGTGGTGCATGAGCGTTTTAAGGCAGATGCCTTAAAAACACTTAAAGCTAAATATCCTGAGGCAGCTATTTTGGTACATCCAGAATCACCTCAATCGGTTGTAGATTTGGCTGATGTTGTCGGCTCAACAACCGCCCTTATTAACGCAGTGCGAGATCGAGATGAACAGACCTTTATCGTCGCAACAGACAATGGTATTTTTCACAAAATGCATGAAGTTGCACCTGATAAAAAACTCATTGAAGCCCCCACTAT
Organism: Gammaproteobacteria bacterium; assembly: GCA_030611725.1. Classification (GTDB taxonomy): domain Bacteria; phylum Pseudomonadota; class Gammaproteobacteria; order PS1; family Pseudothioglobaceae; genus Thioglobus_C. The sequence continues at coordinate 7,534 of JAUWPG010000047.1, forward strand.
GGGCGTTGGTGCAGACTGTGAATCTTGTGCCCATTGTGAATGGATGGCAATGAACACATTGGAAAATTGTTTAGACACTTTAAAAACTGGAAAAAATGAAATACTTATCAATCTAGATATTGCTAAAAAAGCAAAGGAATCTATTCAAAAATTACTCGACTTTACTGCATAGAAGGTAAAATCTCAATTACTCATATTCTCGGAGACATCGAACATGGCAGGACATTCTAAATGGCATAATATTCAACACCGCAAAGGCGCACAAGATGCCAAACGTGGTAAAGCATTTACTAAATTAATTAAAGAAATTGTCATCGCTGCCAAAGCCGGTGGCGGTGTGATTGAAAACAATCCGTCGCTACGCATGGTTATTGATAAAGCATTAGCTGCCAATATGAAACGCGATACCATTGAAAGCGCAGTTAAGCGTGGTAGCGGTGATCTAGATGGTGAAAACTATGATGAAGTGCGCTATGAAGGCTATGGTCTTGGTGGTACAGCCATTATGGTTGATACCTTAACTGACAATCGCAATCGTACCGTGGCTGATGTGCGTCACGCTTTTTCTAAGCATGGTGGTAATTTAGGTACCGATGGCTCAGTGGCTTACTTGTTCAACAAACAAGGTTTTATTAGCTTTGCCAGCGGCGACGAAGATCAGATCATGGAAATGGCTCTCGATGCTGGTGCAGAAGATGTAATCAGCAATGATGATAGCTCGATTGATGTGATCACCACACCTGAAGATTTTTTCACTGTGAAAGACGCACTCTCTGATGCAGGGCTTGAAGCAAGCCATGCTGAAGTAACCATGGAACCAGTAACTCGTGTTGAGCTTAACTTAGGCGATGCAGAAAAATTTATGAAACTCATTGATCGCTTGGAAGACTTAGACGATACCCAAGAGGTTTATCATAATGCTGATATTTCAGACGAGGTAATGGCGCAATTATGATCCACACCCACCAAGGCATTAGCGCACTTGGTGCGTTTAAAATCAAAATCTTACAAGCAACAATATCTGAAGCACAACCCGGATTAAAACTATTAGGCGCTGAATTTTTTCATTTTTCTGATTTGAATGCCGCACTAACTGATAAAGAAACCAGCCATTTAAATCACTTACTTTCTTATTCTCAAAAT
>JAUWPG010000053.1 GCA_030611725.1 Gammaproteobacteria bacterium
CATCCCAGTTTTGATAGCTCGGTCGCCTACTTGACGATCAATGCTAACTACGCTACGACACTCACATCACCTGATTATACAGGTATCTCTGGTCCCGTTGGATACGGTCAGAGCTTTGTGGTCGATTTCGCCAATATCAATGGGACTGGCATTACGAATGCGAATCTCGTCTGCAATTGGTCTGGACCGTACACTGTGACGCCATTAGGAGGCGGTTCCTATGAATTTAACCTAGATATGACAGGCGTTGTACTTGATGAATATCCTGTACTAGTTAGTGCATCAGGGTCGTACCTTAAACCTACTTTAATTAGCCAATACACCTGTTTCAATCATTAACTCGCGAACAGTCTCATTGTCACGACCATCAATACGTGGCTCATTGCGTAAGATACGCTCACGAACGGTTGATTTTTCAACTTTCTTAAAGTACTTAGAAACTTCATCTGCTGAATTGCCATCTTCGCTAGCAAGTGTTTCAATGGCCGTTGCTTTGATTTCACTTACTTTAGCATAACGATCCATTTTTTCTTTGATTTGGTAAGCGTCATTAATTTGTGCACCAAATTGTGATTGAATGTCACTCGATAAAGCTTCATTCGTTGCTGGCGCTTGCCAGTCCCATTGTTCAGTGCCAACTTCAGCAGCAAATTCTGCAATGTTAGTAATGGCAACTTGAAACTGCTCATGTGCATACATTACCGCACCTAGCATAACTTCTTCAGATAATTCAGATGCTTCTGATTCAACCATTAATACGGCCTCATCTGTACCAGCAACAACCATGTCTAAATCTGATTTTTTTAGTTCAGAGTAGGTTGGATTAAGCGTGTATTGACCGTCTGTATAGCCCACTCTAGCACCACCAATAGGGCCATTAAATGGAATGCCAGAGATTGAAAGTGCTGCTGATACACCTAGCATTGCAATGATGTCAGGATCAACTTCAGAATTAGCAGAGATAACGGTAATGATCACTTGAACTTCGTTCACGAAGCCAGCTGGGAACAGTGGACGAATAGGGCGATCAATCAAACGACATGTTAGGGTTTCTTTCTCAGTCGCTCTTGCTTCACGCTTTAAAAATCCACCAGGGATTTTCCCTGTAGCGTATGTTTTTTCAACGTAGTCTACTGATAGTGGAAAGAAGTCTTGCCCAGGCTCTGTCTTTTTAGAGGCAACCACAGTGACCAATACTTGTGTGTCGTCCATGCTTGCTAGTACAGCACCGTGTGCTTGTCTAGCGATACGGCCAGTTTCTAGGGTGATTGTGTGTTTGCCCATGGCAAAGCTTTTTTTAACGATATTCATTTCCATGAAAACCTCCATCAAATAATTAAAAAGGATTCTATGGATTGAATTGAATAAGCTTTATTTGAAACACATCAATTAATGTATTTTAGATAAAACTTAAGACAGAACTTAAGCCATAAAATGGAAACCATTATCCCTAAAATCAATTAGTTATGATAATTAAATTTTGTTTAAATAGATTGAGTGTAAGTTGTGGATATTGGATCGAATTAATGCTGCGCTGATTGCAAAGATTAACGATAGATTGAGCATCAAATGATTGCGTATCAAAGTGCTCTCCATTAATAAATACCTTGGGAATTTTATCAACCAAAAGGTAAGCAATCTTGCAACTTGGATGTAGTTGATAGTTTGCATCTTTATCAAACTCACCAGCCTCAAAGTGTTGCAGTAGTTGTACATCTAGTGTATCTAATCGGGTGACAAAGCAGGCAAACTCATTGGCATTAATCTTTAATATAGTTTGTGCTTGAGTAATGGCTGATTTTGGTATGAGTGCAGGCGAATGAGTATTAATCCAAACAGGATCTTGATAATAGTTATCTTCTTGTTCGACTTTACATTTTTGGTTAACAAATTCAGATATTTCTTGACTAGAATACGCACGATAGCCAAATGAAAGTGTGGTGCACTCATCATCTAAACTAACCCCATGATGTGCCACTTTGGGCGGAATATAAAGTACATCACCTGGTTCAACATCAAATGTTTGCTCTGAATCAAACTTTTGCATAATTCTCAATGGAACATCATTCAAGTAATTATTCATTTCGCAATGTTTATCGCTAATATACCAACGCCGCCTACCACTGCCTTGCACTAAGAACACATCATAATAATCAAAATGTGGGCCGACACTACCGCCAGTAGCCGCATAAGATATCATTACATCATCAAAACGCCAACGCGGAATAAAATCAAAGTGCTGGATTAGATTGTAAATTTCATCAACAAATCGATCAACTCCTTGCACTAAAAGCGTCCAATCTTTTTCTGGCAGAGTAGTAAAGGTATTCTCATTAAATGGCCCATTGGTTAATGACCATTGTTGGGTGGCTATGTTGCCTTGCACTAAGCGTGATTCAAATTCATCTTCTAATGATAATCCGGCCAATTCTTCGGGTGTAATGGGCGAGATAAAGTTAGGCAAGGCTTGTTTAATGAGTAAGGGCTTTTTTTGCCAGTAATTTGCTAAAAACTCTTGCTCAGAGATGTTTCCAAAATGTATCAAGATGTTTTATTATTAATCATAATGCTTGTAAATAGTTAGATGCGATAACTAGGATTGTTATTTTTAAAAAAATTAGAATATTTCAGCTTTAATTAGCGAGCCAGATATTTTAAGAAGCTATTACGAGATCCAGCATTGATCCAACTAATGGCAATTATTTTGCTCAGTTCATTATACTTCGCTTAAAGGTACAGGTGTTAGACCTTAGTTTTTCTAATAATATCACTCTAAAATAGCGGGTTAAAAAGAGATTAAATTTATAATAATTAAGGCAAAATATAAAATAATGTTGATTGATTTTTTCTATAAATCAGTCGCATACTGGTGGTTTAATTGATAAATATAGTCTTGGATTGTTTAGACCGCCTTGGTTAATATTAACAATAAAAAATTTATGTCAAAAAAAATAAATAGCGATATCATTGCTTCTTTTAAAAGTCAGCTAGAAGGTCATCCAATATATGATGCTGTTTCTACGATTGAAGATCTTCAATGCTTTATGGAGCATCATATTTATTCTGTATGGGATTTTATGTCTCTTATAAAATACTTGCAATACACCATTGCACCCACCCAGTATCCATGGACCCCTAAAGGAGAGGGTGATGTTAGAAGGTTTATTAATGAATTGGTGCTTGAAGAAGAATCTGATGAAACTAATATTCCTGGTGAGTACTCAAGCCATTTTGAGCTTTACCATAGAGCTATGGAGGAAATCGGTGCTGACACATCCGCCTCTAAAGCTTTTATTGAAACGGTTAGAGTTAAAGGCGTTGATACGGCTCTTGAATCTCACGTTGTTCCAAAACCTTCTAAAATATTTACATCAACAACATTTCAATTTATACAAGGTGATAAATCCCATCAAGTGGCAGCAGCTTTAGCATTAGGTAGAGAGCATATAATCCCTTGTATGTTCCGCTCAATTTTGGAAAAAATCGGCGTTTCTGAGGCTCAGGCGCCAATTTTTCATTATTATCTGAACAGGCATATTCATCTAGATGAAGATTTTCATGCGCCATTGTCATTAAGATTGCTTAATGGATTATGTAATGGCGATGAGAAGAAAGTTCAAGAATCAATTGACGCTGCTCAGGAAGCTGTAATAGCTAGAGTGGAATTTTGGGATGGTGTTTTAGAGGCAATAAAAAAATCAAGTAAGAAAAAAGTATAACAAAGATTTTCTTTATCTAAAAATTCTTATTCTATAAATATCTAAGAATTACTGATGATAGTTCGGCGCTTCTTTAGTAATGGATACATCGTGTACATGTGATTCCACCATACCTGCAGAGGTGACTCGCACAAAACTAGCATCGGTTCTCATTTTTTCTAGTGTTTCACAACCAGTGTAACCCATTGATGAGCGAATCCCCCCCATCATTTGGTGAATGATAGGACGCATTGAGCCTTTGAATGGCACGCGACCTTCAATACCTTCGGGTACTAGCTTATCAGCCTTAGACTCTGACTGAAAATAACGATCAGATGAGCCATGCGCTTGATTCATCGCACCAATGGAGCCCATACCACGATATGACTTGTATGAACGACCTTGGTAGAGCTCAACCTCTCCTGGTGATTCTTCTGTACCAGCTAACATTGATCCAAGCATTACGCAATACGCACCTGCTGCAAAAGCCTTGGCGATATCACCTGAGTAACGAATACCGCCATCGGCGATTAATGGAATGCCAGTACCTTTAAGTGCATCAGCCACATCTGAAATAGCTGTAATCTGTGGCACACCAACACCAGCGATAATACGCGTAGTGCAAATACTGCCTGGTCCAATACCGACTTTAACACAGTCTGCACCGGCCTTAACCAGGTCAAGCGCAGCTGCGCCTGTGGCAATATTACCGGCGATAATGTCTAAGTTTGGATGCACTTTTTTAGTTTTTTTAACTCTATCTAATACGCCTTGAGAATGGCCGTGCGCAGTATCGATAACAATTACATCAACTCCTGCTTCAACTAATGCATCAATACGTTCACTTGTTCCCTTGCCAACACCAACCGCTGCCCCAACTCGTAATTGCTCAGCATCGTCTTTGCAGGCATTTGGAAAGTCGGTAGATTTTTGGATGTCACGAACGGTGATCATGCCCAGTAGATCAAATTGATCATTGGTAATGATAACGCGTTCAATACGGTGTTGTTGTAATAAAAAGCGAACATCCGCCATATCTGTACCTTCGGCAACAGTAATAAGCTTATCTTGTGGTGTCATTACATTTTCAACCAACTCTCCCACGCGAGTTTCAAATCGAACATCACGCCCAGTTACCAGGCCAACAATGGTGTTATTTTCAACCACAGGTAGTGCCGATATATTGTGTCGTTGCTGCATTTCAAATACATCAGCAATCGTGGATTTTGGTGAAATGCTAATTGGATTTTTAATAATGCCAGATTCAAAACGCTTTACATCACGCACTTCATTGGCTTGTTGTTCGATAGACATGTTTTTATGAATAATGCCAATACCACCTTCTTGAGCAATAGCAATGGCTAGTCTTGCCTCAGTTACGGTATCCATTGCTGCCGATAAAATTGGAGTATTGAGTGTGATATTTTTAGTCAGCTGTGTTTTTAAATTTACCTCTTTCGGCATGGTGGTTGAGTGTGCTGGCACTAATAAAACATCATCAAATGTTAGTGCGGTTTTTAGTAAGTTCATTTTAATATCTCCTTTGAGTCGAGCGTTTAGGGAAAACAAAGCCCATGATAAATCCAAATAATAAAACAAGTGCACCAACGATAAACCAATTTCTAGCGCTAGAATCTTGGTCAAACGTGATGTTGTTTTGCAATAATTGTATTTCAGCCTTAAATTGTAATACTTCTGCTTTTAGGTCTTGATTGGCATCTTTAAGTGAACGTGCATTTTTATAGATTTCTTCCACGTACTCTTTTTCAGACTGTGACTTGCTGGTTTCAATTGCCAGCTTGGCGTTATTTTCTTTTAAAACTTTAACTTCTAATTCTAATTTATTAGTCAGCTCTTTTTGTTGAGTAATAAGTAGTTTGTTAGCGATGTAAGTTTGCCTTAGTTTTCCTAATTGTACTTTGGCAGTCGGTATACTGGTTAAATAACGTGAAATCATCCAGCCTGTGGTTTCTTCAAACTTAACTTGTGTCCAGCCACTGTTGGTAGATAGAAGTTGTAGTTTGGTGCCAGAAGGTAGCATTCTGAGTAAGTTGCTTGGGTTGCTTTGAATTTTATTTTCAGAACGTATTGGAATATCAACTGTATCAGTTACATACACGTATGACTGAGAATTTGCCAATGAATGTATTGACAATAATACTATAAATAAGGCGCGACTTAATTTCATAAGTTGGCTATTTTCTCCAATTGTGAGGATAAATCTGCAATAGCGCTTTCAACAGAGGCCAGTTTTTCTTTTTCTTTGTTCACCACTGCTTCGGGCGCGCCACTAATAAATTTTTCATTGCTAAGCTTACCTGCAAATTGTGCACGATGTTTGTTTAATTTTTCGATTTCTTTATTAAGACGTACTGCTTCTTGGTCTTTATCAATGAGTCCAGCAAGTGGTATTAATACTTTCATATCACCAACAAGTGCAGTGGCTGATTCCGGTGCTTCATCTGTATTAGACAACTGTTCAATACTTTCTAGTTTGGCCAAGCTTAATAAGATTGAAGCATGCGTATCCAAACAATGTTGATCTTTGGTGTTAATGTTTTGTACAAAACAAGGCAGTGGCTTTGATGGTGGGATATTCATTTCGCCTCGAATTTGGCGAATGCCCAAAATAAAGCCTTGCAACCACTTAATCTCTTCTTCAGCCTGTGTTGAAACTAAGTCTTGTTCAATCTTGGGATAAGCTTGTGTCATTAAGCTTTCATTTTCACCGTCAGTGAGTGTTTGACATTGCGTATAAATCTCTTCAGTAATAAATGGAATGATTGGATGCGATAGTGTCAAAATTTCATTTAAAACTTTAAGTAGTGTGGCTTGTGTACCAGCTCTAGTTACATCATCGGTCAGTAATGGCTTGGATAATTCTAAATACCAATCACAATAATCGTGCCAAATAAACTCATACAGTTCGTGACTCATTAGGTCAAGACGATAGTCTTTTAAGTGTTTTTCAACATTTACTTTGGTTTCTTGTAAGCGTGATAGAATCCACTGATCAGAAGTTGATAAAGTAGCATTAGTATCAATTGTAGCACCTTCAAGCTTCATCAATACAAAGCGAGAGGCGTTCCATAGCTTATTACAGAAGTTACGATAGCCTTCAACACGCTTAAGATCAAATTTAATATCACGGCCAAATGAAGCCAGCGCTGCAAAAGTAAATCTTAAAGCGTCAGTACCAAATGCAGGAATACCGTCTGGGAATTCACCTTTGGTTTGTTTTTTAATTTTATCCGCCATTTTTGGCTGCATCATGCCTTGGGTTCTTTTTGTTAGCAACTGATCCAAACTAATGCCGTCAATTAAATCGATCGGATCTAGGACATTACCCTTAGATTTAGACATTTTTTGACCTTGTCCATCTTTAATCAAGCCAGTGATGTAAATGTCCTTAAAAGGCACATCGCCAGCGAACTTCAGCCCAAACATAATCATACGGGCCACCCAGAAGAAAATAATATCAAAACCCGTTACTAAGACATTGGTTGGATAGAAGCGTGAGAGTTGTGGGGTTTGCTCTGGCCATCCCAGTGTTGAAAATGGCCATAGGGCAGATGAGAACCAAGTATCAAGAACATCATCATCTTGTCTGAGTTTAATACCTTCACCTGCTTGTGCTTGTGCCTCTTCTAGTGAGTCTGCGACAAAAATATTGCCATCATTATCATACCAAGCAGGGATACGATGTGCCCACCAAATTTGCCGAGACATACACCAGTCTTGAATATTTTACATCCAATTGTAGTAAGTCTTGTTCCAATTTTCAGGGATAAAGCGAATGTCG
>JAUWPG010000061.1 GCA_030611725.1 Gammaproteobacteria bacterium
ATTTCTGCATGGGCGGTAGGATCATTATTAGAAATAGGCTGGTTGTACGCACTAGCAATGAGTTGATCACCCTGCACCAAAACTGCCCCAACTGGCACTTCATTTATTTTTTCAGCGAGTTTTGCTTGCTCAATGGCAAGCGCCATCCACTTTTCATCCAGAGCGAGGAAAGCCTTGCTTTCCTCAGTGGTTATTCCCATTCAATTGTGGCGGGCGGTTTGCCTGATATATCGTACACCACACGAGATACACGAGTGATTTCATTCATGATGCGGTTGGAGACAAAGTCGAGGAAATCATAGGGTAGGCGAGCCCAGCGAGCGGTCATAAAGTCGATAGTCTCGACAGCCCTTAGTGCTATTACGTAATCATAACGACGCTCGTCGCCAGTAACGCCGACTGATTTAATTGGTAAGAAAACTGTGAAAGCTTGATCAACTTTATCGTAAAGGTTGTGGTTGTAAAGCTCTTGCATAAAGATTGCATCCGCTTCACGCAGGATGTTGGCATATTCTTCTTTAACTTGCCCCAAGATGCGCACACCCAAGCCAGGCCCTGGGAACGGGTGGCGATAAAGCATGTGTGCAGGAATACCAAGCTTTACGCCAATGGTGCGTACTTCATCTTTAAATAGCTCTTTAAGTGGCTCAACCAATTCAAACTTAAGGTCATCTGGTAGACCGCCGACATTGTGGTGTGATTTAATGACTTTAGCCTTGCCTGACTTGGCGCCTGCTGATTCGATTACATCAGGATAAATGGTGCCCTGTGCTAAGAATTTAATATCATCAAGATCGCGAGCCTGTTCTTCGAATACTTCAATAAACGCACCGCCGATAATTTTTCGTTTTTTCTCAGGATCGGCTTCACTGGACAATGCATCGTAAAATTTCTTTTGTGCATTGGCTCGAATGACTTTAACACCCATGTTGTCAGCAAAAGTTTGCATGACTTCATCGCCTTCATTTAGGCGCAGTAGACCATTATCAACAAACACACAAGTCAGATGGTCGCCGATTGCCTCGTGTAAGAGTGCCGCCACTACCGATGAATCTACACCACCAGATAAGCCTAAGAGTACATTATTATCACCAATTTGGTTTTTAAGGCTTTGAATAAGATCGGTAATAATATTCTCAGTAGTCCAGTTATTCTCGCAGTCACAAATACCACTGACAAATCGATCAAGTATGTGTTTTCCTTGCTTGGTATGTGTAACTTCAGGGTGGAACTGTAAGCCGTAATAGTGTTTTTTAACATTAGCAAAACCAGCAATTTCGCAATTATCGGTTGATGCGATGAGTTTAAAGTCCTCTGGCAATTTATTAACTTCGATGCCATGACTCATCCATACATCTAAAAGTGCATTACCAGAAGCATGTGTCTCATCACGCAAGTCGGTAAATAGATGACATTCTTCGTCTTCACATTTAATTTGTGCAAAGCCGTATTCGTGTTTATCAGCAGAACTTGCCTGGCCACCGAGTTGCATTGCCATGGTTTGCATGCCATAACAAATACCTAAGATTGGCACGCCAAGATCAAATACAATCTGTGGTGCTCTAGCTGAATCATCAGTGGTCACTGTGTCTGGCCCACCTGATAAAATAATACCTTTGGGATTGAAATCTTTAATAAAGGCCACATCTACATCATAAGGAAATAATTCACAGTAAACGCCGATTTCACGTATGCGACGTGCAATCAACTGGGTGTATTGAGAGCCAAAATCAAGAATTAGGATTTTATCACTGTGAATATTTGTCATAATAGCGTTGTTATTGTTTAAACCTTTTGAACTTAGTATTTTAATGAAAATTTTAGACCGCTACATTACTAAAACACTACTGAAATATTCTTTATCTGTCATGGTGGTTTTGATAGGGGTATTTGCATTTTTTAAATTCCTAGATGAAGTGAATGATATTGGGCGTGCAAGTTATACATTGGTTGATGCGGTGATCTATATTGGCTTTTTATTGCCATCCATTGCCTATGAAACATCCTCAGTAATTATCTTACTGGGTGCGGTTTTAGGCTTGGGCTGTCTTGCTTCTAATAGCGAGTTGGTTGTGATGCAAGGGTCTGGTGTGTCTGTTATTAAAATTATTAAAATCACATTACGTGTGAGCATTTCTTTTGTTGTTCTGGCAATTATTTTAGGGGAGTTTGTTGCGCCTTTTTCTTCTAATCAGGCAGAAATCTATCGCGCTAAAGCGCTAGGTGAAAAAATTATTACCACTAATCAACAAGGTTTTTGGATAAGAGATGCCGGTAATTTTATTCATGTAGAAAGAAACTTGGATGGTAAAGTTTTTAATAACATAACTTTAATCAAACTAAAGTCAGCCAATACACTTGATTCAGTTGTTTATAGTGATAAAGCAGTATTTGATCAAGATCAACTCACTTTGCAAAAAAATAATTTTTATCAAATTAATGACGAGGGTAAATTTACCAAAATTAAAAAAGAAGCTCGTCAAAAGTACCGATCAGAGGTTGAATTTGACCAAGATTTAATTGATTCTTTAAAAAAGGATCCACAACAGCTTTCCACCCTTCAGCTGTTTAAGCACATTGGATTTTTGTTAAAAAATAACCTATTCACTGGAGATTATGAGGCAGAATTTTATAAGCGTATTATGAAGCCAATAACATTGATTGCAATGATTTTACTTACTATTCCTTTTATTTTTGGATCTTTAAGAGATGCATCACTAGGAAAGAAAATCTTTCTAGGTGTTGTGATTGCTTTGGTGTTTGAGCAGTTTTCAAAACTGGGGGTGTGGATGCCAAAAGTATTTGATCTGGATTATTTTTTAAGTGCTGCATTACCAACCGTGGTTGTCATGGTGTTGGCAATATTAATGCTGTACCGAACAACAGCTCGATAATATGGATAAAATACTCACACAAACAGCCAAGCCCAAGATTAAGCAGCCTAAACGTTTTCAGGTGCTACTATTAAACGATGATTACACATCAATGGAATTTGTGGTTGAGGTGTTAAAGCGATTTTTTTCTAAAAGTACAGAAATAGCGCAAGAGTTAATGCTTAAAATTCATATAGAAGGAGAGGCGATTTGTGGTACTTATTCACACGACGTTGCTCAAACCAAGGCATCACAAGTGGTAGATTTTTCACGTAAGAATGAACAGCCTTTGATGTGTATGATTAGAGAATTAAATGACTAAGGTATATAATAAACACTATGATTGAAACAGGCCTACAGCAAGAGATTAACTTTATCATGACCCAAGCGCGTAACAATCGCTTGGAGTTTGTGACCGTTGAGCATTTATTATTAGCACTACTAAATATCGATGAAGTGATTACTTTTCTACGTAATAAGCGTACCAATGTTGAGGAACTACGTGCTGAGTTAGAAGAGTATATTGATTCACATACACCACTCATTCCGCAAGAATCAGAAGTAGATATTGTGCCAACGGTTGGCTTCCAGCGTGTCTTACAGCGCAGTGTTTATCAAGCGCAATCTGCGCAAAAAAATACAGTGTTTGCAATGAATGTATTGGTGAGTATTTTCTCCGAGAAAGAAGCTCATGCGGTTTATCTGTTAAAGCTTAATAACATCTCACGTTTAGATGTGATGGAGGGCATTTCGACGCAGGTGCCAGAGTCTATCGAAGAGACGCCTCGTATTGAATCTGATCAGAAAAAACCGAAGAAATCATCATTAGAAACTTACACCATTAACTTATGTGAAAAAGCTAAAGCTGGCAAGATTGACCCGCTTTTAGGTAGAGAAGAAGAGGTGACTCGTACGGTACAAGTATTATCACGACGTCGGAAGAATAATCCGCTATTTGTCGGTCAGGCCGGTGTCGGAAAAACTGCTATTGCAGAAGGCATCGCAAAAAAGATTGTAGAAGGAAAAGTGCCAGATGTATTGAAAGAAGCCAGTATCTATTCACTCGATATCGGCGTCTTGATTGCCGGTACTAAATATCGTGGTGATTTCGAAAAACGTTTAAAAGCCGTACTTACTGATCTCGAAAAAATTACACATGCTATTTTATTTATTGATGAAATCCATACGCTCATTGGCGCAGGTAGTGTTTCAGGTGGTTCGTTGGACGCGTCAAACCTGCTAAAACCAGCTTTGGCAGATGGTTCGCTTAAATGTATGGGCTCAACCACGTATGAAGAATACCGCAAAGTCTTTGAAAAAGACCATGCACTTACACGTCGCTTCCAAAAGATTGATATTGATGAGCCTTCAGTAGAAGATACGGTTAAGATCCTACATGGACTTAAAAAATATTACCAAGATCATCACAAGGTTAAGTATTCGGCAGCTGCACTAGAATCAGCAGTAGAATTGTCACATCGTTATATGAATGATCGCCGCTTACCTGATAAAGCCATTGATGTAATCGATGAAGTGGGTGCTTTACAACAAATCCGACCAAAATCAAAACGTAAGATTAATATTGGTGTTGGTGATATTGAAGATATCGTTGCCAAGCTTGCACGCATTCCATCGCGCCAAGTCACAAGCGATGACAAATCATTATTAAAGAATTTGGAGAGTGAGCTTAGGCTCGGTGTCTTTGGCCAAGACAAAGCAGTTGAAAGTCTAACAACTTCAATTAAGCTTTCTCGTTCGGGTTTGGCACATGAAGATAAGCCAATGGGCTCGTTTCTATTTGCCGGCCCAACGGGTGTGGGAAAAACTGAGATTTGTAAGCAGCTTGCCCGCATTATGGGTGTTAAATTGTTACGCTTTGATATGAGTGAATATATGGAGCGACACTCTATTTCTAAGCTGATTGGCTCACCACCAGGATATGTCGGCTATGATGAGGGCGGGCTTTTAACTGAAGCCGTTAACACAAACCCTTATGCGGTGTTGTTGCTCGATGAAGTGGAGAAGGCACACCCTGATATTTTTAATCTATTGTTGCAAGTCATGGACAATGGAAAACTCACTGATGCTAATGGCAGAGAGATAGATTTTAGAAATGTAATCTTAGTCATGACTTCTAATGTTGGCGCACAAAATGTACAACGCGCATCCATTGGCTTTAGTGAGCAAGACCACTCACTGGATTATGAAAGTGAATTGAAAAAAACATTCACACCAGAATTTAGAAATCGTCTGTCAGAGATTATTTACTTTAATAGTCTCAACGAAGAAACCATTGTTTTTGTGGTAAATAAATTCTTATTTGAGTTAGAAGCATCGTTAGAAGACAAAAAAGTTTCTTTGGTTGTGTCTGATTCAGCACGGAAATGGTTTTCTAAGAATGGTTATGACGCTAAGATGGGTGCACGCCCAATGTCACGTCTGATTGAAAAAGAAATACGAAAACCACTCGCAGATGAACTTTTATTTGGAAAACTGATAGATGGTGGTACGGTTAAAGTTGGCATTAAAAAAGACAAAGTTACACTTAATATTACTAAGTGAAAATCTTAATCAGTAATGATGACGGTTATCAAGCTGAAGGTATTAGAATACTGACTCAATATTTATCGCAAGATCATGAAGTGGTTGTCGTTGCACCAAGTACCAATAAATCTGCCGCCAGTAGTTCACTCACATTAGACAAGCCACTTAAACCGATCAAGGTTGATGAAAATATCTACAGTATCGATGCTACACCGAGTGACTGTGTGCATCTAGCACTCTGTGGTTTCTTAGAAAATAACATTGATTTGGTTGTTACAGGTATTAATTTTGGCCCTAATCTGGGGGATGATGTTATTTATTCTGGTACCGTAGCTGGTGCTATTGAAGGGCGATTTTTAGGTTTACCATCGATAGCGATTTCCTTGGCCAGTTGGGAAGGTAAACATTTTGAATCAGCAGCCAAAGTTGCACAACAAGTCATTAATAAAATTCACACTTCACAACTCTCACACGATACCGTGCTCAATGTAAATGTGCCAGATGTGCCATATGAAAATATCCAAGGTTTTCAAACCACACGTTTGGGAAGGCGCCATATGTCAGAACCAAGCATTCAAGACAAAGACGATCCTGCTTTATATTGGATTGGTGAAAATGGCAAGGAAGCGGATAATGGCGTAGGCACTGATTTCCATGCCATTGAAAATAATTATGTGTCAGTTACCCCATTACAAATTGATCTAACTAAATA
>JAUWPG010000011.1 GCA_030611725.1 Gammaproteobacteria bacterium
AAACCTTTGAGGCTTTACAGTATTACTCTCTTAAAGCAAGTAACAAACTGGCTAATGAGTTTGGTGCTTGTCCATTATTTAACGAAACCCAATATGCTCAAGGCATTATGCCAATTGACTCTTACAAGAAAGATGTTGATGCCTTTTGTGATACAGAATTAACTCTAGACTGGGACGTTCTGCGTAAAAATATTGTTGCGACTGGTTTGAGAAATTCAACGTTGACTGCACTAATGCCATGTGAAAGTTCGTCGCAAATTTCTAACTCAACGAATGGTATCGAACCACCACGGGGCTTTGTATCTATCAAACAATCAAAGGACGGTGTCCTCAAGCAAATTGTGCCAGAGTATGAAGCCCTTAAAGATCAATATGAATTACTTTGGGACATTAAAGATAATGAAGGCTATTTACAGCTTTGTGCGATTATGCAAAAGTTTGTTGATCAGTCAATTTCTGCTAATACTCACTATGATCCATCTCAATACGATGGCAATAAAGTACCAATGAAGCTATTCTTGATGGATTTGCTTAAATCTTATAAATATGGCGTTAAGACACTTTATTATCATACAACACGTGATGGTGGTGGTGACGATATGACAGAAAAAGAAGATGATCATGCTTGCGCTGATGGCGTTTGTAAACTTTAGGAGTAATTAATGTCGTATAGTATTTTTAGTAAAACCATTAGTGATACACTAACACAGCCAATGTTCTTTGGTAATACGGTGAATGTTGCTCGTTTTGACAAGCAAAAGTTTGAGATGTTTGAGAAGCTCACTCAGAAGCAGTTGTCTTTTTTCTGGCGACCAGAAGAGATTGATGTCTCAAAAGATAAAATGGATTTTGCCAAACTATTACCAAATGAGAAGCATATTTTCATCTCTAACTTACAATATCAGATTCTCTTAGATTCAGTGCAAGGTCGTAGCCCAAATATTGCTTTTTTACCGATTGTATCCCTACCAGAGTTAGAGAATTGGATTGAAACTTGGTCATTTTCAGAGACCATCCACTCACGTTCTTACACGCATATTATTCGCGCCATTGTCAATGAGCCCGGTGTAGTGTTTGATGATATTATGAAGACTGATGAAATAATTCAACGCGCTGATAGTGTATCAAAACACTATGATGAGCTGATTAAATGCTCGCAAGCTTATCTCTTGCATGGCTCAGGCCGACATAATCTTAATGGTGAGGAAGTTGCCATTGATCTGTATTGCTTAAAAAGAAAACTCTATCTCACTATCATGTCAGTCAATATTTTAGAAGCAGTGCGTTTTTATGTATCATTTGCTTGTTCATTTGCCTTTGCTGAGCGCAAAGTAATGGAAGGCAATGCCAAGATTATTAAAATGATTGCGCGTGATGAAGCCTTACATTTAACTGGCACTCAGCACATGCTTAACCTAATGCGTGATGGTAAAGACGATCCTGATATGGAAAAGATTGCTGCTGAATGTGAAGACGAAGTTATTAAGATGTTTAAAGAGGCTTGTGAGCAAGAGAAAGACTGGGCTGAGTATTTATTCCGTGATGGTTCGATGATTGGCCTGAATGCTGAGATTTTAAAGCAATACCTAGAATATATTACCAATATACGTATGAGCGCACTAGGACTTATACCAATCTTTAAAGAACGCGCTAATCCACTGCCATGGATCAATCATTGGTTAGATTCTGACAATGTTCAGGTGGCACCACAGGAAACAGAAATCACCTCTTATCTCGTGAGTGCGATTGACAATACCATGAGTGCTGATGATTCTGATTTTATCGATTTTAAACTCTAATTGATTGATCGATGTTTAAAATCGATGTTGATAACATTAACGGTAAAACTGAATCACTGTATGTATATGGTGAGCATTCAATCTTAACTGAGCTTGAAGAACACAACGTATTGATTAATTATTCTTGTCGACAAGGGCATTGCGGTTCTTGTATATTGCTACTCTTGTCGGGTAATGTGATGCATCAAGATTTCTTAGTGCCACTCTCTAAAGGGGAGATATTAGCCTGTCGTGCAACACCAATTACCGATATTAAAATCGGACTAAGGAATTATTAAACGATTGATCGATCGTTAAGATAGCTTAACACTTCTTTAGCGTTGCCTTTAAATATCACACGATCCATTTTTTTCTGAATTTGATAATCATACATCGGGTCGTAATAATCCACTAACAATTTTTCTACCACTGAATGAAAACCTTCAGCGTCACCTTGTTCTTTATATTTTGAAAGTGCACTATTGAGCAATTTCAATAGTATTTTGTATCGCTCTAATCCTAAGCGCCTTTGGATTTTTTCTAAGCTTTTAAGCCAATAATTGGTAAAATTATCAAAACCATTTTTGGCATCTTGAGCAACAAAGTCTTGCTGCATGTTGATCACGTACGCATCCATGCTCACTTTCAGGCGTTGCTCAACATTAGCCTCTAGTAAGATAAGCTCAGCCTCAGATGTTTTATCTTGTACGCATTGTGGAATATGTACCATGCCAACGTTTGAGCCTTCATCTTCAAACACTAAATACGAATGTTGTTGTTTTTTAATAAGCTCAATTGCAAGCGTATTTTCAAAGTTAATCTGTGTAGGTTGTACAGTGGTGGTATTACCAAAGGCAGAACCTCGATGATTGGCCAAGCCTTCTAAATCAATCTGCTGCTTTATTTTATCGAGTAATAAAGTTTTTCCACAACCTGTTTGTCCACCAATAACGACTGGTGTAACCTTGTCCATAATTCGATTAGTTTCATCGATTAAAAATCGACGCAGTGCTTTATATCCACCCTTAATGCGCGGATAGTTAACGCCAGAAGCTTTATAAATCCACTCTTGAGTGATTTGACTACGCAACCCTCCACGAAAGCAATAAAGTGCCCCATTTGGGTTATTTTTTATAAATTTAAGCCATGCATTAAGTCGTGCTTGTTTAGTTTCGCCTTCGACCAGCTCGTGGCCAAGCTCAATCGCTTTTACTTGACCTTTATTTTTATAGCAGGTACCAACCAATTCTCGTTCTTTATCGCTCATCAGGGGCAGGCTAGATGTATGCGGAAAAGCACTTTGATCAAACTCTATCGGCGCACGGGTATCAATCAATGGCGTGTCACTAATAAACAGCTGTGTAAAATCTTCTATCTGAGTTAATTTACTAGACATTGATCTGTACTAATATTGTATCGCTATTAGGTTTAATAATCTCACCAATGGATTCCAACTCAAATCCTGCATCTTGCATCATCTGATCGAACTCACTTTGAGCAGAATTTGATACCATAATTAACAAACCGCCACTGGTTTGCGGATCGCAAATAATTGATTGTACTTCTGTCTCCATCTTGCTTAGGTTGTGGCCATAGCTATCAAAATTGCGCTGCGCCCCACCGGGTGAACATCCATTAGTCAAATAATCTTTAATATTTGGTAGGGTTGGTATTTTATTGTAATCAATCGTTGCGGCAACATTAGAGCCTAAACAAACTTCAGATAAATGTCCACCAAAACCAAAACCAGTCACATCGGTAATTGCATTCACGCCATCAATCTTTGCCAGTTTAGAGCCGATGTCATTCAATTGACACATGGTGTCAATTACGCGAGCCTCATCTTCTTTTGTGATTTTATTTTGTTTTTGTGCGGTGGTGAGAATACCAATACCTAAGGGTTTAGTTAGATAGATCTTATCTCCAACTTGGGCTTTTGAGTTTTCTTTCAAGTGTTTAATGGCAACTCGTCCAGTAACCGCTAAGCCGAAGATTGGTTCAGGTGCGTCAATACTGTGCCCTCCTGCCAAAGATATGCCAGCCTCAGTGCAGACACTACGCCCACCCTCAATCACTTGTTGACCAACCTCAGGTGGCAGCTTATCCAATGGCCAGCCAAAGATTGCAATGGCCATAATCGGTGAACCGCCCATGGCATAAATATCACTAATGGCATTAGTAGCGGCGATACGTCCAAAGGTAAACGGATCATCAACAATAGGCATAAAGAAATCTGTAGTACTGATAACCGCCTCACCATTGCCTAGATCATACACTGCAGCATCATCTCTAGAAGCGTTTCCGACCAATAGATTTGGGTCGTGAATTTCAACAAGTGACGACTCTAAAATCGTATCTAAAACCTTGGGTGAAATCTTACAGCCACACCCTTGTCCATGACTGTATTCAGTTAATTTTATGTTCGAATTTAATGGCATTAATAATGTCTTTTTTCCTAATTTTGTGCTGGGTATTTTTATAAATATTTACCTCTAATTGCTCTAATACAGCATCAAACCCAGCTACATTAAGTGGTAATAGCAAATCAAACAGAGCTTTATCACCCCTAGCAAGTTTGATTTGACGACATGGGTTTTATAAATTTATTGCTTGTATTCTTCTTCCAGTTTACTGTATAGCTGTTCAGGGGTCAGATCAGGATATTCTTCCATGATATTAAAAGCAACAACGTTGTCTTCAGCATCGCCCCAAATCTTAACATAAGAGCCGTCCTTGTAGCCGTGGTCTTGCCTAAAGGTGTTGAGTTGATTTTTAACAATATAGCGCTTGTAAAGCTCTGGCACATCCATGCTCATGGTGGCGAGCGCTTTAAAGAAGATACCTGTGATTTCATATAAGACATTTTGTGATTTGTCGATATTAGCGCCTGCAGCTACGGCCACTATTTTTTCTAAAATCTCCACCATTAGCTCTGGATTGACCTCACGTTCAGGCTCCATATTTTCATAGGCCTCAGCAAAACGGGTATCACCAAGGTGAATAGCCTCAGACATAATAAAATGCCAAATATCCACCAGCTCAACTTTGGCATTATCTAAATCAGGCTGGCCTTCAATGTCTTTCCAGTGCTTCCAGTTAAACGAATCAATCGCTTCGACAGCCTCCATATAAATACAACGTAACCATGAAATCTGGCGACCGTCTTTAGTTGCACCTTCGGTCCAGATTACTCCATTAGTAGCATCATTGAGCTTTTGTTGCAACTCGAACATTTGCTTGATTTGATCCATGAATAAAACCTTATAATAATGTGAAATTTAACGTTAAATTATTATACAACTGAGCGTGAGTAAAAAGCTAATTAATTGTGATTTAGGTGAATGTTTAATTCCTAGCCCTGACATTGAAGTTATGCCACTGATTAGTATGGCTAATATTGCCTGTGGTGGGCATGCGGGCAATGATGAAAGCATGGTTAAAACCATTAAAATTGCTAAACAAAACAATGTCAAAATTGGCGCACATCCAAGTTATTTTGATCAAGTTAACTTTGGCCGTGTAAGTCATCAGCTGAATGATGATGAACTATACGATTTGGTTTATC
Source organism: Gammaproteobacteria bacterium (assembly GCA_030611725.1). Taxonomy (GTDB): domain Bacteria; phylum Pseudomonadota; class Gammaproteobacteria; order PS1; family Pseudothioglobaceae; genus Thioglobus_C. Next base: position 5,344 of record JAUWPG010000011.1, read on the forward strand.
ATCAAGTCGCTCACTTTCAAAATCTTTGTCATAACAATAATGCATCCCTTGAATATATAAAACCGCATGGTGCGTTGTACCATGACATGATGGCAAAACCATTAGTATTAGATACAATTTACAGGGTAATTAAAGCTGTTGATAAAAATCTAAAGTTGGTGGTGCAAGCCGGTGTTAAAAACTTTGGAAATAATGAAAATGTGGCTTTTTTACATGAAGTGTTTGCTGATCGTGGCTATGATGGCGTTAAGACACTACCACGTGGTGAGAAAGGCGCAGTTTTAGACAATGCTGACACCATTGTTAAGCAATATCAGCGATTTTTAAGTGAAAAATCTTTTAAAATCGATACAATTTGTTTCCATAGTGATAATTTAGCCTCTATAGAGGCATTAAAGCGACTTAATAATGCATAATATCGTTCCAGCAGGGGAAAATGCGCTACTGATTTATTTTGGCGACAAGATTGATGCTACATTGCCTAAAAAAATCGGAAATTTTGCAAATCAGCTAAAAAACACGCTGAGTGACGTCATTATTGATGTTATCCCGTCATATACTTCGCTACATGTTAGTTATGATTTGAATAAAATTAGTTTTCAGGCGTTTTATAATAAAGTAGAGGTTCTTCTAGATCAGCAAGATTCTAGTAATTCTATCGTAGATATTCAAACAACGCACATTCCAGTTTATTACGGCACTGAGGTTGGTTTAGACCTTGAGCGCTTATTGGCTGAAAAAAATCTAGATTTGAAGTCTTTTATTGAGATTCACACATTGCAAGAATATTTAATTTATGCGATTGGCTTTAGCCCTGCTTTTTCTTATTTGGGTGAAGTAGATGAACGCATACAAGCCCCGCGTCTAGCTACACCAAGAATTAAGATCCCTGCGGGGAGTGTTGGTATTGCTGAAAGTCAAACCGCCATCTACCCTGCCGACTCATCAGGTGGCTGGAATATTGTAGGGCGAACTTTGCTAGATTTATCACTCAACAACCCTGATAACATTGATAAATTCCATGTTGGCGATAAGGTAAATTTTTACTCAATTACACGTGATGAGTACCTTAAAAATGGCGGATTATTATGAGCTTTAAGGTAATCAAATCTAGCTTTTTATCTACCGTGCAAGATTACGGGCGTCTTAATCATGGTGAGCATGGTATGAGTCAATCAGGGGTGATGGATGAGCACGCTTACTGTTGGGCCAATCATTTGCTTAATAATTATTTTAATGACGCAGTAATTGAAATAACTTTTGGCGGATTAGTGCTTGAAGCACAAACAGATACTTTTATTGTAGTAACAGGTGCAAATCTTGGTTTTAAGATTAACAATGAAGCGGCTCAAATGTGGCACGGATTGCAAATTTACAAAGGTGATGTGCTAAGCTGGGGCAGCCATAAAAGTGGAGTGCGTGCTTATTTAGCAGTTAAGGGTGGCTTTGATACGTCGATATTATTTGATTCAAGATCGGTTAATTTACGCGAGCACATTGGCGCTAAACTTGCTGAAGGCGATACACTATTTTGCAAAGGGTTTGACGAGGCAACTTATCGTTTTATTCCGCCGAAATATATACCCAACTACAATAAAGATATTGTTTTAAGAATTTTACCAACTTATCAATTTAATGAATTTAGTATTAATCAGCGAGATTTATTTTTTAATCAAGATTACACCATCACCAACGCCAATGATCGAACCGGTTGTCGCTTAAGTGGCGCACCGATTACAATTAAGAAAGAGCGAATGATATCAGAAGGTATCAGCTACGGCTGCGTGGAAATTGCCACTGATGGTTTGCCGATTATCTTACTGAAAGATGCGCCCACTATTGGTGGCTACCCCAAGATTGGCACGGTGTTCTCACTTGATCTAGCCAAGCTTGCGCAGCGACAGCCGAATACCAAACTCAGATTTGAGCTGATAGATATGTATCAAGCACAAAAACAGCGAAAGAAGTTTAACCAATTCTTTGAAATCAGTTTTTAATACTGTGTCATAGAGCTGTCTACTTGCTTAGCCCAAGCGTCAATACCACCACGTAAGTTAATAATATTTTCAAAACCAATTGAATCAAAATAACGTGCCACTTGCATTGAGCGAATACCGTGATGGCAGATAATCACCGTTTCATTGAATTTGTCTAACGTATCAATATTAGCCATGATTTGACCCATGGGTAGCAAGGTGGCATCTTCAAAATGACATTTGTCCCATTCCCATTGCTCACGCACATCTAGCAACAACGGCTGGTTGTCTTCTAAGTATTCATCAAGCTCAATGGCGGAAAAATCTTTCATAGTTTTAGCTTAATTTAGTTGGATGCGAGAGCCCCATGGTACACGCTCTTTACCTTTAATAAGCCACAAAACTGGATAATCGGGCTCAAACTCAGGGAACTTCCCCTTGGCATCGGTGAAGTAAATAAGCACATCTGATGGTATATCCTGGGTGTTAATATGGTCAAATACAGGATTAAAATTGGTACCTTTACCACCACCGAGTGATGCTGGAAATTGTAACTCTTCCCAGGCTTCATATCGCCAAGGAGAATGCTCGGATAACTTATCATCACAGGCTAGCAGCGTAATGCCGGCGCGTAGATTGGCCTTGATTGCATCTACTTCTGAAATAAATTCATTAATCTCTTCTTGAGAAATAGAGCCAGAGGTGTCAATTGCCACGGTAATGTCAAGCTGATGTGAGCGTAACGACGGCATAATTGCTTCACCTGCTCGGCGCGAGGGGCGTGAATAAGAAAAGTCATCGCGAGCAAAGGTTGACATATATTGCGCCAAAAGTGATTGCCAAGAGACTTGAGGTTGTAAGAAAAAATCAATCAGTTTGGCGAATTCACCATCAAGTTTTCCGGCTTGCTGTGCTAATTGCGCACTAGAGGCTAGGTTTTTTTGCCACTGGGTGGCAAGCTGATCTACTTCGTCAGGTTGTAAGGCTGGTGGCTGTTGTGCAAGCTGAGACACGCCACCTTTGTTGCCATCGTTTGATTTTGACTCTGGGACAGATTGTTGCTCTTGCTCTTTTTGTAAGTCGTCTTCACGCATACCACCATCTGAAGATTTAGAATCATCGTTGGCTTGGTCGTCATACAGGTGTTGATCCATCGGCTCTTGATCAAGATTGTCATCGATCATTGGGTAAATCTCTTCAGCGATCATGCCTTCATATTGACGGAAAATTGGTACATCAATTGGTGGATGAAAGCCCTCTTTAACCAAGAGTGGATTAATGGCAAAATCACAGGCAAGATCCCACTTGTGTTTGGTGCGATTGCCGCGGCGTGCAAAGTGAGTGAGTGCGCAATGTAGGGCTTCATGAATGAGGATGAATTTGATCTGGTGATTGTTTAAAGAATTAATAAATTCAGGGTTGTAGTAAAAGCTTTTAGCATCAGTGGCACTAGTTTTACACCAAGAATCAGCAGCGATCAAGGGTAGTCGTAGCACCAAATTACCTAAAAAAGGCTTGTCTAATATTAGCTGCGTTCTGGCTTTAGTTAGGCGGTTTTTGACTACTTCTAATTCTGCAGAGCTTAATGTTTCATCTTGTTGAGGTTGGACGATATCTTCGCCAACCACCCTAACTTTTTGTTCAGGTTTAATCGATTGGTCTTGCCATGTTGGATACTTGTCCAAAATGTGCCTTAGTCAAACATAGTGTCAGCGATTTTAACTGCCCAATCAGCAAACTCAGGAATGGTGAAAATCTCTTCACCAATCGCACGTTGCATGTCAGATACTAGCATTACACCCAACTCTTTTTGTGGGAAGTCGCGCGCAAAGTTAAGGATATTGCCCCAAACTTGTTGGGCATTATCTTTGCCTTTGACGCTAATCGCCCTACCCACTAAGGCTGAACAAATAGCGTATTGAAGATCAATGGCATCAGGAATAGAAACCGACTCACCATTTACAATGGCATCTAGATCCGGTAAGTCTTCGAGGTGCTCGATAAAGGTTGCGACTTCAATACCTGCTACTTCACCAACACAAGCGCTTGCTGCTTGTCTAAACAGATTAAGATTGTCATTAAACTTTTGTAAGGCGCGATGGGTAAATTCCCAAGTTCTTGGCGATGGGAAGGCCACTGGATTGTGCGCCGGATCAAACTCAAATAAATGCTCTGGACGATAGCGTAAGAATCCAATGATACGCTCATCAATGTTGTTTTTATAAGCCCAAGCCACCCAGTCATCGAGATTGACATCAAGCTCATAATGAGAGAAACGGTTGGCCAATGGTGCTGGCATCGAATAAGTCACACCGCGGTCACCTTGGCGATTACCGGCAGCAAAAATAACCCAACCCTCTGGCACAATATAATCGCCCAAACGACGGTCTAAAATAAGCTGATATGCTGCAGCAGACACGGTTGGTGGTGCTGAGGTGATTTCATCAAGGAATAAGATGCCTTGTTCACCATGGCGAGCTGCATCTGGTAATAGTGACGGGATTGACCAGTCAACCAAGTCGCCATTCTTAAAAGGGATGCCGCGCAAGTCACTAGGTTCCATTTGTGAGAGACGAATATCGATCATCGGCACGTTGTGTTCAGTCGCCACTTGCGAGATGATTTGCGACTTACCAATACCTGGCGCACCCCATAACATCACTGGTGTGTGATGGCCGTGAATAACGGATTCAAATTCTTGAGTGAGGATTTTACTGACTTGTTCTGGACGCATAGTGACTTGAAAAATATAAAAGTGACACTATTCTACCGTAATAGACGATAAAATTACCCAATATGACTAAGCCTACTATTGAGCCAAACTCTGAAGAATTGTTTAACTTCCCTTGCGACTACCCAATTAAAATTATGGGTAAGGATTGCGTTGAGTTGAATGTGACCATGTGCCGTATTATTGAGTGCTATACTGGAAAAATACATCCGAACCAAATCACCAGCAAGAAAAGCTCAAAAGGCAAATACATCTCTTATACCGTTAGAATTGTGGCCACTAGCCGTGCACAGCTTGATTCAATCAATCAAGAATTGCAAGACGACCCTTTGGTTGCTTATATCTTGTAATTGAGTATGAGAATCATCAATCTTGGTTTGCAAGATTACACCCAAACCTGGAGTGCCATGAAAAACTTCACGCAAACGCGTGATGCTAATACTGAAGACGAGTTGTGGGTTGTGGAACACCCGAGTGTATTTACACAGGGTATCTCTGGCAAGGCTGAACATTTATTAGAAAATAGCGATATTCCTGTGGTTAGTACTGACCGTGGTGGTCAAATTACTTATCATGGACCAGGGCAACTGATTGTTTATTGTTTGATTGATTTAAAACGCTTGGGTATTGGAGTAAAAAAAATGGTGTCTTTGATCGAGGTCTCTCTTATGGATTTGCTTGCCAAGCACCAAATTGAATCACACACAAAGACTGGCGCACCAGGCGTGTATGTGGATGGTGCCAAAATTGCCGCCCTTGGCTTAAAAGTTAAAAATGGCAGAACTTATCACGGGCTTAGCTTAAACGTGGCTATGGAGCTGTCTGCCTTCGCACAAATAAACCCTTGCGGATATCAAGGATTGAAAGTGACACAAATGTGTGATTTAACGGATAATATCAACTTAGAAAGTATTGCCAATGAACTTACACAAATCTTAAGCAACCATGTTACAAGACATTGAAATTAAAGCTCTTAAAGGTGAATCAAAAACAGCACGCTTAAAGATTAAGCCGGATGCAACGCGCGTACCACTCAGAAAGCCTAGCTGGATTCGTATTAAGCACCCTGCCGGCTCTAAAGTGGATAAGCTTAAAAAAACCTTGCGAAAGCAAAAGTTATTTACCGTTTGTGAAGAGGCGCAATGTCCTAACCTGGGCGAATGCTTTAATCATGGTACAGCAACCTTTATGATCATGGGTCAGATCTGTACACGTCGTTGCCCATTTTGTGATGTGGCACACGGCAAACCTAAACCACTTGATATAGATGAGCCAAAACACTTGGCTGAAACCATTCAAAAAATGGCGCTTAAATACGTGGTGATTACTTCGGTGGATCGAGATGACCTACGCGATGGTGGTGCTAATCACTTTAAACAGTGTATTGATCAAATTAGGCAAACCACGCCACAAGTTAAAATTGAAATACTCACCCCTGATTTTAGAGGGCGTATGGAAAAAGCTTTAGAAGTGCTTAAAACTTGCCCACCAGATGTGTTTAATCATAATCTTGAAACCGTACCAAGCCTGTATCCTCAGGTACGTCCAGGTGCGAGTTATGAGTATTCATTAAAACTATTGCAGTCGTTCAAGCAACAGCACCCTAACGTTACAACCAAATCAGGCTTAATGCTTGGTGTTGGCGAGAACGAGCAGCAAGTATTAGATGTATTGGCTGACCTTAGAGCGCATGATGTGGATATGCTTACATTAGGACAATACTTACAACCCAGTAAGCATCATTTGGCAGTTGAAGAATATATCACTCCCGAGCGGTTTGATCGCTACAAAGAACTTGCAACTAAAATGGGCTTCTCTCAAGTGGCTAGTGGTCCAATGGTGCGCTCATCGTATCATGCTGATTTACAAGCGGCTGGCGAGTCAATTAGTTAACACTCTAAAGTTTAAAATAATCAAAAAAAAATGGCTTCAATTTGAAGCCATTTTTTATTGTTTCTATAAGTAGATATTACACATCATTTTTATCTTCTTTTTTGAGTAGATCATTGGTATCGATCTTGTCTTCAGAAGTCTCTTTTTTAGCGCTTTCTGCCTGTTTTTTCTTGCCTAATGCTTTGATCCATTTTTTTGGATCTTTCGCCGATTTACTAGATTTTTCTGGTTTTATTATATTGTATTTTGCATCTGCATCTGCATCACCGGGCAGTAGTCCCATGTTAACTGCAATATTACGACAAGAAGCTTCGCCTGCTGACAACGTGCCTAACGGGATTACAATTAATGTTAATACGGTTGAAACCAACACACCGAACAACAAGGAGATTGCCATACCCTGGAAAATTGGGTCGGTTAAGATGACACTTGCACCACCTACCAGCGCGAAAGCAGTAATTAAAATTGGTCGCGTACGTGATGCACAAGAGTTAATGACAGCATCAAAGAATGGTATACCTTTGGCATATTCTTGTACGGTAAAGTCCACCAAAAGAATAGAGTTTCGCACAATAATACCTGCCAGTGCAATCCAGCCAATCATTGAGGTGGCTGTAAATTCAGCCCCTAAGAGCCAATGCCCTGGAACAACACCTAAGAGTGTTAATGGAATTGGCGCCATAATCACAGCAGGAATAATAAAGTTACCAAATTGCCATACCACCAGCATATAAATCACTACCAATGCCACACCAAATGCAGTACCCATATCACGGAAAGTTTCAAAAGTAACAGTCCATTCACCTGCCCACTCAAATCCTGGAACAGTTTGATCTTCTGGAGGGCCTAGGTATTCACCTTGTAATTGTCCACCATCAATGGTTTGGTATTTAAGCAATAAATCATCCACACCAAACATAGCATAAATTGGTGCACTAAGACGGCCAATGGGCTCACCTACTACATATTCAACACCGGCTAAATCTTTATGAAAAATTAGATCATCTTGTTTTTTATAAACAAACGACCCTAATTCAGAGATTGGTATCAATCCTCCGTGTTGCGAAGGCACAGGAAGTTGTGTTAAATATGACAGTTGTGAGCGTTTAGACAAAGGTATTTGTAAAAGAACATTTGATGGTTCTAGCGCTTTATTGAGACGAATTGTAGTTACATTAAAACCACTCATTGTCATTAATAATGTTTCTTTTATGGTCCGTACACTCACACCAAAACGAGAAGCTTTTTCGGTATCTACTTGAAAAGTAATAATCGGGTATTCATCACGCATCAAATTATCAATATCAGTCATGGTGCCTGATTCTTTAAATAATTCAGTCAAATCATTGGCCAATTTACGACGGGTTTCCTTATCAGGGCCATATACTTCTGCAACCACAGGGCGAAGCACTGGTGGACCAGGTGGCATCTCTACTACGGCATAATTAGCGCCTGCATCCAATGCAATTTGCTTAATTAATTGTCTTGCGTCTAGTGCAATCTCATGACTAGAGCGATTTCGATCAGCTTTCTCAGTCAACTGAATCTGCAACTCGCCCTCAGATGAATTTTGTCTTAAATAATAATGCCTCACTAGGCCATTAAAATCAAAAGGTTTGGCTGTACCTGTGTAGGATTGAATTGCAACCACTTCAGGCATATTACGTAATACTTGTGCCATTTTATGCAACGTAGAAGCAGTATCTGCAAGTGCCGTACCATCAGGAAGATCTAGTACCACGCCAAATTCTGATTTATTATCCAATGGCAGCATTTTTACTGGCACTGTGGTCGTGTAAAACATTGACATTGACATAAAGAAAGCAATAAATAAGGCAATTAAAAAGCCCCAGCCATAAGCCTTAATATGAAATAATTTTGAAATAGTAGAGTGGAAGAATGCATACAATATTTTACTTTCTTTCTCTTCTTTTTCATGCATTTTGTGTAACACGCCTAGTGGTGGCACAAACTTCATAATAAAGTACGGCGTAAAGACAAAGGCTGCAAACAGTGATATCATCATAGCCACTGAGCCTAAGACTGGAATTGGCGCCATATAAGGCCCCATCATTCCACTAACAGCTGCCATTGGTACTAGTGCTGCAACTACAGTAAAGGTTGCAAGAATAGTTGGGTTACCTACTTCACGTACTGCATCAATCGCTGTTCCAATAGTGATTTTGTTGTCAATCAGCCAGCGTCGATAAATATTTTCAGTTACTACAATGGCGTCATCTACCAAAATACCAATTGAGAAAATAAGAGCGAATAAACTCACCCGGTCAATGGTCATTCCTAAAATCCAGGCTGCGAAAATAGTCATTAATAATACAACTGGAATCACTAATGTTACTACAACCGCAGGGCGCCATCCTAATGCAAACCAAACCAATAGTGTTACTGCACCTGTGGCTATAAAGAGCTTCTTAAGCAAAGCATTAACTTTGTCCTTAGCTGATTTTCCGTAATTTCTGGTAACACTAACCTCAACGTTATCAGGAATCAGTCGACCTTTAAGATCTTCTACTTTAGCTAGAATATTTTCAGCCACTTCAACACCATTAGTACCAAATTTCTTTGCGATTGCAATAGTTACTGCTTGTTCACCTGTTGCTTTTTTCTTGTTATTATTAGCTTTACCAGTATAGTAATTCACCATGTGCTTAGCTTCTTCAGGTGCATAATAGACATCGGCCACGTCACGCACATAAATCGGTTTGTCATCATTAACTGCAACAACTAAGTTTTCGATATCCTCAACCTTCTTAAAAAAGTCGCCCGAATAAACTTCCATTTTAAAACCGTTAAGTTCAATATCGCCCGTGTGCTCACTAACATTGGCAGAACTAACAATACCTGCAATTTGTTGAATAGAAACACCATAGCCTGCTAAACGCCCAGGATAAACGTCAATGTGAAAAACCTCTTTACGTCCGCCAACCACAAAGCCATTATTGGTATCTTTAACTTTTTCGAGCTGTTGTAATAACTCTAAACCGAGTGAACGCAACTGACCGTCATCGATTGAATTAGACCAAAGTGTTAAGTTGATAATGGGCACATCGTCAATTTCTTTGGGCTTGATAAGTGGCTGTCTTGCGCCTGGCGGCATAAACTCAAGATTGGCCAGCATTTTGTCTCGAACCTTGATAATTGAGGCGTTCATCTCTTGGCCCACATCAAATTCTACAGTAATAACACCTTGGCCTTTGTCAGATACAGAGTAGACATGTTTAACACCTAAAATATGTGACATTAAGCGCTCTAATGGCTTAATAATAATATTAGACACTTCCTCAGATGAAGCGCCAGGATACTCTACAAAGAGATCGATCATTGGTACTGAAATTTGAGGATCTTCTTGTCTTGGGGTTGAGATCAGGCCAATAATACCTGCGCCCAACATGGCAAAAAATATAATGATAGATAATGGCGAGGTAATAAAAGCCTTGGTTAGCTTACCTGCAATACCTAAATCGGCATCATTAATATTGTTTTGATTAGTGTTATTACCGGGCATAATTTATTTATTAGATGTTCATTCCAGAAACCATCAAAATATTTGGATTGGTAACAATTTTTTCACCAATTCTTAATCCTGATAAAACGCTTTTCTTATTTTTACCAACTTGCTCTCCTAAGCGTACAAATCTTAATTCTGTTTGATTGTTGGCATCAATTACAAAAACACTTGGCAATGATGAACGCCACATAACAGCTGATTCTGGAATCACTGGTGTTAAAATGCCAGAATCTGTTTCAAAGATCTCTACTTCAGCATAAGCACCCGCTAACACTGGCACGTTTGCTGGTAAATCAAACTTTACCTTAACGCTGTGTTTGGCATTATCGGCGATTGGGTAAATTTGCGACAATACTGAATCAACAACAATGTTGGCAATATCTAACTTAATACGATATTTCTTATTTAATTTTAAACTACTCACCAAGCGAGATGGAATATTGACCTGTACTTTTAAATCCTTAATGTTGGCAAATTCTATCAACACTTGACCTGGCTGGATAATATCGCCCTTATTAACGTTCTTGGCCACGATTACACCATCAAAAGGTGCCGTAACATTGGCGTCTTTAAGGCGCGCTTCGACCTGTTTTAGTTTATTTTCGGCCTGTATAAGTCGATTTTTGGCTTGTTGGTAATCTGTATAACGTGAAGTTCTATTGGCAAATTTATCAAACTCAGGGTTACCCTGTCCACTCATCTTTAACATGGGGTCGGTAAACATTGAGAACATGCCTGGAACGCCACCAAGCATGCCATTTGAATTTGGGGAAACGATAGATTGAGAGTACTGAACACCGGCATTTCTAAGCGCTTCATTTGCTGAAGAAATCTCTGCAAAGGCAGAGCCTCTTTGTGCCTGAATAGACTCTTGTTCAAGCGTTAATAAAACATCACCCTGTTTAAACATGTCACCCTCTCTACCACCAATACTTAATACATCACCAGAGACTTGCGCTGACAAACTAACTTGTGCAGAAGAAATAACCACACCGCCCAAAAGTGCTCTTTTATCAAGTGACATCCCACTCACTGATTGAATGTTATAAACCGAATCAAAACCATTGGAATTTTGGTTTAAAAATTGTGCTTGAGAAGATAGAGAAAACGACAGTAAAACGGATATAACTAAGGGCGTTATAGATGAGTGCATAATTAACCTGTTTTTTAAAGTGAGAAAATAAACTTTATAATAAATTTTATATGATTAAAATACACTGTGTTTGTTATTTCTTTTAAATTATTTAAATAACTTTTTAATATATTATAAGTCGTTGTTTTTAATCAATTTTATTTTATTTTATTCAAAATAATATAAAAAATTGATTATATATTAACCTCTTAATATAGGTGATTTTATACTATTATGTCAATTGCTTTTACCCCTGGAGAACCTGCTGGCATTGGCCCTGATTTGGCCGTTATTTACGCCCAGAAAAAAACAGATAAAAACTTATTGGTTTTTACTGATCCAGATCTGTTATTAGCACGCGCCAAAAAGCTCAATTTGTCGATTAAAATCAAAGAGAATAATACTACATCAATGCCTGGTGAAATTTGCGTATTTCCTGTTAAAAAAAATAGCAAAACCATTGAAGGTTTACTCAATCCAGAAAATGCAGAATTTGTTTTAAAGACATTACAAAATGCAACACAACATTGTATTGATCATCAATGTGATGCTCTAGTGACTGGACCTGTGCATAAAGGCGTTATCAATCAAGCGGGGACTAATTTCACTGGACATACAGAATATCTGGCAGATTTAACGCATACTAAAAAAACTGTGATGATGCTTGCTACTGAAGGATTACGTGTTGCATTGGCAACCACTCACTTGCCTTTATCAGCAGTGCCAGATCAGATTAAAACCGAGTCACTAAGCCAAACCATTAATATTATTCACCACTCATTATTGTCTATGGGCATCAAAAAACCCAACATTGTTGTTTGCGGTCTCAACCCTCATGCGGGTGAAAATGGTTATTTAGGGCGAGAAGAGATTGAGATTATCAACCCTCTCATTCATCACCTTAACAGTAAAGAGGGTTACCATCTAACAGGTGCAGTGCCTGCAGACACTGCATTTACACCAGATGCTTTAGAAGGGGTTGATTGCGTACTTGCAATGTACCACGATCAAGGATTGCCCGTACTCAAAACACTGGGGTTTAAAAAAGCCGTCAATATTACTTTGGGTTTACCGTTTATACGTACTTCAGTTGATCATGGTACAGCGCTAGATCTAGCCGGCACAGGTAATATTAGCTTAGGAAGCTTACATACCGCATTAGATTACGCTCAAAAATTTATTAACAATCACGTTATATGACAATAACCGGAAATCATAAAGCTCGAAAACGTTTTGGGCAAAATTTTTTGGTAGATGCCAAGATTGTAGATCGTATAATTGCTACGATTGCACCAAAACAAGAGGATAACTTACTGGAAATTGGCCCTGGACAAGGTGCAATGACATTACCTTTGTTAGATAAATTAACACAACTTCATGTAATTGAAATTGACCGGGATCTAATTTCTTTGTTACAATCTTTTAATAAAGACAACTTAATTGTCTATGAGGGAGATGCGCTTAAATTCGACCTAAACACCCTGCCTACTCCACTCAGAGTAGTGGGTAATTTACCTTATAACATATCCTCTCCAATCTTATTTTATTTGCTCAAGAACCGTGCATTGGTACAAGACATGACCTTTATGCTGCAAAAGGAAGTGGTAGAACGTATGGTAGCCAAACATGGCAACAAAACCTATGGTCGTCTGAGCGTGATGATGCAAGCATTTTTTGAAGTGGAACTAATTTTTATTGTACCGCCAGAATCCTTTGAGCCAGCACCAAAGGTTGACTCTGCCATTGTTTACCTCAAACCTTTAAGAACTAATTTAATTAACAATACTACTGTTTTTGAAAAAGTCGTTAAAGCGGCTTTTGCACAACGTCGAAAAACCCTTAAAAACTGTTTAAAATTGTTATTAACACAAGAACAAACTACAATTGATCTATCACAAAGAGCGGAAATGCTGAGTGTGGCTAATTTTATTAAACTAACCAAAGATTATGAAAAACAACATTAAAGTCGACGTCCAAGTTACTTATTTAGAAGAGCAGTCTAACGCTGAGCAAAATCAATATGCCTACGCTTATACTATTAAGATTACCAATAACGGTCAAATTGGTGCACAATTGCGTACACGCCGTTGGCACATTCAAGATGAAACTGGTCACATTGAAGAAGTGATTGGCGAAGGTGTTGTGGGACATCAGCCGCATTTAATGCCGGGTGAGAGTTTTGAGTATTCTTCTGGCGCAATGATTAAAACCGTTACTGGACTCATGAAAGGCGCCTACGGCATGGCAAATGATGAAGGCGGACTGTTTGAAGCCAAGATTCCAGAATTTGTACTTAGCGAGCCTTACACTTTGCATTGATCAATGGCTGATTATTTAATTGGTGATGTGCAAGGGTGTTTTGATTCGCTACAAACACTACTCAAAAAAATAAAATTTTCCACAGATAAAGACCAGTTGTTTTTTTTGGGTGACGTGGTTAATCGAGGTGAACAATCATTGGCAACACTGCGTTTTATTCAAGACCTGGGTGAGAACGCCAAAATGCTTTTGGGTAATCATGATTTCCATTTATTGGCTTGCGCTCTAAGCGTTAGAAAATCTCATTCTAAAGATACTTTTGATGATATTTTAAGTGCAAGTGATTCTCAGCAACTGATTGACTTTTTGTTACAACAGCCCTTGGTCATTCAACATAAAAATTCGATTTTAGTACATGCGGGTATCCCACCAAGTTGGGATGAAAAAACAGCATTAAGACAATCACTCGAGGTACAGAAACATTTGCAAAGTGATGGTGTTGGTGATTTTATCAACAATATGTACGACAACCACCCTTACACTTGGTCAAAAGATCTGAATACTATGGATGCTTGTCGATACACCATTAACGCTTGCATGCGAATGCGTTTTTGTAAGGCTGATGATACTTTAGAGTTTGAGCATAAAATGAACCATAATACTGCGCCTGAAGGCTTTAAAGCGTGGTTTCTACATGACAACAGAGTTTTGAAAACAACTGACATACTGTTTGGTCATTGGTCAACTTTAACCAATGTTGACCAGCCACATATCTACCCAATGGACAAAGGTTGTGCATGGGGTGGAAGTTTAAGTGCCATTAGACTTAAAGATAAACAAGTGTTTTCAATCAATTGCTAAATTTCAATCTGCGCTTCATACACAAACTGTGCAGGACCTGATAAAAATACATGCTCATTATTGGTATACTCAATCAGTGCATCTCCACCATTGAGATGAGCAACCACCGTAGAATCTAACAAGCCCAATCTAACGCCATGAATCACTGCTGCACAAGCACCTGAACCGCAAGCCAAGGTTTCGCCGGCACCACGTTCATACACACGTAGATTGATTTCATTAGCGCTGAGTATTTGCATAAAACCAATGTTGGCTTGGTTGGGTAACAATTCACTTTGTTGAATTTGTGGCGCTATCGAAGCGACATCAACGGCATTTACATCGTCAACCAACATAACACAATGTGGATTACCAATAGACAGTGCACCCAGTTCATAACCTAAAATTTGATAAATATTCGCTTGCTCTGATGCCAAAATTGGGATATTGACGGGATTAAAATTAGGCTCGCCCATGTCTACTTTTACAGTGTCATTGTCATTCACAAGCAAACTCATTAATCCTGCCCTGGTTTCAACATTAATGGGATTGTTTGTGGTTAGCCTTTTTTCAATTACAAAGCGTGCAAAACAACGTGCACCATTGCCACACTGCGCCACCTCGGTGCCATCTGCATTGTAAATCGCATAGCCAAAATCAACCCCTGGTGTGGTACTTGATTCGACCATCAGTAATTGATCAAAACCCACACCAAAATGTCGGTCAGACAGTGTCTGTATCTGTCCCAGATCAAAAGTAATGTTACCCGCTGTATTGTCAACAACCATAAAGTCATTACCCAAGCCGTGCATCTTTGTGAAGTTAATTAACATGGTTGACATTTTATACAAAGGCATCAAACCTTCAAGGTTAATTATTAATCAGTTCTGATAAAATATTAATTAATTTAAATTCAAGGCAACTCATGAAAAATCCAACCAATATTATCTTAAACAAAGAAAAAACTTTATTCACCATTACCTTTGATGGTGTTGACTACCCATTAAGTGCTGAATATTTGCGTGTTTACTCACCTTCTGCTGAAGTAGTTGGTCATGGTCCAGGACAAGAAAAATTGCAAATTGGTAAAGAAAATTCCACCATTAAGCGCATCGAGCCAACCGGTAACTACGCAGTTATTTTATTTTTTAGCGATGGACATGATAGTGGTATTTACTCTTGGTCTCATCTACATCATTTAGCAATCAATCATAAGGATTTATGGCCTGAATATTTGGCCAAATTAAAGGCTGCAGGTCACACACATTCTGAACTCTAAATTTTAGATATTATGGTGTTTTTAAATGCTGTTATCGCTTTTATTGTTACCATTGGGATTTTGGTAACGATTCATGAATTTGGGCATTTTTGGGTAGCGAAGAAACTCGACGTTAAAGTGTTGCGATTTTCAATTGGCTTTGGTAAAGTTCTAAAATCTTGGCAACGTGGTGAGACCACTTACACTTTATGCGCCCTACCCTTAGGCGGATTTATCAAAATGCTGGACGAAAATGAAGGGGAAGTCAATCCAGCAGAAAAACACCGCGCCTTTAATGCACAAAATGTTTATAAGCGTATTGCTATTGTCATTGCAGGACCAGCAGCGAATTTCATATTGGCTGTTATTATTTACACCGTTATTTTTATCATTGGCACTAATGGTATTAAGCCCGTTGTTGGCTTGATTAATAGTGATAGTATCGCCGAGCGCGCTGGCATGCAAATTGCAGATGAGATACTCAGTATTAACACTCAAGATACACCCAGTATCGCTGAGTTTTCTTTTGCTTTTATGCAAGTAGCAGAGGCTGAAAAATTACAATTACAAGTATTGTCAAGTACGGCTAATTTAAAAACTCTAACGCTTAATCTAAAGGGAGACTTTCTCTCTAATCCAGAACAAGGCGTTGAACAGTATTTAGGCTTCGAATTTGCCACACCAACACTCAAGCCAATTATTAATCAAGTATTGGATAACGGCCCTGCCCAATCGGCCGGTATTAAGCAGGGTGATCAAATATTAAGCGTTAATGGTAAGTTAGTTCATACTTGGCATGATTTTGTTAGAGTCATCAAGCAGAACGCTAATCAAGTCATGCAATTACAAATTAAACGCGGCCACCAAATAATTGAATTATTACTCACACCAAAGAATAAAGACGGCTCTCCTAAAATCGGGGTGAGCGTTATGGTGCCTGAGGATTATTTAGACGAAAGTCGAGTGTTGGTTAAAAAACAACCGATTGATGCTTTTTTATCTGCCAATCAAAAGGTATATCAGCTTACTTTGCTAAACCTAAAAATGATTAAAAAAATGATTTTAGGTGAGATGCCTGCTAAACAAATTAGTGGCCCAATCAGCATTGCGGACTATGCCGGTAAAACAGCACAAATAGGCTTGGTCCCATTTTTATCGTTTTTAGCACTAATTAGTGTCGGATTAGGTTTACTTAACTTGCTCCCAATCCCCCTATTAGATGGTGGACATTTAATGCTTTACTTAATTGAAATTATTAAAGGATCACCAGTCAGTCAGATCTTTCAGCAAATTTTATTCAAATTAGGCTTATTTGTTATTCTCTCACTAACGGTTTTAGCGCTGTATAATGACTTTTTTCGATTATTGTCATAAATTTAAAAACATGAAAAAAATTATCACGCAAGGTGCACTAATACTAGGATTAATATTTGCATCTATTGCACAATCGGCACCTATTAAAAGTGTTGAAATTTTAGGCTTAAATGTTGTTTCTAGAGGCACAGTTCTTAGCTACCTACCAGTTGAAATAGGGGATGAATATAGTAAAGAAACTTCTACTCAAATTATTCAAGCATTGTATAAAACCAACCTATTTAAAGATATTGAAGTTTCACAAAATGATCAGATTTTAAAAATCAAGATTCAGGAAAATCCACATATTAAATATATTGAGATAACTAATTACTCTGATAAAGTTATTAAACAAGACTCTCTAGATCATATTTTAAAAAATATGAACTTATCCCAAGGTAAGGTTTTTAACGATCGAGCGCTTAATAAATTAATCAAACAGCTTGATGCTGCATATGTTGTTAACGGTTATTACAATGCGAAAATCACCAAAATTGTTGAAATAGATAACAATAACAGAGTTAGCATTGACCTTGATATTAGTGAGGGCGAAGTTGCCAGAATTGGCACCATGAAAATTAGCGGAAGCAAAATTCATTCTGAAAAAGAATTGTTAGACTTGTTTGAAATCGGAGAATCTGACTTCTTTATTCTTAATTATTTTACTGAGAATGATCACTATTCAAAAGTGTCTCTTGATGCAGGGATTGAAGCGATTAAATCACTCTATAGTAATATCGGCTACCTTGACTTTGAAATTAAGAAAATCGATACCATCTTATCTGAAGATAAAAAGAATATTAATATTGATATTCAAGTTAGTGAAGGAGAGCAATACACGATAGGAGGGATTCAATTTACAGGTAATCTGCTCAACCAATCTATTGAAGACTTAAACAAATTATTGGTAATTGCAAAAGGTGATCCCTTTGAAACAAAAAAGATTATACAAAGCGTTCAAGCGACAACTGATGTTTTTACCTCTCAGGGTTACGCCTTCGCTAAAATCAACCCGGTCACCTCTGAAAATAAAAAAGATCGTATTATTGATCTCGATATTAACATTGATTTAAATAAAAAAGTCTATGTTAATCGTATTACTATTTCTGGCAATACTAGAACTCAAGACGAGGTTATTCGCCGAGAAATAGACTTATCTGAAGGCGGTTTATATTCTAGTATCAAGCTAAATGATTCCATTAAAAGAATTAAACGCTTAGGCTTTTTCTCAGATGTAAAAATGGATGTATCCAAAATCAGAAACTCTGAAGATAAAATTAACTTACACTTTAGTGTGGAAGAAACCAAAACCGGATCCATGTCTATTGGTGCAACTCAATCTAATAGCGCAGGAACATCATTTAACTTTGGCATTAAAGAGGAAAATTTCTTAGGCACTGGTAATACACTTAACGTTAACTTTAACACTTCTAAAGCTGTTACCGAAGCTGCCTTCTACTTTGTAGACCCTTATTTTACTGATGACAAGCACAGTATTAGTTATGGGTTGTTCAACAAATCCTTAGATGGAGCGGAATTAGTTGATAACAATTACAAGATTGACGAGGTTGGCGCTAGTTTCGGTTACGGCGTTCCTTTGACTGAAGACACCAGGATTAAGTCTAATCTTAAAGTTTCAAATCAAGAGATTGCTTGTTTAAGTGCTGATTTTAAACGTGACGAACCTGAACAGTGTGGCGACTTTGATGCTCAAAAACAGACAGAGGTTAAGGCAAGCCTAAACTTGTCTAATACCACACTTAATCATGCCTTTTACCCAACTGAAGGCGTTAAAAATGCACTAAATA
>JAUWPG010000068.1 GCA_030611725.1 Gammaproteobacteria bacterium
GTAGACCTCCTCAACCTGTTCTTTCGGCATATAGATATCCAGCGCCTTACACAGGTCACTAATTAGAATTCTTTTTTCAAATAAACTCATTTAAACTTAAGGGTCAAATTATGGACAAATCTTTGCCATTATAATACAATCACCTCAGTATAATGCTTCTACATATTTGTAATAATCCCTTTAATAATTCATGAAACGCACAGTCAAACTAATCTTAATACTTCCTCTATTAACGTTGCTACTTAGTGGTTGCCTCTGGGAAGAGGAAACCAAAAGAGAATCTATTACCAAAGGCTGGCCTCCAAAAACATTTTTTAATGAAGCCAAGCAACAGCTATCAAACAATGCAACAGAAAAAGCCATTGAATTGTTTGAACAATTACAAGCGGCTTATCCGGGCTCTAAATACGCCTTACAATCCAAACTAGAGATCGCTTATGCGCTTTACAAGAATGAAGATTATGATCAGGCTATTGACCACCTAAATAGCTACATCAAGCTACACCCTGAACATTTTTCAACGCCTTATGCTTATTACCTTCGCGGCGTTATCTCTGAAGACAAGTCTCGCTCTATTCTAGATGATTACATTACCGACAATGCTCAGCGTGATGTAGACAGTGTGCGCGATGCTTTTAATTATTATATGGCGCTGATTGGGAAATTTCCTAAAACTGAATATGCGGAAGAAGCCAAAACGCGTTTAATTGTACTAAGAAATATTTTGGCAAGACATGAATTATTTGTGGCAATTTTCTATAGCAAAAAAGGCGCCAATATTGCAGCAATTAACCGATGTAAATATATTATTGAAAAATACCCAAATACACCGTCAGTTCCGGCAGCGTTGCACTTAATGGCAAGAAATTATAATGAAATTGGTGCTGATAAATTGGCAGAGGATGCACGTCGTGTACTTAAACAAAGCTACCCTTTGTACGAGCCGCATTACACTTTATAAAACTAAATTAACACCTATCTATGAATAAACAAGAGCGTTTCTTTGCGCTTAAAATATCCTCTATTATGGCGACCCGTATGCTCGGGTTGTTTATGATTTTCCCAATCTTTTCAGTCTACGCTGCCCAATATGAAGACACCACGCCTTATTTGATCGGCTTGGCAATTGGTATTTATGGCCTAACTCAGGCACTCTTACAAATTCCATTTGGTTATCTGTCCGACCAAATCGGCCGCAAACCAATGCTTATTATTGGTTTAATTATTTTCTTTATCGGTAGTGTAGTTGCCGCTAATGCCACTGATATTATCGGAATTGTGGTTGGTAGAGCCTTACAAGGTGGTGGTGCGATCTCAGCCGTACTAATGGCATTCTTGGCTGATTTTGTCTCAGAAAAACAGCGCGCTAAAGCTAACGCCTTTGTCGGTATGCAAATCGGTATGGCTTTTATGCTCTCATTACTGATTGGCCCACTCATTGCTGTTAATCTGGGTATTTCTGGATTGTTTTGGGTGATTGCTGGTTTATCAATCGTTGCATTGGTAATTGTATTTACCCTACCTTATGTTAAGCCACAAGCACAATACACCCTCTCTATTTTTAATATTAAGCAAGTTTTGAACGCCAGCCTTTTAAGGCTAGATTTTAGTGTCTTTACTTTGCATTTAATCCTTACTTGTGCATTCATTGTTATGCCAGTACTACTGGTTGAAAATAATATCGTTGCCACAGATTTAAAAGACAATTGGGAAATGTATTTACCGGTAATGTTGGTTTCTTTTATTGGCATGCTACCAATGATCATTTTGGCTGAAAAATACCACAAACATAAAATCGTAATGTTAACTGCAATCATGCTGATGATTATGAGTCAAATCCTATTTTACCAAACCCCACTTAACTACACCACCTTCTTTATTTTACTGACTTTGTTTTTCATTGCCTTTAACTCTATGGAGGCTATGCTACCCTCACTTATTTCTAAAACTGCAACCACTGATAAACGCGGTTTAGCAATGGGCATGTACTCCACTTCACAATTTCTAGGGGCGTTCATTGGTGGTGTACTTGGCGGGTGGATTTACAACACTTATGGCTTAAATAGTGTATTCTTATTCACCACATTGATGGCAATAATTTGGTGGGGAATCATGCTCACCATGCAACAACAAAAACCAACGGGAGAATAGCAAAATGGCAGGAATCAACAAGGTAATTTTAGTCGGTAATTTAGGTGCAAAACCCGAGGTTAAATACGCATCAAACGGTAACGCAATTACCAACTTATCCGTTGCAACTTCTGAATCATGGACAGACAAAAATACTGGTCAAAAGCAAGAAAAAACCGAATGGCACCGCGTCAGTGTATTTGGTAAATTAGCTGAAATCGCTGGCCAATATTTAGACAAAGGCTCTAAAGTATATGTTGAAGGCAAACTGCAAACTCGTAAATGGCAAGATCAATCAGGTGCTGACCGCTATACAACAGAGGTGGTAATCAGCGGTTTTGGTGGTACTTTACAAATGCTTGATCGTCGTGATGATGCTGGCGGCAGCGCACCAAGACCCTCAGCCCCACAAGCACAAGCGCCTGCAACTGATCCAATCACACCAGTTGACAATACTGGCTTTGACGACGATATTCCATTTTAAGAAATACCAAAGATATAATATAAAGAATATTCTTGACCCCCTTAATTGATTACCCATAACATCTACGGGAAAACCTTTTGGGTGTTTTTAAAGGTCGGCTAATAAAAAATATCGAAAAAATAAATAATATCTATACTTTATTCTTCATATTCTTGATACACAGCGTCTACTATTTCCTTTTGTAAATTAAAGATAGGTAAGAACTCTGGATTTTCTTTAAAGTTTGGTGGTTTTCTAAACGATAGATAAATAACATCGGGTGAAGACATTAATTGATATATTGCAATAGAATAAGGGCAGCCAGAAATAACATGTGGATTTGCTTGAGTAGCACTATGTGCAAGATCTACCTTACAAAATAAATGGATTAAAGCGTCTTTATAGACCCTCTTTTTAATTCCCAACTGCTTGCCCGTTCTCTCAATAAGTTTTTGGGCATGAGAAGTAAGTGATATTTTTATTCCTTGTGATGCAATTTCACCTAACAATGAATCATTAACTTCTTCAAAATCTGAAGAAGTTATTGTTGTAAAAACAGACATCCCTTGAACTGTATATTTAGCATCTAAATCCAAAGCTGGCACCTTGACAGCAAATGAAGAATAAGCAAATGAAGAATGCATATATATGAATATAATTGCTAATATTTCCATTGCACGTTTATAAGTTGGTAGCATATTGTGTCCTATCTATGATTTGATTTTATTTGGTATAGAAACCAAACAAACTAAAGTTTCTATCTGTAGTATAAGCCACTGTTGAATATGGGTCAACTCTGTTTCCTGTCTCCACACCCACTGGTATAACACCCAAGACGAGCAAATATTCATCAAAATCATAGAAGATTGTATTACTTATAAAATAAATAAAAGAATTTTTGGTATTATTTAGGCTTGATAACATAGATATTACCACTGTCTGTTGAGAAATAAACCCAACCTTCTGGGCTTTGAACAAGTGCTCTAATGCGCTGATTAAGCCCTTCTAACAACCTCTCTTCCCCAACTGCCCGATCTTGATTATCCAACTGTACCCTATTCAAGTGGCGAAGTTTTAAAGCGCCAGCTAACAAGTTACCCT
>JAUWPG010000050.1 GCA_030611725.1 Gammaproteobacteria bacterium
AAAGTAATTGCTGATAAAAAGGCGGCAGAGGCAGCCAAAGCCAATGCTAAAGCAAAAGTAATTGCTGATAAAAAGGCGGCAGAGGTAGCCAAAGCACTAGAAGAAAAACACGCTGCTGAGACCAAAGCAGAAAATCGAAAAGAAAACCTAAAAGAAGGTTATGACGCTTATAAAAAAGCAGAAAATAGAGCA
The DNA here is from genome assembly GCA_030611725.1 of Gammaproteobacteria bacterium. GTDB lineage: Bacteria > Pseudomonadota > Gammaproteobacteria > PS1 > Pseudothioglobaceae > Thioglobus_C. The sequence goes on from JAUWPG010000050.1 coordinate 193, forward strand.
AAATCGCTAAAAGGCCCTAATACACCTTGGTATCAATTCTGGTAGAACATCAGCACAATATTGTGTCATCACTAAACGTTAAAAACTTAGGCTGTCAACGAGGCTATAACCAGCTTTTTAGTGATTTATCTTTCCGAGTAAATGCGGGTGATATATTTCGTATTACTGGCACTAATGGCAGTGGTAAAACCTCATTACTCAAAATTTTAGCAGGACTTAATGCGCCTGAAAAAGGCGCTATTTTTCTTGATCAATATCCGGTTAAATCTAATGAATATCTAAGTGATATTTTTTATTTAGGTCATTTATCGGCATTGAGTGCTGAGCTTACCAGCACTGAAAACCTTAAATTTTTAACCGGCCTCAACAAATCAATCGATCAAAAATTACTACTTGATGCGCTTAATCAAGTAGGCCTAAAGGGTTACGAAGATGAATATTGCGCCAAACTCTCTGCTGGTCAAAAACGCCGCGTTATTTTGGCTGGATTGTTTGTCTCGAATGCCAAAGTCTGGCTATTAGATGAGCCTTTTACTGCACTTGATCCTCATGGAGTTGAGATTGTAGAGGCTAGCATCGCTCAACACTGCAAGCAAGGAGGTATGTGCTTGTTTACCACACACCAAGATTCAGCTTTGCCTAATCAAAAGGTATTGGCACTATGAACATTTACCTAAACACACTTAAGCGTGATCTACGTGTGGCGATTCGAAATCCGTCAAGTGTGCTTAATCCGTTGTTATTTTTTGTGATTTCAGTGTCTTTATTTCCCTTGGCAATCAGCCCAGAGGCTGCAACACTCTCACAAATTGCTGCCGGTATTATTTGGGTGGCAAGTATGTTGGCGGTATTGCTCTCATTAAACGCTTTGTTTCATCATGATTTTGAAAATGGCGTATTAGAACAAATGGTAATTTCTCATCATTCGTTGCCTTTACTTATCTTGTCTAAAATTGCTGCTCACTGGATCTTAACAGGTATTCCGATTATCTTATTGTCCCCCCTATTAGGGTTGTTTTTATTTTTAGACGGAGAAAGCATTAAAATATTAATGCTAACGCTATTACTGGCTACGCCAAGTTTGAGCCTAATTGGCGCTATTGGCGCATCACTAATTGTTGGTATTAAAAACTCAGGCATGTTGTTATCGCTATTAATATTGCCCTTATACATCCCAATATTAATCTTCGCTTCAAGTGCCGTTTCTCAAGCGCAATTTGGCTTAGACACCACTGGTCAGTTGTATTTCTTATCCACTATTTTGGTGGTTAGTATCATGGCTACGCCATTCGTTAGTAGTGTTGCGCTCAAAATTAGTTTAGAGTAGCGCTTATAAATAATGCGTTAATTTTAAGCTTATGGAATCATTTTTATCTTGAGAAATTAAAGCACTATCATTAAGATTAATATCAAAAAAATTGGCCTCAAGTGTTAATTTATTATTGTTATCAACCCTTCTACTGCCTTTAAAGGTTAGTATTTTTGACCCATAATCATGATCATAAATAACACCCAGTAAACCTTCTGTTCCAAGCTCATCACTAAAATCAACTCTTAATCCAGCCATGGTGTCATTTTGATAAGCATTGGCAGGTTTATTACTACGCATGTGCTCTAACAATAAATTAACAGTCCAACTATCTCCTGCAATATATTCAATACCGCCAACACTGCTATATTTATTATCAGTGTCAGTTAAATACTCAAACTTATATAAAGCTTCATTGGTGGTGATTTGTGCATCAAACCCCAACTGTTTAACATTAGCATAATACGCCTGGTAACCTTGATCTACTGGTATTAATACAGAGTTATTACTGACACCATTAAAATAGCTAACAGCAAAATCAACATTATTAACTGCTTGTTGCAACCTTGCGGCAAATGACTGCTTATTGTCGTTGTCGTATTTATTGGAAACTATATTAAGCCCCCCTCTACCAGAACTATATTTACGTTTATTGTGCTTAGGTAGGTAGAAAAAATCAATTAAGCCATCTTTTGTATATTTGGTAAAGTGCGCCATTAAAGATCCGAGTTTGGCCTTGCCATCCGTACTTAGTACATTTTTCTGGTTAATAATATCAACAACATTAACACTTTCTGCCTTGCCCCAAAATACAGTATCTATGCCTATTTTAACTTCCCATTCATCTCTAATTCTCGACCAATACAACTCTTGAATATTGGCAGAATAACGGCCATTATTTTTAAACGATTTTTGCATCTCAAGATTAAACTGCAACAAGTCATCATTATCGAGATACTTATGATTTTTTACTTGGTAGGACAGTGTTGCATCATCAGCATAAGGACTTTTGCTGTCTACAAAAACTCTACTCTGTAATTCTATTTGTTGCTCAACACTCGCTATAGCAAACATTGGAAGCAATAAAACCAGAAATCTAATCACCTAAGTCGATTTAACTTATTAGGCTTAAAATCATTGTCTTTCAGGCCAGCATCGAACTTGTAATTACTCCATAATAATTTAGTTTTTTTACCATTTTGATGATTAACGACCTTCATCTCCAAAGCGCGCCAATATTTACCTAAATACTGCTGATAATTATTAAATGTAAGCGTTTTTAATAAGCTATCTTTTCTATCGTAAAAATCTATCTTAAGCGGAATATATCTATCTTTTTCAATCCAAATAATTTGTTTTTTATATCCTGTATGTTTGTAATTTGGAATCCTTTTGCTCTTAAAAGCCATAGCACCATTCAAACTCTCCTCACCCAAATAAACGTGTTCGTATTTCTCAACTTCTTGAGAGCTAAGGTCTTCATAAGCAAATTCACTGCCCATAAATGGCCCAGACTTATTACGCGAAGAAATACGCTTTACTCGCTTTAATGCAGGTAAATATAGCCATTGATCGTCTACATTCAGTCTGTGAGAAAAAGTAAGCATTGCTGTACCTTTGATGTCTCTAGGGGTGTCAAAAATTGACATCGATTTATCCCCATCACCTTGAACCTCAAGATTCTTGGTTCGAATTTCACGTATAGCACTCCTACCTTTTCTATCGGTAAGAATCATTTTCATGTTGGCAGTAAAATTCACCCAGCCACTGTCTCGGCTCTCTGTTTCTTTCGCAACTTCCAAGCCTTTGTTATCGGCAAAAGCCAAATTAGTTATTAATACTAGAAAAATAAAAAACTTCATTTCTTCTCCTTGTTAAATACAAGCAATAATGCGGGCAATAGTAAAAAATCCATTATTAATGCTACCACAATAATAATACTGGTTAATTTTCCCATGCCGGCATTGATTTGAAACACTGAATCGGAAAGTACTATAAATCCAGCTGTTAGAGCGATACTGGTAACAACTAGCGCACTACCAACATGAGAAAAAGCATAACGTATACTATCTTCTGCATTTTTCCCCATTCGTTTAAAAGCTTCTTGAAATTTAGACAAAAAATGTACCGTGTCATCAACGATAATTCCTAATGTGATAGAGGCAACTATTGATAATGCCATTGTAATTTGCCCATCAATTAAAGACCAAATGCCAAATGCCATTGCTGCAGGCACAAGGTTGGGCACCAAGCTAATTATCCCTATGTTAGCTGACTTGAAAATAAACATAAGTATGAGTGAAATAACCGCTAAAGTAACACCCGTGCCATAAATCATTGATTCAGCATTGCGTTTTCCAATGTGCGAAAACATCAAAGTTGGGCTGGCGCCTTCTGTCAAGATATTTGGCGTATTGTTTTTCAACCACTCACGTGATCTGTTTTCAAGATTAATATATTCATTAGAGCTTAAATTTTTAAGGTTGATAGAAACTCTTGTTTTAGATTTATCAATGTTTATTTGATTATTTAAATCTAAACCGTATGGCAGACTCATCTCATACAATAATAAATATTGTGCTGCTAAATTATGCTCATTGGGTAATTTATAAAAATCTTTATTATCTGCATGCAGATTCTTATTCAGTCTTTTAAACGTATCACTAATACTTGAAATATTATTTACCTCAGGCTGTATTCGCATCCAAGTAACAAATTTATCAATATCTTTTAAAAAATTTGGATCAGAAATACCGTTTGGTTTTCTACTATCAAACGAATACTCAATCAATCCATTTCCGGTGAGTAGTTTATCTACCATATCTGCATCACGACGCATTTCTACGCGCTCATCAAAATACTCAACAAAATTATCATTAATTTCATTATTGCCAATAAGGCTGATAAATCCAATTGCTGAGGCAACCCCTAAAATTAAAATAGCTTTTTGTTTTCTAATTACAAACTCTGCAAAATCCGACATATAAGACGAACTTACAGTGTTTTTCTTCTTAATATTAATAGGTAGAGACAAAATCCATGCTGGCAGAAAGACTAAAGTCATAAACAATGACAATATAGAGCCAATCGCTGCAATATTACCCAAATCATGAAAAGGAGGAACTTCTGAAAAATTAAGGCCTAAAAAACCAATTGCTGTCGTAACTGCAGCAATAATAATAGCGCGCTTATTATGCTCAAATGCCTTGGTTAAACTAGATATCTTGTCTTCACCCAATTGCATATGCTTAACAAAACTCATCATTAAATGCACTGAACCAGCTACAGCGATGGTCAAAATAATGACTGGCATTGAAGTCATTGGCGGAGTAATAGCCATACCAAGATAACCTGCACTACCCATAGCAGCGGCGATGGTAACAAACAATGTAATTAAAGCCCCTAATACTAACAATACATTTCTTATTGCTATTAATAACAAAATAAACACAACAATAAACGCCGTTGGAACCAGTGATGTCATATCGTCCTGTCCCGCTTCCGGAAAAGCGTTATTAAGCATTATCACGCCCGACAAGTACACCTCAAATTGAGGGTAATCTTGTCTAATCTTTTCACGCAACCCTCTTGTAAATTCCACAACCTCTGATTGGCCTTGAGTGGCCAGTTGTTCGTTTTTAGGTAATTCAATGGTAATATTTATGCCGGTAATATTGGCTTTATTAGTAATGAGCCGATTTTCAAGTAATATTTCATTAGTGGCAATTTTTTTTATATTTTCAACCTCTAACTTGTCAAGCTCCACATCTACTAAATCAATCACTTGAAGACTGTCTTCATCTGCAAAAGTATGTTGATAATTCGCAATAGAGTCCACCCTGCTAGAGTGTGGCACCTGCCATGCTTGATTAGTAATGTCAGCGATTGCTTTTAAATTATCTTCAGTGAAAATTCCACTATCATCTTTCAGCGCTATTAAAATATTATCGCTCTTTGTGTAAGTATCCTGCAAATCATCAAAGGCAATTAACTGTGGGTTATCATCACTAAAAAACATATGATAGTCATTAGAAAATTTTAAAAAACGACCGCCACTTGCTAAAATCAACAAAATGATTATTGGAATAAATAATGCAAGATACTTGTGTTTAATAATAAATTTAATCATTGCTGCTGATAATTAATTAATAGAGGTTATTATGCTATAGATTTTTAAAACATTGTGTTGTATAATTCCATTCATACGTTGATTTGTCCCGATTGCTGGCGTTGTTATTTATGATTTATTATGATAACTAAAACAAGCTAAAGCTGGAGTTCTTTTAAGATAAAGACCCGCTTGATGGGTTTTTTTAATTCTTAGGAGAATAAAAATGATTTTTACTTCCGAATCTGTTTCTGCTGGCCACCCAGATAAAGTTTGTGACCAAATTTCTGATGCCATTCTAGATGCAGCATTAGCTCAAGATAAAAACTCACGCGTTGCGGTTGAGACCCTAGTTAAAGATAACCATGTGGTACTTGCAGGCGAAATTACGACTGACGCTACTATTGATTACGACAAAATTGTTCGTGATACGATTATTGGTATTGGTTACGACAAAGAAGAATACGGCTTTAATGGCCATACTTGTGACATCACCAATCTACTTGGTAGGCAATCTCAAGATATTGCCGATGGCGTGGACGAATCTTCCGATCACGAACAAGGAGCAGGCGATCAGGGATTAATGTTCGGTTATGCTTGTAATGCTACCGATGTACTTATGCCGGCACCAATTCTATACGCACACCGTTTGGTTGCACGCCAAGCAGAGTTGATGAAAAATGGCACCTTGCCGTGGCTTCGTCCGGATGCAAAATCACAAGTCTCTTGTCATTATGATGGTCACAAAATTGTGGGTATTGATGCGGTGGTTTTATCCACCCAACATGATGAAGACATCTCACAAAAAGACTTAAAAGAAGCCATCATGGAAGAAGTGATTAAGCCAGTTTTACCAAGTGAATGGCTAACTGATTCAACCAAATTCCACATCAATCCAACCGGTCACTTTGTGATTGGTGGCCCCGTGGGTGATGCAGGCCTAACAGGTCGTAAAATTATTGTTGATACCTATGGAGGTATGGCTCGCCATGGTGGCGGTGCATTCTCAGGCAAAGACCCATCAAAAGTAGATCGTTCTGCCGCTTATGCAACGCGCTACGTTGCTAAAAATATCGTAGCAGCAGGTTTGGCTGATAAGTGTGAAATTCAAGTGTCTTATGCGATTGGTGTAACAAAACCAACTTCAATCAGTGTAGAGACTTTTGGCACTGGTGAGATGAGCAATGAAACCATTGAAGCATTAGTACGTGAACACTTTGATCTTCGCCCTAAAGGATTAATTGCAATGCTTGATCTTAAGCGTCCAATCTACCAACAAACAGCCAGTTATGGTCACTTTGGCCGCACTGAAGACGACATCAGTTGGGAAAAAACTGATCGTGTGCACTTACTAAAATAATAGATTAAAGGTATAATTACCTTCTCGCCAAGGAGCGCTGCATTGGGATTCCCATCAGGCTTGGCAATTAAAACCGCGCTCATTTTTATTACGCTTTAAGGTGATAAAAATGAGTAACAACACTCTAAACAATAACGACTACAAAGTCGCCGATATGTCATTAGCCGATTACGGGCGCAAAGAAGTCGAGATGGCTGAAGCAGAAATGCCTGCACTAATGACATTGCGTGACAAATATCGCAACGAGCAACCACTTAAAGATGCACGCATCTTGGGCTGTATTCACATGACCATTCAAACAGCAGTGCTTATGGAAACCTTGGTTGATTTAGGTGCACAAGTGCGCTGGTCAAGTTGCAATATTTTTTCAACTCAAGATCATGCAGCAGCAGCAATGGTGGCCGCTAACATTCCAACTTTCGCTTGGAAAGGCGAAACTGAAGAAGAATTTCTGTGGTGTATTGAGCAAACGATTTTAGAAAATGGCAAGCCTTGGAATGCCAATATGGTGCTTGATGATGGTGGTGATTTAACCCAAATGTTGCATGAAAAATACCCAGCCATGTTAAATGACATTCATGGTATTAGCGAAGAAACCACAACCGGTGTTCACCGCTTGCTTGAAATGATGGAGCAAGGCACACTAAAGGTGCCTGCTATTAATGTCAACGATTCTGTCACTAAATCAAAAAATGACAACAAATACGGTTGTCGTCATTCACTTAATGATGCCATTAAGCGTGGTACTGACATGCTAATGTCTGGCAAAAAAGCATTGGTTATTGGCTATGGTGACGTGGGCAAAGGCTCAGCACAATCATTACGTCAAGAAGGCATGATTGTTAAAATTTCTGAAATTGATCCAATCTGTGCCATGCAAGCTTGTATGGATGGGCGTACGTTCGTTCTGTCATTATGAGAAGATCATGTCTGAAGCTAACTTTCATAGAGGCGAGCACACACGCACGA
>JAUWPG010000004.1 GCA_030611725.1 Gammaproteobacteria bacterium
TTCTGCCATTACTTTAGTTATCGCCGCTGTTAGAGTAGTCTTACCGTGATCAACGTGACCAATTGTGCCTACGTTGACATGGGGTTTGGTTCTTTCGAATTTTTCTTTTGACATTTTATCGCTCCTTACTACTTTGGTTTATTTATTTAACTTTTCTATAACATCATCGGCAACATTTTTTGGTGCTGCCGTATACCTTGAGAATTCCATTGAATAGCTTGCACGACCTTGAGTCGCAGAACGAAGGTCATTTGCATAACCAAACATTTCAGCTAAGGGAACATCTGCTTTTAATTGCTTACCGTTAGGAAGGTCTTCCATCGCACCCACTAGGCCACGACGTCTGTTCAAATCGCCCATTACATCGCCCATATATTCTTCAGGAGTAATAATCTCAACAGCCATCATTGGCTCAAGCAACTGAGGGTTTGCCATTCTAACTCCTTCAGCTAAACACTTACTCGCGGCAACCTTAAATGCCATTTCGTTTGAATCAACATCATGGTATGAACCATCATAAACCGTTACTTTAATATCTACTAGCGGGAAACCGGCTAATACGCCATTTTCCATTTGCTCTTGAACACCTTTGTTTACTGCAGGAATGTACTCCTTAGGAATGACACCACCTTTAATTTCATCAACGAACTCGTAACCTACACCAGGCTCTTGAGGTTCGATACGCAAATATACATGGCCATACTGACCACGGCCGCCAGACTGCTTAGCAAACTTGTGTTGATGTTCAACCAAGGTAGTAATCGCTTCACGATAAGAGACCTGAGGAGCACCAACATTACATTCAACATCAAATTCACGTCGCATACGATCAACAATAATGTCTAAATGAAGCTCGCCCATGCCAGCAATAATTGTTTGGCCAGACTCTTTATCACTAGATACGCGGAACGAAGGATCTTCAGCGGCTAACTTACCTAAAGCAATACCCATTTTTTCTTGATCCGCTTTAGTCTTTGGCTCAACTGCTAGTGCAATTACCGGTTCAGGAAATTCCATTCTTTCAAGAACGATCTTCTCTTTCATGTCACATAATGTATCGCCCGTTGTTACGTCTTTAAGACCAATCGCTGCAGCAATATCACCCGCACGGACCTCTTTAATTTCATCACGTTCGTTAGAATGCATTTGCACCATACGGCCAATACGCTCTTTTTTACCTTTAGAAGAGTTGTATACGAAATCGCCAGCTTTTAAGACGCCTGAATAGACACGGAAGAAAGTTAATGTACCTACAAATGGGTCGGTTGCAATTTTAAATGCTAGTGCTGCAAACGGCTCGTCATCATCAGCTTTACGAGGCGCTCTTGTTTCATCTTTATCATCAAGAATTCCTTCGATTGCATCAACATCAAGTGGCGATGGCATGTACATAATGATTGCATCTAATGCTGCCTGTACGCCTTTATTTTTAAAGGCTGAACCACAGAACATTGGAATGATTTTATTGCCAATACACTGAGCGCGAATACCTTCCTTAATTTCATCGTGTGTCAACTCACCACCTTCCAAGTATTTTTCCATTAACTCGTCATTACCTTCTGCTGCAGACTCAACCATGAATTCACGTTTTTCATCAGCCAACTCTTGTAATTCAGCTGGAATATCTCTGGCTTCGTAAGTGGCACCTTGGTCTTCTTCATTCCAATAAATGGCTTTCATGGTGATTAAATCAACCACACCTTTAAAATCTTCTTCAGCACCGATCGCAATCTGCATTGGCACTGGATTTGCGCCTAAGCGAGTTTTTATTTGATCACAAACACGTAGAAAATTTGCACCTGCACGATCCATTTTGTTAACAAAACCAATTCTTGGCACGTTGTATTTATTAGCCTGACGCCATACTGTTTCTGACTGAGGTTCTACACCACCTACTGCACAAAATAAAGCCATCGCACCGTCTAATACTTTAAGTGAGCGCTCAACTTCAATGGTAAAGTCAACGTGTCCTGGGGTGTCAATAATGTTAATTCGATGCTCTTCAAACTGCTTGTCCATACCTTTCCACATACAGGTAGTTGCAGAAGAAGTAATGGTAATACCACGCTCTTGCTCTTGCTCCATCCAGTCCATGGTTGCACCACCATCGTGAACCTCACCAATTTTGTGAGTACGACCTGTGTACAAAAGAACACGTTCAGTAGTAGTGGTTTTACCAGCATCAATGTGCGCCATAACACCGACATTACGGTAGCGACTAAGTGGATGATTTCTTGCCATTTTATTAAATCCTTAAATCTAAATGTTTGATTACCAACGAAAGTGAGCAAATGCTTTGTTTGCGTCAGCCATTCTGTGTGTGTCTTCTTTTTTCTTAAATGCTGTGCCACGATTTTGCACTGCATCTAATACTTCGCCTGCCAGTCTAAGCTTCATACCTTTTTCACCACGCTTACGTGATGCTTCAATAATCCAACGCATAGCCAGGGCGATCTTACGCTCAGACCTTACTTCGATTGGAACTTGATAGGTTGAGCCACCAACACGACGAGATTTAATCTCAACTTGAGGGCCAATGTTATCTAGGGCTTGTTTGAATACTTCAATTGGCTCAGCATTACCTTTAGCTTCAATTGTGTCTAACGCATCATAAACAATCTTCTCAGCTACTGATTTTTTACCATCTAACATTAAGATGTTTACAAACTTAGCCAATACTAAATCACCAAACTTCGGGTCTGGTAGGATTTCTCTTTTAGGTGCGGATCTTCTTCTCATAAGTTTCTCTTGTTTTAATTATTGAATATATTATTTCTTAGGCTTCTTAGTGCCATACTTCGAACGACCTTGCATTCTACCGTCAACACCAACTGTATCTAGTGCGCCACGAACTGTATGGTAACGAACACCAGGTAAATCCTTAACACGACCACCACGGATAAGTACTACCGAGTGCTCCTGCAAGTTGTGGCCTTCACCACCGATGTAAGATGCAACTTCATAACCAGTCGTCAATCGCACACGAGCCACTTTCCTCAGTGCGGAATTAGGCTTTTTAGGTGTAGTCGTATAAACACGAGTACAAACGCCGCGTTTTTGTGGGCAGCTGTCTAATGCTGGCACACCACTTTTAACGACCTTCTTTTTACGTGGATTACGTACCAATTGGTTAACTGTTGACATAAATACAATTTCTCCGAATGCTCTAAAATTAATTTAAATATTAATCACCCACCGTTTTTTCAGGGGCAATAAAGAGATGAATTATACTGTGTAAGAAGCGCTAATGTCAACAAGATTTAGACTTTTTTAAGTAAACTATCAAGCAAAAAACTACTGGCACGATTTAGCATCTCAAATACATCATCAAAGCGACCTTCAAAATATGGATCTGGAACACTTTTTCCATTGTTGTCTGGAATATTGTCTAGCATCAAAGACAACTTGTGCTGATGTTCATTTGGACAAATAAACTGCAAGTCTGATAGGTTTGAATCATCCATAGCAAAGATATAATCATAATGATAAAAATCAGACTCGTGCACTTTTCGCCCACGCTGGTCAGATAAATCAACGCCAAATTTACGTGCTGATAATTGCGATCTTGAATCAGGCGGTTCACCTATATGATAAGCGTGCGTACCCGCTGAATCGATTTCAAATAAATGCGTTACTCCATGTTTCTCTACTTGGGAACTAAACGCCCCCTCAGCGGTTGGAGATCTACAAATATTACCCATACATACAAATAAAATTTTGTATTTCGGCATAATGTAATTCATTATTAAAAATAACACCTTATTATAATCAGCAAATATTAGCAACATATCTTATAATTAGCCACGGGTCTTTTATTAACTAAGGGGGAAATATGGAACTTGAACTTTATCAAAATATATTAATGTTGGTCTTTGCAACAACATTTATCATGGGCTGGGTTGTCAGTAAAACCGATTTTTGCACCATGGGTGCTATCTCAGATTGGGTGAATATGGGCTCGACTGCTCGTTTTAAAGCTTGGATGCTGGCTGCATTCTCTGCATTACTGTTAACAACAATCCTAGGCAGTCTGGATCTAATTGATGTGACTTTAACACAAAGCAACGACACGGCTAACCCGCCTTATAATGCATCAACATTTGCTTGGCCGCGCTACATTTTAGGGGGTTTTATATTTGGTGTGGGTATGACCATAGGCTCTGGCTGTGGCAATAAAACCCTAATCCGTATGGGGTCAGGAAATTTAAAATCCGTTATTATTTTCTCAATGATGGCGCTAGGTGCTTACTTAATGATTTTTACCAATTTTGGTTATGATGCTTTCTTATCTTGGATGACACCTGCTTTTATTGATCTCACCAGTTTTAATATTCAAAGTCAAGATTTAGGCGCACTCACGGCGTATTTCACTCAAACTGATGCACTCAATACCAGGTTGTTCTTAGGCGCTATTATTTCAATTGCTGCCTTGGCTTATATATTTAAGATGAAATCGTTTAGACAAGATAAACACAATATTCTAGCCGGACTAACCGTTGGTATTTGTGTTGCATTTGTTTGGTATTTAACATCTGGCTCCATGGGTCAAGAGCTGTTAGAAGAAATTGATATGATCGATGAAAGGCCTTATGGTTTAGGCGCGCAGGGATTAACATTTGTACAACCCTCCGCACATGTAGCGCAATTCATTAATACTTCGTTTGATTTAACGTATGTTACATTTGCCCTGATTGCCGCATTTGGGGTGATAACTGGATCGTTTGTGTATTCTATTGTGAACAAATCTTTTCATATTGAATGGTTCAATTCTAAAATGGATTTTGTTAACCACCTAACGAGTGGTTTTTTAATGGGTATTGGCGGTGTTTTGGCCATGGGGTGCACAATAGGACAAGGTGTTACTGGTGTATCAACCTTATCATTAGGGTCGTTCTTAGCACTAGGCTCTATTGTTTTTGGTTCAGCTCTCACTATGAAAATTCGGTACTATCAACTTATGTACGAAGACGAGGCTAACCTTTATACAGCCACAATGGCTAGCTTGGCTGATTTAAATTGCATACCAAACAAATGGCGATGTCTAGAGCATGTCTAATTCACTGCTAAAATCCGCTAAAGAAGTTATCCTCACTGAAGCTCAGGCTGTCTTTGATTTAGCCAATCGCCTTGACGATAGCTTTGTTGACTGCTGTAAATTTATTCAAAATTGCACAGGTAAAGTGATTTTGATTGGCATGGGAAAATCTGGTCATATTGCTAATAAAATTGCCGCTACGTTTGCTTCAACTGGTACGCCGGCTTTCGCCGTACATCCTGGTGAAGCAGGACATGGTGATCTGGGTATGATTACTGAAGGTGACGTGGTGATTGCAATTTCTTATTCAGGTGAGTCTGATGAAATCATGACTCTAGTGCCAACCATTCAACGCCTTGGTGTGCCGATTATTGGCATGACAGGTAATGCCAACTCTTCTATTGGCAAGGTCTGCGATGTACATCTTGATGTTGGCGTTGAAAAAGAAGCATGCCCGCATAATTTAGCACCCACCTCAAGCACCACAGTAGCGCTTGCAATGGGTGATGCTATCGCGATTAGCTTACTAACTGATAAAGGCTTTAGTCCCGATGATTTTGCCCGCTCACATCCTTCTGGTGCCTTGGGTAGACGACTACTAACTTTTGTTAAAGATATTATGAAAACTGGTGATGATATTCCCACTGTGAATAACAACACTAAATTACTTGATGCACTTCTAGTCATGAGTCAAAAAGCACTGGGCATGGTGTTAATTACTAATGAAAACAACCTTCAAGGTATTTTTACCGATGGTGATCTACGCCGCGTTTTAGAAACACACGATGATATCCAAAATTTAAGCATCGGCGAAGTAATGACCCCAAACTGTAAAGCAATCTTAGCAGATAAGCCTGCCATGGCTGCGGTACAAATGATGGATGAATTCAATCTCAATTCCCTGCCAGTTGTTGATGATAACAATCAAGTCGTTGGTGCTATCAACACCCACACCTTAATGCAAGCCAAGATCATCTAAATTATTTCGTATTTTCTCCTTGTACTGCGTTAGATTTGTAAAATATTCAGTTACGTAGAAAATCTACGCGCCCTCACATTTTACAAATCTGCCTTGCACAAGAAAAAACTACTTGTAATTACTAATTAATCAATCTCTCTACACCCCACCAAAATCCAATCAGTGCAATTAGTACTGAAATTGGCACAATTGCCAACTGTCGATAATTAAGTTTCAGCCTGCGTAGTATCAACAATATACTTACTACACCCAACACGATCACCATTTGTGCCAATTCAACACCAATATTAAAAGCAATCAAGGTGGTTAAAAATGAATCAGGTGCCATCTCAAACTCTTTGAGCATGGTGGCAAAACCTAGGCCGTGAATCAAACCAAATAGGAATACAATCACACTTTTACGAATGATGGATTGATGGGTCATTAAATTCTCAATCGCCACATAGGCAATGGAAAAAGCAATGAGTGGCTCAACAATTCTCGCCGAGACTTCCACCACACCATACATTGCCAAGCCCAATGTCAGCGTGTGTGCCAATGTAAAAGTAGTGACCAATAATAACAATTTTCGCCATAACAGTGATGAAAGCGCCATGCCGACAATAAATAAAATGTGATCCCAGCCCAAAGGAATCACGTGATCGAATCCAATACCAATAAACTGATAAAAACGCTGGGCTGTATTAAGTGGTTCTGGATTGTTAATATCAATCACACCACTGGGTTTACCATTACGCAACCATTGCCATTGACTCCAATTGTATTCATCCTTTTTATACACTTGCCAGCGTAGCGCACTGTCACCATAGACTTTATCGTATTGCCACGAGAGTGTTTTTGGCCACTCACTAAGTTGTGCTTGATAAGTTAGAATGGTTTTTCTTGGTCGTTTTTTATAACCCACAATATCAAGCTTTGCATCAGTCAAAATCAATGTTTGCATCTGACCATTAACACCAAGCCAAAAACTATTTAAAAACTCAGCTTCAAAATCTTGAAAATGCTCACGCAACACATTTGGCTCGAGTGAACGCAGCTCATCATATTGCGCCGAAGTAGGTGCATCGGTGGTATTTTTATACTGGGTACCAATCCCCGTCATCGCCGCTTCAAGACTAAGGTTAATCTCGATTTCGACTGTTTTATTTTCAAAAATTGAAATTTCCACCAGCGCAGGTTTGACCACATCTGCGTTTACGAACGAACCGATGAATAATAATAATAATGTTAAGAATGATCTCATAATAAAAAAACCCCGACTAGCGGGGTTTGATTGTATTGCTAATAATGGTTTAAATTAAATCACCATCGTAACTTTCAATACCAGGGTTATTCTTCACACCTTTAATGGTTGGATGATTAACCTTAGTCAGGTTAATATGTTTTTGCTTACGCATATAATCTGCGGCCACATCCCATATTAATCGACCTTCACCAATAGAGTTTACGCTCGCCCAACCTGCTACTTTGTACGATTTGTTTAGGTCAATCGGTGTGCCTTCATCATCTTTTATGTCACTAATACGTTCGCCCAATCCTGCTGCAGGATCAATGGTGTAGTCCAGGCCACCCATGCGCACCATGTCACCACCTGATTGCAAGTAAGGGTCTTGCACAAATAAATTCTCAGCAATGGCTTCCAATATCCCTTTAAGTTGCGATCCTTTGAATTCGTTTACAGAAGTCTCGCCATAAGTCAAGGATGTGTTAGTCATCAGATCTTCCATGGTTACATCATGGCCAGCCAGTACTGACGTGCCCCAACGAACACCAGGTGACATTGCAAAGTCTGCATCGTGTTCTTCACGCAATGAATTTACCAATACCTGATCCCAAGTACCCATAAAGTTTCCACGACGATAAAGCGTTTGCTCTGTTGTACAAAGCTTTTCGGTCAAGATTGCATCATAAGTCTTGCCCAAACGATCTGGGTTATTACTCATCTTACTACTACGCGCTTCGACTACGTTCTTATCGTATTTCGTATTACGCATTTTATCAATGTAAGACACCATAGCAGCATCTGGCTTAATGAAGTCAGTCAGAATTGGTAGCATCTTGTATTCATAACCTGTCACTTTATGATCAACAATATTTAAATCCATCACCCCGATATATTTGCCTGAACAACCGGCATTGGTAACGACTGTAACGCCACCAGAATTTTTAACTTCAACAGGTTTAGGCATGCCATCATGTGTATGTCCACCAAAAAATGCATCAATGCCCACAACACGTGAAGCCATCTTAATATCTACGTCCATACCATTATGTGACAGCACAATTACCGCATCTGGCTTTTCATTTTCACGAATATCTGTTACTAATTCTTGCATTTCATCTTCACGCAAACCGAACGACCAATCTGGGAAGAAATATTTTTGTGGGTTGGCGTTTGAAGTTCTTGGGAATGCTTGGCCAATCACCGCAATTCGGTGCCCACCTACATTTTTAATCACATACGGTTTGAATGGCATCGCATCATCTTCATTATACAGGCCGTTACCATCGTACTTCTCAGTCATGGTGAAATAGTCATCACCCATTAAAGCGTCTTCCATAATACGCACGTTTTGACCTAAGAAATCACCTTTAAAAAATCCAATATTTTTAAGCGTCTCTGCTTCTTTATAAGTAAATTCCCAGTGACCAACCATCACATCTACACCCAGCATATTAGTGGCCTCAACCATATCTGCACCACGTGTCCATAAAGATGTTCCTGAACCCTGCCAAGTGTCACCACCATCAAGTGTGAGTGTATTTTGCACACCGCCCGCACCCTCTCTCAAAGATTCTAATACAGTTTTAATTTGACCAAAACCACCGGTCTTGCCATACTTAGCCGCCAGATCTTCAAAATTATTATAAGTGAATGCATAAGCCTCAGGCGACCCTGGCTTAACGCCGATTTCTTTGAGTAGTTTGTTGCCCACTACGTGTGGCAACTGGCCAAAGGTGTCGCCAAATCCTAGATTAACATTTGGTTCACGAAAATAATTGGGCAACAAATTACCATGTGTGTCTGTGATATGCAAAATACGTGCATTACCTGTTTTTGGCACTTCATACATGTTCTCTTGGCCAGACAAATTGGTTTTACCTGCATAACCACTGCTAATTAAACCTGCTGCAGAACCAGCACCCAAAACCTTAATAAAATCTCTACGTGTTAAAGCCATTATCACCCCCCCTAAAATACTTAAAATTATTATTTTATCAAAATTTGTTTATATAGGTAGACTATTCAAGAAAATATTAGTAGAAATAATTTATTATCAAAGAGCACCATTCAATCTTATTTTGCAATAAACCTTTTATAATACTCACATGAATTTAAATGAACTACTAATTGATATTGTCGACACACAGATTAACGTCGAAATTAAAGGCCTGTGTTTAAATGCAGCCAATATACAAACCAGTGATGTATTTGTTGCTTTGCAAGGGCAGTCTACTCATGGCATTGATCATGTTGATCAAGCCATTGAAAATGGCTGTGTTGCAGTATTGGTCGATTCACAAGATTTTGAATGTAGCGTACCTACGATTCGTATTGACAACTTGAAACAACACTTGCCGACTCTTGCAGATCGTGGTTATCCAAATGCAAAAAAAGTTGAAATTATTGGCGTGACTGGCACCAATGGAAAAACTTCAGTCAGCCATTTTATTTCACAACTATTAAGCAAACTTGGGGTTAAAAATGGCTTAATTGGCACCCTAGGGATTGCCCGTAGTGAGGTGATATCCAATAATACTACGCCGGATATTTTGACGCTATATAGAGTACTTCATCAATATCATCTGCATGATATTAATACAGCAGTATTGGAAGTTTCTTCACATGGTTTAGATCAGAACAGAGTGGCAGGTTTAAACTTTAGCCAAGCAGTTTTTACCAACCTTACGCAAGATCATTTAGACTACCACCACACACTCAATAAATATCGGGATACAAAGCTCAAACTGTTTGCATTTGATTTGCTAAACGGGGTGGTGGTCAATCAAGACGATGACCAGCATTCAAACTTTTTACAAATCGCAAATGACAAAGAACACAGTCTATACTCTATCAAAGACTTTGAAAAAATTACAGTAACGACTGAAGGTTTCTTATGTCAGCTTGATGGCTTTGTTTTTGAAATTCCATTTTTGGGTGAATTTAATTTATCCAATGTTTTGGCAGCACTAAATTGCGTTGAACAGTTTGGTTTTGAACGTTCAAAAATTATCCCACTACTGCATCATTTACAACCACCGACTGGCAGAATGCACCGTATTAAAAATACATTGGCTTGGGTTGATTATGCACACACGCCAGATGCGATTGAAAATGCCATCAATACATTGAAAATACACTATCCTGATCATAAAATACGTATTATGTTTGGCTGTGGTGGCAACCGAGATCAAAGTAAACGCGCGAAGATGGGTAAGATTGCATCCAAACTGGCCAACACGATTGTACTCACTAACGACAATCCGAGGGATGAAAATCCACAAACCATTATTGATGATATATTAAGTGGTATTGATGATAGTTTTGAGCTCGACATTACGCTTGATAGGCGATTGGCAATTGAAACTGCCGTCACCACTTTGGGTGAAGATGAATGTTTGCTAATTGCCGGTAAGGGTCATGAGTCTATCCAAGAGTTTAAAGATAAAACACTGACTTTAAGCGATATTGAAATTGCTCAAAATGCTGTTAGCTGACACACACACCATTGCTCAAGTGTTGCACCTTGATAAAGATTCAATCGACAACATTGTTTTTTCAAATGTTTGCACAGATACACGTCAACGTATGGATGGCGCGTTGTTTGTCGCACTCATTGGTAAAAACTTTGATGCTCATGAGTATATTGATCAGGCCGAAGCAATGGGTGCAGTGGCAATCATCGCTAGCAAGCCCGTCGCTAGCAATCTACCGATATTATTAGTTGACGATACTCAAACTGCGTTGGCTGATTTAGCGCACTGGCACCTAGAAAACATCAAGCCAAAAGTCATTGCCATTACCGGTAGTAACGGCAAAACCACCACGAAAAATATGCTGGCTAACATATTAAGTTTAAAAGCACCAACGCTCGCAACCAAAGGTAATTTAAATAATCACCTGGGTGTACCTATAACTTTATTAAGACTTAAAAACAGGCACCAATATGCTGTGATTGAAATGGGCGCCAATCACATTGGGGAAATTAAACACTTGTGCAAGATTGCCAAGCCAAATGTTGCGGTAGTTACCAATACGGTCGATGCGCACATTGGTGAATTTGGCGGCTTTGAAAATTTGGTTAAGGCCAAAGGTGAAATTTACAGCGTAGACAGTCAAAACATTGTTAATACCGACACCGCCTTTGTGGGTGATCTTAGCTTTGGCGAAGGTGGTGATGTTTTTGCCAATAACATCGACAACAACAGTTTTGATTTAAATATTTTTGATCAAAAAACCAACGTCACCTTACAACTCATTGGACAGCACAATATTGGCAATGCATTAGCAGCAAGTAGCTGTGCGCATATATTGGGTATTGATATACAAACCATCAAACAAGGTCTGGAAAATACTCAGGCTGAAAAAGGTAGGCTGAATGTTATTCAACAGCCCAAACTAACCATTATTGACGATACTTATAATGCCAGTCCGCAATCAATGAAAGCAGCAATTAGCTCGCTATTGAGCTTTACAGGTGAAAAAGTTGCGGTACTCGGCACCATGGCAGAACTGGGTGATGAGGCCAAAACTTTCCATCAGCAAATTGGACAATTAGCCAAAGATTCACTTGATGCAGTTTACACCTACGGAGAGTTTGCCAAGCATTACGGTGGTACGCATTTTGCAGATTTAGACCAACTGGTCTTTCATCTATTAAATCATCACGTCAACGCAACAGTACTCATTAAAGGCTCGCGCTTGGTAAAACTTGATCAATTGGTCGATCGCTTACAAAAATAAACCACTTCTCGCTTGACCTTTGACATGAACATGGTGATAATTACACGCTTTATGGGCCCGTAGCTCAACTGGATAGAGTACTCGGCTACGAACCGAGCGGTTACAAGTTCGACTCTTGTCGGGCCCACCATTTTCAAGTGTCAATAAATCTACCATACTCTGTTAGAATACCTTTTATGATGACACTACCTAATATTTTAACGCTTTCAAGAATTGCACTAATTCCAGTTTTTGTCGTGTTGTATTATTTTCAACCTGCTTATACTGATGCGCCTGTTTTTACTTGGATTAACTTCTTTCTAACAGGTGCATACGCAGTGATTAGCACCACCGATTTTTTAGATGGGTATTTAGCCAGAAAGCTCAATATGACTTCTCAGCTTGGTGCTTTCCTAGACCCCGTCGCTGATAAGTTAATGGTGTCTACTGCATTAATCCTGCTGGTAGATTTTTATCCTAGCGGTACACATTGGTATATTGGTGCTTGTGCACTGATCATTATTTCTCGTGAAATTTTAGTCTCAGCCCTCAGAGAGTGGATGGGCATCATTGGTCAACGTTCAACAGTTAATGTTTCCTTTGTCGGCAAGGTAAAAACCTTTGTACAGATCTTTGCGATTTTGTTCTTACTCTATCAACAGCCATTCTTTGGCTTACCCAGTTTTGAAATTGGTGTTACTTTATTATTGGCTGCAACCTTGCTCACTTTGTATTCAGGGTTTATTTATTTAAAAGAAGGTGTAAAAACATTTGACTCTTAGTAAAAAAACACTATAATTTGCCACCTATGCGGGAATAGCTCAGCTGGTAGAGCATCACGTTGCCAACGTGAATGTCGCGAGTTCGAATCTCGTTTCCCGCTCCAAATTTTAAAAAGGCCTGTTTATCAGGCCTTTGTTTTCTACAAGCCCTCCTTTGCATACGTCTTGGCCGGATAGCAAAGCGGTTATGCAGTGGATTGCAAATCCATCTAGACCAGTTCGACTCTGGTTCCGGCCTCCATATACAAAAAAGCCCGATTTTTATCAGGCTTTTTTATTGTATAAAATTTAGAAAATAATGGAAATAAGTCTTATAATTTAATAAAAAACCCACTTTTATACTTTAAAATGTCATTTTTAATATAAAAATACCCACTAAATTGTATTTTTAGTGGGTATTTTGAAAAAATTAACAGCCTATAAACTAGCTTTAACCAAGAAAGGCCGTCACAGGTAAGTATACTGACTTTGAGAGGTCGCCCCCAAAAGTTAGTGTAAATTTTAAGAGTAATTTGTCTTCTTACTTTAAAGCTTTAAGGCGTAAGCGAAGCGCGGTAAGTTTGATAAAACCTGCCGCATCTTTTTGATCATACGCACCGCCATCGTCTTCAAAGGTGGCAATTTTTTCGCTAAACAATGAATCATCAGACTTGCGACCAACTACTGTGATACCGCCTTTGTATAATTTAAGGCGAACTGTACCATTCACAGTCTCTTGAGTTTGATCAATCGCTGCTTGTAACATTTCACGCTCAGGTGCAAACCAAAAGCCGTTATAAACCATCTCGGCATATTTTGGCATCAACTCATCTTTAAGGTGCGCTGCTGCACGATCTAATGTAAGGCTTTCCATGGCGCGATGGGCTTTGAGCATGACTGTGCCTGCAGGTGTTTCGTAACAACCGCGTGATTTCATACCGACAAAACGATTCTCAACAATATCATCACGGCCAATGCCATGGGCACCAGCACGTTGGTTTAATACTTCCATCACGGTTGCAGGGCTCATTGCTTCACCATCAATGGCGGTAATATCACCCTTAGTATAAGCAATCTCAATATATTCGGCTTTATCTGGCGCATTTTCCGGCGAAACTGTCCAGCGCCACATGTCATCTTCAGGCTCAGTCCATGGGTCTTCTAAAATATCGCCCTCATAAGAAATGTGCAATAAATTGGCATCCATCGAATAAGGAGATTTTTTGTTTTGTTTTTTATAGTCAACCTCAATACCGTGACTTTCTGCATAATCCATCAGTGACTCACGAGAAGACAAATCCCATTCACGCCATGGGGCAATCACCTGAATATCTGCATCGAGTGCATAAGCATTAAGTTCAAAGCGTACTTGATCATTGCCTTTACCAGTTGCGCCATGGCTAATAGCATCAGCGCCTACTTTATGGGCAATTTCCACCAAATGCTTAGAAATCAATGGGCGTGCAATTGAAGTGCCGAGTAAATATTCGCCTTCGTAAATCGCATTAGCACGAAACATTGGAAACACAAAATCACGCGCAAATTCTTCACGTAAATCTTCAATATAAATTTCTTTAACGCCAGCAGCTTTAGCTTTGGCGCGTGCCAGTTCTACTTCTTCACCTTGGCCAATGTCAGCCGTGAAAGTAACCACTTCACACTGATACGTATCTTGAAGCCATTTAACAATAATGCTGGTGTCTAATCCGCCTGAATAAGCGAGTACTACTTTATTCATTTTTTCTTTCCAAATTCAAATGTTTTTGTTAGTAGTATTTCATTGTTTTGATTTACTACTTCTACTTTCCATTGCCCTACCCATGTATGCCAAATATTTTTACTTGACCATACACGCCAACGCTTACCTTTGATATCAAAACTAACTTCAGCCTTGACTTTGTCTTCATATATCCAACGATGAGTGATCTTATCACCTGTCAAATTACGGATATTGGTAAAAAAATAGATTTTACCTAAAGAATCATTGACTTCTGTCACTATCTCAATCGGCATTCTGTCTTTAATCGATGTGGCAAAGACTGCCTGAGAGATATGCTCATGTGGCCACTCAGCAAAAACTTTCGTGGTTAATAGTAACAATAATAACGTTATTTTTTTATTCATTAATCCACCCATGTAATTACATGTTTATAAATATCTTCTTCTGCCACTTCGTCGTCTCTAAAGGTGCGACCACGCACAGAAATCCCAGCTAAATGTACTGAATTTGGATCACCGCTAATCAGCGGATGCCAATTAAACAAATCCTTACCTTCTGATAATAACCGATAAGCACAGGTATTGGGCAGCCAATTAAACTTATCACCCCAATCAGGGTAAATGGTTAAACAGTCTGGCACTAAGGACTTGCGTGTTTCGTAGTGTGGGCATTGGCAAGTTTCTTCATCCAGATATCGACAAGCCACATCAGTAAAATAGATTTCATCGGTGTCTTCGTCTTCCAATTTGTGCAAACAACAACGCCCACAACCATCACAAAGTGACTCCCATTGAGAGTGTGTCATTTCTGAGAGTGAAAGGGTTTGCCAAAATTGTGTGCTGGTCTCTTTTGACATAATTATTACTGCGTTTTAGAAATAATCTGTAGCAAGATTTTTTTACCTGTTTGGTTGCCTTTTCGTGCTGAAGTACTGGCCCAAAAATAAGCTTTTTCATAATCTGGATCAACACCAGTGCCTTCCAAATACATAATAGCCACGCTATTTTGTGACTGGGTCAATCCTTGCTTAGCCGCCTCTAGCATGAGTACAAATGCCTTTCTATTGTCTTTAGGTACGACAATTCCATCACTAAATAATGTGCTTAAATTATGCTGAGAAACTGGATCTCCTTGTTTAACATTGTGAACCAACTCAATGACATCGTTCATTGGCTTTGAGTTACTGATTAGCGATTGTTCAATTTGTGCCAAACTTGGAATATGCGACAAAGTCACTTCATTAGGCATAGGCACAATATCTTTTGTGTTTAATGTCAAGATTTCTTGTGTTAAAGGCAGCACATCTAACATAACAACTTCTGGTGTTGTTAAGGGTATTTGAGCAGAGGCTGTAGCTGGAAACAGTGCCACATCTTGTACATCCGCTTTCAGTGTGTTTTGATCAGTCACTTGAATACCGTCCAATACTTTTTGAGAGGGTACATAATTTTGATCAGCAGACAAGTTCAGCCAATATAACGCCTCTTCTAATTGCCCTTGTTCGGAATAAATCTTCCCTAGATGATATTGAGCTGCAGAATGCCCACTTTCAGATGCTTTAAGTAAATAAACTCTAGCCAATGTTTCATCTCTTTCATCTATTTCTCCTTGGTCGTAAACAACATACAATTGATACTGAGAAGCCTCATGCCCTTCGATTGCAAGATTTGACAACATGGTCAAGGCCTTTTTGACGTCCTGATCAACGCCATCTCCTTTAAGCAATAATAATGCCAAATTATATTGCGATTCAAGGTTGCCTTGGGTTGCTGATTGTTGGTACCAATAAGCTTCCTGCTCAGGGTCTTTTTCAACGCCTTGCCCTAATTTATATCTCAACGCCAAAGAATGCTGTGCAGATACATGTCCACCCTCTGCTGCTTTGATTAACCAAATAACCGCTTGTTCGTAATCCTGCTCAACACCTTCTGCACCTAAATAACGAAGCGCTAAAGAATATTGTGCTTGAGTAAACCCTCGTTCTGCAGAATTTCGATACAACTCAATGGCTCGATCAAAATCTTTGTCAACACCGATGCCTTTCAAATACAAAGTAGCTAAATTATATTGTGCTCCAGCATGTTGTTGATCAGAGGCTTGTTGATACCAATAAACAGATTGAGGTAAATTAAATGGCACTTGTTCACTGTTGCTATAAATCACAGCAGACAGAAATTGTGCATCTGCATTGCCTTTATCTGCTGCCAACAACGCCCACTTTAATGATTTTATTTCATCTTTTTTACTAACCAATTTACCTAAATAGTACAGCTCTGCTAAACGAAATTGGGCAGAAACATGGCCTTGGTCAGCAGATTTTTTATACCAAGCAACTGCTCTATCTGAATAAGCATTACGCTCAAAAAATCTTGCCAAGTCATATTGTGCTTGAGCATCGTGTTGTTGTGCTGCCTTTGTATACCAGTGCTGTGCCAATACCAAATCCTGATCAATACCTATGCCTGCTTCATAAAGTTTTGCCAAACTTGTTTGCGCTTTTCCATAACCCAATTGCGCCGCTCTCTCATACCAATAATAAGCTTTCTCATTGTCAACTTTGCCTAACTCGCCATTTTGATAAATCATCCCTAATGCATGCTGTGAAATGACAAAATCTTGTTTGGCGGACTTTTGATACCAGAATAATGCCTGGTCCATATCTTTATCTATACCAAGACCTTTATGGTAATAATTTGCTAAGCGGGATTGAGCGTTTGCATAACCTTGTTCTGCGATTTGTGTATACCAATAGAATGACAATCTTAGATCTTGACTAACGCCAATTCCACTGTGGTACATATTGGCCAAACTAAATTGTTCTCTTACATTGCCGCTCTTAGCAGATTTTTCTAATCTAGTTAACAGTTGCGTAGGTGACAAAGATTCTTCTGGTTGTCCAAATTGTTGTCTAACTATTTTATGCCCATCTTTAGGCTGCAGAATTTGCAACGCTTGTACATTTAAACCTAACAACAGCAATAAAAAAATAAAACGAATCATATAAATAAGGGTAATGTCAAATAATTAAATAGTTAAATAAATAGCCGGAACGTAATCATAACTTATTTTAATGGATTTGAGACAATAATCGATCTATACCTATCGCCACGCCCGAACATTGTGGCAAAGGATTTTTCAGGCTTGATAAAAAATCTTTATCCATATCAACCGACACTTTACCCAAAACGGTTCGCTTGTTGATCTCACTACCAAAACGTTGTTGATAAGCCTCTGCCTCTTGCAATTCATCATAGCCATTAGCAATTTCAACACCCTGCATATACAACTCAAATCGGTGTGCCACTTGCCCTTCTACTTTAGCCAGAGCAGACTGCATTGCCGGATAATCATAAATAAAGCATAATGGTAAATCTTTTAATTTTGGCTCAATCAAATGCGTAAATAAAAAAATTTGTAGATCTTCAATCCATTCAAAATCTACACTTAGCCCATATTTTCTGGCAATTACTTTTAGCGCTTCAAAATCAGTATTCAGAATATCAATATCGCTATATTCAAAAAAAGCTTGTGCATAAGATAGCTTACTAACCCGACCCCGAACTTCTAATGCATCTAATAATTTCACAATATCATCCATCAGCTGGTGCATGTCAAAACCCAAGCGATAATATTCCAACATCGTGAACTCGTTAAAATTTTGTGCGCCTTGTTCATTGTCACGGAAAACGGTACAAATTTGATAAATATCCCCACTACCACTCACCAACATTTTTTTCATTTCTAGCTCAGGGGAAGTGTGTAGGTATTTTGATTTTTTCTCAATGTCTTTATTGACTTGCATTGCAATGCTGTCAATATACACATCAGCAGCTGGTGTGTCTAAAAGTTGCTGTGTTTGCACCTCAATAACACCTTGACGAGAAAAGAATTGTCGTACTTGTGCTAAAAAATTATCGCGCTTTTTAAGTGCGTCCCGCATATTCATTTGTGCGCGTGTCTACTTTCACTTTTTCACCAATACTGATAAATAATGGCACTTGAACCACTACTCCTGTGT
The DNA here is from genome assembly GCA_030611725.1 of Gammaproteobacteria bacterium. Taxonomy (GTDB): domain Bacteria; phylum Pseudomonadota; class Gammaproteobacteria; order PS1; family Pseudothioglobaceae; genus Thioglobus_C. The sequence goes on from JAUWPG010000004.1 coordinate 18,458, forward strand.
TCATAGTGGCTGGTTTACCACCTGTACCTGCAGTGTCGCCTTTAAGCCCAGGGTCGGTATCCACCACTTCAAGCATCACATGATTAGGCGGAGTGACTGAGATCGGGTTGTCGTTCCAAAGTGTTACCACACACATATCTTGCTCTACCAAATAACCCCTAACATCATCCATGGCGTTATCATTAATAGCATATTGATCAAAATTATTTGGATCCATAAAATTCCACTCACTGCCATCGTTATACAAGTATTGCATATCCAACTCCATCACATCTGCACCCTCTACAGATTCGCCAGATTTAAAAGTCTTTTCCAGAGTTTTACCCGTGATTAAATCCTTCAACTTAACCTTGTTAGAGGCCTGCCCTTTACCGGGCTTGCGAATCTCGTTATTGATAATTGAACAAGGATTACCATCTAACATTAGTTTTAAGCCATTTTTGAATTGACTGGTAGAGTAATTCGCCATTTTTTTAAGGATTAAGTGTAAAATTCAAGCATCTTATTTTACGCACTTTTTCATGCACATACACGAATACCAGGCCAAATCTCTATTTAGAAAATTCAATATTCAAACGCCTGTAGCAATCTTAATTAACAACACTGAAAATGCAAGTAAAGCTTGTGCCGAACTGGGTTGTGATGTCTGGGTAGTTAAAGCACAAGTACACGCCGGTGGACGCGGCAAAGGTGGTGGTGTAATTTTATGTCACTCAATCGAAGAGGTTGAAAATGCTTGTAACAAGCTGTTTGGATCTAATCTAGTTACTCCGCAAACAGATGCTAAAGGCTTACCGATTAGCCAGATACTAATTGAAGGCGGTCAGAATATTAAGCGTGAGCTCTACTTAGGCTTGTTGGTTGATCGACAAACGCAAAAAATCACCATTCTAGCTTCTACTGAAGGCGGTATGGATATTGAAAAAGTGGCCGCTGAATCGCCTGAAAAAATCATTAAATTCGGGGTTGACCCATTGGGTGCTTTAACTGAAGACGATTGTGTGTCCATTGCATCAAAGCTCGAACTCGAAGGCGAATTGATCAATCAATTCACTAAAACCTTGTTGGGCTTGTATGAAATATTCATCACTAAAGACGTAAACTTAATTGAAATTAACCCATTAATCACCACGATAGATAATAACTTATTGGCCCTTGACGGAAAAATAGATTTTGACGATAACGCTCTATATCGACACGAAGATATTGCTGAACTGCGTGATACCTCACAAGAAGACGAAAAAGAAAATGAAGCCAGTAAATACCAACTGAATTATATCTCGCTTGATGGCACGATTGGCTGTATGGTCAATGGCGCGGGTTTAGCCATGGCAACTATGGATCTGATTGAGCACCATGGCGGCTCACCGGCTAACTTTTTAGATGTGGGTGGTGGCACTACAGCTGAACGTGTGGCCAAAGCTTTTGAGCTGATTCAAACTGAGGCAAACGTTCGTGGTATTTTAGTCAACATCTTTGGTGGTATTGTGCGTTGCGATTTAATTGCCGAGGGTATTCTACAAGCAATTGAAAAAGTTGGCCTTAATTTGCCAATTGTTGTACGCTTAGAGGGGACTAATGCGCCAGAAGGATTAAAGCTTTTAGATGAATCAACATTTAACATCCACACTGAAGCAGACCTTACTCAAGCAGCCATTAAAATTGTGGAGTTATCAGCATGAGTGTATTAATTAACAAAAATACCAAAGTAATTACCCAGGGCTTCACTGGCAAACAAGGCACTTTTCATTCTGAACAATCAATCGCCTATGGTACGCAGTTTGTTGGCGGGGTCACCCCTGGAAAAGGCGGACAAACTCACCTAGACTTGCCCGTGTTTAACTCAGTAAAAGAATCTATGGATGAGACAGGCGCTAATGCTACGATGATTTATGTGCCACCGCGTTTTGCTTACGCATCTATTGTTGAAGCGATTGAGGCAGAAATGCCAATTATTGCTTGTATTACTGAAGGTATCCCAGTACAAGACATGCTTAAAATTAAAGCCATTTTAAAAGACTCTAATTCAACCTTGATTGGACCTAACTGCCCTGGCGTCATCACCCCAGATGAATGCAAACTTGGTATTATGCCTGGCAATATTCACCAGGCAGGCAGTGTGGGTGTTGTGTCACGCTCAGGTACTTTAACTTATGAAGCCGTACACCAAACCACACAAGCAGGACTGGGACAAAGCACCTGTATTGGCATTGGTGGCGACCCCATCCAAGGCATGAACTTTATTGACTGCTTAGAATTATTCGAAGCTGATGATCAAACCCAATCGATCATTATGGTGGGTGAGATTGGAGGATTCGCCGAAGAAGAAGCGGCAGAATTTATTAAGAACAATGTTTCTAAACCGGTCGTCTCTTACATTGCCGGACTCACCGCACCAAAAGGTAAACGCATGGGGCATGCCGGTGCCGTGATTAGTGGTGGCACAGGTAAAGCAGAAGACAAGATTAAAGCACTTGAATTAGCAGGTGTAGCAGTAGCGCCTACCCCAGCCACAATGGGATCAACCTTACTGGAAATTTTAAAATGATAAGCGCAGCAATCCAGAGGAAAAAACCCATTGTCGTATTAGGCATTGGTGAGCTTGGTAGTGTATTTTCACGTGCTTTTTTAAAAAATAATTACCCTGTTTATCCCATCACTAGAGCAACGAATATTGATGAATTAAAAGCCAATATCGACCCCGAGCTAATCTTAGTTTGTACTGCTGAAGGTGATCTGCAATCTGCACTATCTTCTATCCCTACTAAGTGGAAAGATCGAGTAGCGATGATGCAAAATGAACTTCTCCCACGTGACTGGGAATCTCATCACTTTACAAACCCCACAGTAATTTCAGTTTGGTTTGAAAAGAAAAAAGGCATGGACTCTAAAGTGCTAATATCCTCGCCTGCCTATGGCGCAAAAGCACAAATATTAGCCGACTCTCTAGCATTGATCGACATTCCTGCACATGTGGTCGCAGATGACGATGCACTACTTTTCGAATTGGTGTTAAAAAATCTCTATATCTTAACCACCAATATTTCTGGATTGTTAATTGAGTCTGGTGCTAATGTAGATGACTTACGCAACAACCATTTATCACTGATGCGTGACGTATCAAAAGATGTGTTGATCTTGCAAGCTCAATTAACCGGACAGTCTTTTGATAAGGATCAACTAGAACAAGGCATGATTAAAGCTTTTGAGGGTGATTTAGCACATGGCTGTATGGGTCGATCTGCCCCTGCAAGACTAGACAGGGCGTTAGAACTGGCAAGTGAATTCAGCCTAAAAGTACCAACCCTACAAAAAATTAAAAACAGTCTTTAGCCATTCATTTTGTCGTAGGTTTTTTCAATCTCTTGCTCTAATGCCAAGAGTGAAAACCCTCTAACCTTTTCAATAAATTTCCGCCCCATGAAGAATACTTGCACCACTGGCAAAGAAAACACACCGTGCTGAGCACAAACCTCTTGCAATTGCTCACAATCAATATAAACCATCTCTAAACCTGGAAATTTGACAGAAAATTTATCATCAATCTGTGGCTTAATGGTTTGGCACACACCACAATGCACACTGCCAAATAAAATTAACACGGCATCTTTGTCTCGCTTAAGGACGTTTAACTGATCTTGACTTTCAAGCTGATTCAAAGTTGCTTTCCTAGTTCGCTAAAGAACACTTCAAAATTGGGTAGATCTAAATTTGATTCTCTTTGTTTTGCGCCCCACATCGGCTCTGGAAAATAGCTATCCCCTTCAAAACGTGCCATTACATGCCAATGAACATGTGGCAATAAGTTTCCAAAAGATGCAATATTGATCTTATCTGCATTGAAATAACTTAACATTGATTTTTCGACTATATCAATAATTCGAAAAATTTCTGTTTTTTCCGCTACCGTGCATTCACTAAATTCTTTAACCTTGCGTTTGGTAAAAACCTTCACCCAAGGGATTTCACTTGGCTCAATTTCTACAGTTACTAAGTCATCCTCATAAACCATACTTATTCTCCTTTTTAGTGTGTCGGATCTTGAAAATCATCAGCACGAAGTGTATTGATTAACGCCAAAAATTGTTCGCCATATTTCTTATATTTAACTTCTCCAACACCGTTAATCTGTAAAAATTTTTCTTTATCAGTGGGCAATAAGTACGCCATTGCTTGCAAAGTTTTGTTGTCAAAAATAACATAAGCAGGCATTTTAGTTTCCATTGCAATTTCTAATCTTAATGCACGAAGAGACTCAAATATTACCTCATCAAAGTCATATTCAGGCAGGGTAGATTTTTTAGCGATAGATGCACTTTTCTTACTTACATTAAAATTAATGGCACGAATATCAACTTTTTCTTCAGATTTTAGAACTGATCTTGCTTTATCAGTAAGGATTAAACCTCTAAACTCATCACTTACCTGAATAATTTCTAACTCTAGTAATCTATCACCAATCATCTTCCATTGTATTTTACTAAGATTTTGACCGATGCCATAAACAGAGAGTTTATCGTGATTATTATTTAAGATTTTTTGTGTCTTAGCGCCTCTCAACACGTCAATAATATAGTTTTGTCCAAAACGTTGTTCAGTGCGATAAACTGTAGATATAAATTTTTGCGCTAATTCAGTAATGTCTTTTCGTTTAGTGTCAGGTTCATTGCAATTATCACACATGGTTTTACATGGCTCGACATCCTCATCAAAATAGCGACTAAGCGCCTGATGACGACAGCTTTCAGAAAAAGCATACTGCTTAACTGTATTGAGCTTTTGAAAAGCCAATTGACGATAATCTTCATTATCCACAGCATCAATAAAACGACTAAGTACACCTATGTCAGAAGTACCATATAACAAAAGTACTTCACTGGATAATCCATCTCGACCCGCTCTGCCAATTTCCTGGTAATAAGATTCAATGGTTTTTGGTATAGAAGTGTGTATAACAAAACGAATATCGCTTTTATCAATGCCCATACCAAAAGCTATTGTCGCCACCATAATATTGGTTTTTTCACCAACAAAATTATTGAACGCAGACTTTCTCTTTTCTGGACTTAGCCCCGCATGATAAGCCTGCGCTTGAAAGCCTTTTTCTTGCAAAAATTTAGCCAAAGATTCTGTCTTAACACGAGATTGTACATAGATAATGCCCTGCTCATTTGTGCGTTTTTCTAGAAAATTCAACACTTGTTGATAGCCATTTTCTTGCCTAACAACAGCGCTAATATACAAATTATCACGTAATACCGTACCGCGAATAATGTTGCCTCTTTGCTTAAAGTTCAGTTGCGCAACAATGTCTTTTTCAACTTGTTGTGTGGCAGTGGCAGTAAAGGCAGCAATACTAATATCTGGAAATCGTATTTTTAGCAAGCCTAGTTTTCGATAATCAGCACGGAATTCATGACCCCATTCACTCACACAATGCGCCTCATCAACAGCAAAAAATGCAATATTTAATGATTGTAAAAATGACAAAAAGTAATCATTATTCAGGCGCTCTGGTGCGACAAACAAAACTTTGATTTCTTGATTTCTCAACGCATCTTCAGTTGCTCGAATTTCTTCCATACTCTGCATAGAAGACAGCATCGCTGCACTAATGCCTTTACTTTCCAGCCCTAGTATTTGGTCTTGCATTAATGCTAATAATGGCGATACAACCACTAAAACACCATCCATTAATAGTGCAGGCAGTTGATAACAAAGTGACTTACCACCACCTGTTGATAGAATCAATAAAACATCTTCGCCCGCTAAAATCTTGTCAACAGCTTGGTCTTGCAGGGGACGAAATGAACCAAATCCAAAAACTTCTTGCAGGACTTGTTGCTTTCTACTTAGCATTATATCTTTCCAAAAGCATGGCATCTCCATACGAGAAGAACCGGTATTTATTTTCAATCGCATGCTGGTAGATTTCCATCATCGGTTCTTGACCAATAAAAGCGCTCACTAACATGAGTAATGATGATTTGGGCAAATGGAAATTAGTAATCATCATATCCACCACCTTAAATTCATAGCCTGGATAAATAAAAATATCCGTTTCTTCTTGCACGGCTTTTAACTTACCACTCTTGGCAGCGGACTCTATTGACCGAACTGCCGTGGTTCCTACCGCTATAATACGACCGCCATTTTTCTTGGTTTGGTTAATTTGGTCTACCGTTGTTTGGCCAATCTCAAAATATTCACTGTGCATTTTATGATCAGTAATTTCATCAACCTTAACTGGCTGAAAAGTACCCGCTCCCACATGCAAGGTAACAAAACAATGATCAATGCCCATTGTTTTTAAAGAGGCTAATAACTTTTTGTCGAAATGCAAACCTGCTGTGGGTGCTGCCACTGCCCCATCTTTTTTAGCAAAAATGGTTTGGTAACGCTCAAGATCAGCTTGATTATCACTGCGTTCAATATAAGGTGGCAAAGGAATATGGCCAACATTATTAAGTAAATCAAGCAATGAATCAGTTAAAAAATCTAGCGTATAGAATCCATTTTCTTTACCAATAACTTGAGCTTTATCGCCATTTTCTAAAGTAATAAAACTTTCAATTTGTGGTGCTCGTGAAGCCTTAATCATTGCTAATACTTGGCTATCATTCAACAAGCGCTCAATCATAATTTCAACTTTTCCACCTGATTCTTTATGGCCAAACAATCGTGCTGGAATTACCCGAGTATTGTTCATAACCAACAAATCACCAGGTTTAATAAATGATGCTATTTGATGAAAAAAAGAATCGATAATAGTCGATTGTGGTACTAAAAGTCGTGAATCTGTTCTATTTTTTGGTGGATTCTGGGCGATGAGTGACTTCGGTAACTCGAAGTCAAAATCAGTTAATTTCATGCTCAGTAAAATAAACCAGTACTTGGTAAGCAGCGCTTACAATTGCCCTTGGGGTAATTGTTGCACCGGTAAATGAATCGAACACACCACCATCACGTTTTACTTTCCAGTTATTTTGATGAGGGTTTGATAAAGACAGTCCGCTAAATTGTTTGATCCAATCTGCCTTCCTGGTTTCGATCTTATCACCCAATCCCGGGGTTTCTTTATGTGTGATTACTCTAACACCCAATAGTTGGCGTTTAACATCAAATCCGGTCAATAAGCGGATGCCGCCGTTATAACCATTGGGGTAAGTGTGCTCAATTAAGTAGGCAAAAGTTTTTCCTTGTTGCTTAGCAGGGTAAATGCCTATTTTTTGTTGCAAACCATGTAGTTCTATCTCTTTTGAAAACTTGTCTTCCAGAATCTTGTTGTCATAGCCCGACACCAACTCAGCAAGGCGTTTGATTAATAACTGATCTTCATTGTATTTGATTTTTTCCTTAGTGGTATCTTGCGTTAATGCGACAAAAAATATACTAATTGCAGTAAAGATAAGCAATAAAGCACCGGCCTTCAAAATCGGGTTTGAAATCATTTTCCAAACACCTTGGGCTGTGTGTAATAATCAATTAAAGGCACGGTAATATTCATTAACAACACCGCAAAAGCCACGCCATCTGGATAGCCGCCAAACACCCTAATCACCACCACCAAAACACCCATTAAGAATCCATAGATTAACCTACCTTTTGGTGTGGTACTGCCTGATACCGGATCAGTGGCAATAAAGAATGCACCGAGCATAGTTGCGCCCAGCATTAAGTGATTTTGCACGGGTATATAGATTTGATCATTGATTAAAAACAACACAGATGAAATAACGGCCACGCCCGTAATAAAGGCAGCTGGAATGTGCCAAGTAATCACCCTGCGGAACAATAAATACAACCCGCCCAATAAGAAGCCTAAGTTAATCCAAGCTTGACTAATTGAATGCACATCTAACTCACTAACCATTTTGCCTAAAGCAAGTTGAGTTTTTACATTATCCAATTGTGTTGCACCACTCAGTGCATCAACTGAGCTTAGATTAAAAACAACATCGATGGCCTGAGAGAAACCTAGAAATTCACCTGCCCAAGTGGTCATTTGTAAAGGGTAAGAAATTAGCAAAAATGCATAGCCTAACATCGCTGGATTAAAGGGGTTATTACCCAGTCCACCATAAAGTTGTTTACCAAAAATTATCGCAAAAGCTACGCCAACAACAACGATCCACCATGGTGCAATACTTGGGATTGATATTGCCAATAGAATTGCCGAAAGAGCGGCAGATCCATCACTAATTGCTGGTTTAATTGGGTGTTTTCGAATACTTAAAAATGCAGATTCAACAGCAATTGCTGTAACCACAGCTAATACAATTTGTACAATAACCCCCCAACCAAAGAAAGAATAAGCCGCAACTACACCTAGCGCCAAAGCGTACATTACTTGACGCATAATTTGATTTGTATTTAGTGCTTTACTGTACATCATCACTCACTTTTTTGGTTTTCTTGACGCGTGCCATAGCGGCGGCTATTTTGCCTTTCTGTGCTTTATCATTGGCCATTTTTTTCTTTAATTCTTCTTTTTTAGCGGCCATCATCTTAGCACGCTCTTGTTTGGTGCGTTCTAAGCGATATTCTCTAAATTCAAATCGTTCTCTAGCAATGTCAGTTCGATACTGGTCTTCAGTGGTTTTACGATGTAACGCCTTAGCAAAAGAAAAATATTCAGCCAGAGGAATGTGGCTCGGGCATACATAGTCACAACATCTACATTCAATACAATCTGCTAAATTATAATCCATTGCTTTGTCAGTATTCTCATTCTTGGCATACCAATAGAGTTGTTGCGGTAATAGATTAACTGGACAAACTTGATTACACTGTCCGCAACGAATACATTCCTGTGTATTGGGCTTTGTCTCTATATTGTTAACAAAAATACAATTGGTAATTTTACAAATTGGCATACGGGTTGTCTCAACATCAACGCCCATCATCATGCCACCCATACGCACAGAGTGATGATTAGTATTTGGATTTGCCATTGAAACAATGTGCTCAAATGATGCGCCTAAGCGAACTTCATAATTATTTGGCGATTTGACACCAGATCCAGTCACAGTCACAATTCTAGAAACCAAAGGCTTGTTTTCTACTACCGCATCAAAGATTGCCTTAGTGGTAGATACATTCTGACAAATAACACCTATATCAATCGCAAATTTCCCTGAAGGAACTTCAATACCTAATAAAACTTTGATTAATAATTTTTCAGCACCTGACGTATATTTAGTTGGAATCTGCTCAATGCTAATACGATCGTCATGACAATGCATCAATAGCGAATTTAGTGCCTCTTGCTTGTCATCTTCAACAGCAATGACTGCACGTTGCGCACCACAAATATGCAGTAAGATTTCAACGCCACGAATAACGTCTCGTGGATGGTGTTGCATAAGCGCATCATCACACATAATACCTGGCTCACACTCAGTGCCGTTGATAACCAAAGTATGGCAATCTTGAATACCTTCTAATTTTGCATGCGCTGGGAATCCAGCACCTCCCAAACCAACAATACCTGAAGCTTGAATATACTTAATCATAGTAGCTTGATCACAATGTAGAAAATCTACACCACAACCAGTATGCTCTATCCATTGATCTTTGCCATCAGATTCAATCGTAATACATTTTGATCTTAGCCCTGATTTATGCGGAATGGTTTGATCATCAATAATCACAACCGTACCAGAAATAGACGCGTGAATCGGCACACAAAAATAATCATCTGTTTTGGCAATAACTTGGCCAGTTAATACTTTATCTCCCACCGATACACAAGGTATAGCCTCACCACCAATACGTTGTTGCAAAGGCAAAACCACTTTATCTGGCAAAGGTGCTAGAATAATTTCAACCACCTCAACAGGATGCGGACTATCAATAACAATACCGCCATTAAAAGACTGATTAAGCATGGGCAATCTCAGCCATATTAGGCACATAAGTGCTAAAAGTTGGTGCAATTTCCAACACATGAATACAATCTACAGGGCAAACTGGTATGCACAAATCACAACCTGTGCATTCATCTGCAATCACCGTTGTCATGACTTTTGAAGCACCAACAAAGGCATCCACTGGGCATGCTTGAATGCATAATGTGCAGCCAATACATACTTGTTCATCAACATAAACCACGTGATCAGGTTGTGTTTCTCCATTCTCTGCATTTAGTGGTAGTGTTTCCACGTCTAAAAACTCAGCCAACTCATCCACTCCTTCTTGTCCACCTGGTGGGCATTGATTAATCGGCGCTTCGCCACTAGCGATTGCCTCAGCATAAGGGCGACAGCCTGGGTAATTACATTGTCCACATTGAGTCTGTGGCAAGATTGCATCAATTTGATCCACCAAAGAATTACCTTCAACTTTGAATTTGATTGCTGCATAACCTAATACCAGGCCTAAACCCAGTGCTAATGCTGAAAAAATAAAAACAGAATCTAACACTATACCAACCCAATAAATCCCATAAACGCCATTGACATCAGACCGGCAGTAATCAGTGCAATTGGCGCGCCTTGAAACACAAGTGGTACATCCGCGCTTTCAATGCGCTCACGAATGGTTGAGAACACCACCAGTACAAATGAAAAACCAATGGCTGCACCAAACCCATATACCCCTGAAGCCAAAAAACCATGATCTTGACCAACGTTAAGCAGGGCCACACCAAGTACGGCACAATTGGTGGTAATCAGCGGCAAAAATACACCTAAAGACTGGTGTAAAACCGGTGAAGTTTTATTCACCACCAGCTCAGTAAAACCAACCACACCAGCAATGGTAACAATAAAGGCAATAGTGCGCAGGTATTCCAATTCAAACGGAATAAGAATATAGGCATTAATTAAGTAACTTGATAAGCTTGCTAATGTCAGTACGAATGTCGTTGCAAAACCCATGCCAATGGCGGTTTCAACTTTTTTAGAAACTCCCATAAAAGGGCACAACCCTAGAAACTTAACCAACACAAAGTTATTCACTAAAATGGTGCTGACTAGGATTAGGACATATTCGTTCATGCTGTTGATTTTAACTCAAAAATAGCTTGAATAACCCAAATGAACTGATGACAAATAAAGCACCACCAACCCAACGTTTAAATGCCTCATCATTTTGAGTAATACTTTGATGAGCTTTAATGCCTAAAACATGCCCAATGGTGGCAACAGGAATGAGTAAGAGTGAAAATTCCCAATCAATGACGACGTCCATCAATACAAAAGTAACCATCTTGATACTGACTAAAATAAACCACAGTACAAACAAAGTATTGCGTAGATATTCTTTGACAATGTGGCGCATATAAACTGCCACAATTAATGGTGCACCAGTAAGTGAAGTGCCGGCCACATAACCACCAAAAATTAACAGCAGCTTATCTACCCATGGACTGTGTGAGGTGATTTTTGTATTAAAAATCCAAGTGATGGCGTAAAAAATAGTGATTGAATAAATAAATACCACAATGACATCATCAGGCAAACTTAACAAACCAGCCACACCGATTAAAGTCGGGGGGAGGATCCATAAAAGCGAGCGCCTTAGGTACGGCCAATCTACTTTTTTTAAAGATCTGACCAAAGTGAGCGATGAGAAAAACAGTAAATGAATGCCAATAATTGGCAACCAATAGACCGGCGTTGCACCAACCAATAACATTAAGGGCAACCCCAGTGCTGCGCCGCCAAAGCCTAATCCCGTACGAACAAAGCCTGCCCATAGAAAAATTAAACCGACTAAAATTAGCTCGGTATTGTCAAAAGTCATTAGCGCAGCACGTCAGCCAGTTGCTCTGCACTTTGTTGTACCAAGTCTAAATCCTTACCCTCAACCATCACTCGAATAAGTGGTTCAGTGCCAGAAGCACGAATTAATACACGACCTTCGTCACCTAATATTTTTTCGACTTTGAGTTGGGCCTGTTTTAAAATTTCGTGCTGATCTAAATTAATTTTTTCTTCGGTTTTAACGTTGATCATCACTTGAGGGTATTTCTGCATTTCAGACTTTAGCTCACTAAGTGTCTTACTGCGTTTAGCAATGACTTCTAATACTTGAAGTGCCGCAATCATCGCGTCACCAGAAGTGGTTTTATCTAAACAAATAATATGGCCTGATCCTTCGCCACCCAAAATAGCGTTGTTGGCTTGCATCTGCTCCAGCACAAAACGATCACCCACATCAGCTTCAATAAATCGAATATCTAAATCTCTTAGTGCATGGCGCATGCCTAAATTACTCATCTTAGTACCAACCACAGTATTGCTTAGTAGATGGTTTTGGCTGTGCCAAGACTTGGCTAAGATAAACACCAATTCATCGCCATCTACCAATTCACCATTTGCATCAATCATAATCAATCGATCGCCATCCCCATCAAAAGCAATACCTAAGTCAGCCCTTTGTGCCAATACAACATCACTCAAATGCTTTGTATCAGTCGCCCCACATTTAAGATTAATATTAAAGCCATCAGGCTGGTTATTAATCATTGTGATATTAGCGCCTAAACCCGAGAAAACATCCTCGGCAAGGTGATAGGTTGCACCATGTGCACAATCAATCACAATATCTAAACCGCCCAAATTAACAGAATAATCAAAGCTGGACTTACAGAATTTCACATACTGGCTAATAGGGTGTTCACAGCGTGTTGCCTTTCCAAGGCTTGAGCTGGCAATATTCACCATTGGTTGTTCCAACTTTTCTTCAATCTCTTTTTGATCTGCATCGCTTAGTTTGAAGCCTTCTTGAGAGAAAAATTTCACCCCATTATCTTCAAAGGAATTATGTGAAGCAGTAATTACTACACCAGCGTTTGCACCATATTTCTTGGTTAAGTAAGCAATACCTGGTGTTGGCATTGGGCCGAGTAAGCCCACATCAACGCCTGCAGATAAAAATCCAGCCTCTAAAGCAGATTCAAATATATAACCCGACACTCTAGTATCTTTACCAATAACAACACTAGATTTACCTTTTTTAGCTAAAACCGAACCAATGGCCCAGCCTAATTTCAAGAAAAAATCAGCCGTAATCGGTTTAACGCCTACTTTGCCTCGTATGCCATCAGTACCAAAATAACCGCTCAACTCACACCCCCTAAAATTGTTAATGCATCTTTGGTATCGAGAACATCATGTACACGTACAATATCTGCTCCATTTTGGACTGCTATTATAGCGGCTGTCACACTGCCAACAACCCTTCCAGCAATATTCCTATCATTAAGTAATGCACCAATCATTGACTTACGAGACATGCCCGCCAATATTGGCAAACCAAAGCTTTTAAATTCATGCAAACGTTTTAAAATCTCTAAATTGTGTGCCAAAGTTTTGCCAAAGCCAAACCCTGGGTCTAGAATAATCTTATCCTCAGCAATACCTGCACTAATACAAGCCTGGATTCGCTTATCAAAAAAGTCTTTAATGTCATCCACCACGTCACCATAAGTCGGATCTTTCTGCATAGTTCTAGGGCTACTACCTTGCATGTGCACCAAACACACATCAACATTCAATGATGTAGCCATCTCTAATGCACTATCTCCATTTAAAGCGCACACATCATTAATCATGCTAGCGCCCGCCTTTACAGCCAAGTCCATAATTTCTGGTTTAGAAGTATCAATTGAAATAGGTATATTGGTTGAATGATACAGCGCTTCGATAACAGGAATAACACGGTTAATTTCATCAGCTGTTGAAACTGCTTGTGCGCCTGGGCGAGTTGACTCACCGCCAATATCGATAATATCTGCACCTTGTATGATCATCTGTTCAGCGCGTGTAATGGCATCGGCCGTGTCAAAGTGTTGACCGCCATCTGAGAATGAATCAGGCGTAATGTTTAACACGCCCATAATGATTGGATTTTTAGAATTAATAGTCATAAACGACTACCGATTAAACTCAGGCTACTTGTTCGCCACCCACTGGTCTTTCATCAGGATCATTGCTGACATCATCTGCAGACTCAACGCCTTTACCCAATTCAGTAGATTCTACATCAGAATCAATAATCACCGCCGCTTCACGCATTGGTTTTCTTTCCATAAAATCGTCGATCTGATCTTTATCAATGGTTTCAACTTCAACCAAAGCCTTGGCCATAGCATGCAAAATATCTTTATTCTCTTCCAGTATTTTATAAGCAATATTATAATTGGCATCAATAATCTTACGAATTTCAATATCAATCAAATCAAAAGTTTTGTCCGAAATATGCTTGTGTTTAGTCACTTGTCGGCCCAAGAATACTTCGCCATCGTCTTCACCATAAGCCAACGGCCCCATCACCTCAGACATTCCCCAATGTTTCACCATCTTGTGTGCAATCTCAGTTGCGCGTTCAATATCGTTACTTGCACCTGTGGTTACCGCATCAGAACCATAAATTAACTCTTCTGCAATACGGCCACCAAACAATGAAGCCACTTGAGAATTTAATTTCCGTTTTGAAATACTGTAGCTGTCTTTCTCAGGCAAAAACATGGTTACACCTAACGCCCTACCTCTGGGAATAATACTTACTTTATACACAGGATCATGCTCAGGAACTAGTCGACCTACGATGGCGTGTCCGGCTTCATGATAAGCGGTCATCTCTTTTTCAGCTTCATCCATCACCATTGATTTTCGTTCAGAACCCATCATGATTTTATCTTTAGCCTTTTCAAACTCTTGCATGCCAACTAAACTCTTACCTCTACCCGCAGCAATAAGTGCGGCTTCATTGGCCAAATTAGCCAAATCTGCGCCAGAAAAACCTGGCGTACCTTTGGCAATATTGATTGATTGAACATTCTTTGCAATCGGCAATTTGCGCATATGCACTTTTAAGATCGCGTTACGACCATTAATATCTGGTAAACCAACAGTCACTTGACGATCAAAACGACCCGGTTTAAGCAATGCAGGATCTAATACGTCTGGTCGGTTAGTTGCGGCAATCACAATAATACCTTCATTGCCTTCAAAACCATCCATCTCAACCAACATTTGGTTTAAGGTTTGCTCACGCTCATCATGACCGCCACCCATACCAGCACCACGTTGACGACCGACCGCATCAATTTCATCAATAAAGATAATACAAGGGGCATTCTTTTTAGCCTGTTCAAACATATCACGAACACGTGATGCGCCCACACCAACAAACATCTCAACAAAATCAGAGCCTGAAATGAAGAAGAATGGCACATCAGCTTCACCTGCAATGGCCTTGGCCAATAAAGTTTTACCTGTGCCTGGAGGGCCTACCATCAAAACACCTTTAGGAATCTTGCCGCCCACTTTGGTAAATTTACCAGGATTGGATAAAAAATCAACCAATTCCATTACTTCTTCCTTGGCCTCATCTACACCGGCTACATCTGCAAAAGTAATGTTAGATTCATCTTTACTAATTAGTTTGGCTTTAGATTTTCCAAAGCTCATCGGGTTTTTGCCACCCATTGCGCCACCCGCACCTTTCATGGTGTAGAGAATGACGCCAATCAATAATAAAATCGGCGCTAAAGAGATAATCAATTGCTTAAGGAATCCATCTTTTTCAGGTGGTTTGGCTTCAACAGAAACACCACTTTGTAACAAATCACCCATCAAACCTAAATCACCTGGATTATAGGTTGAAAACTTCTCACCACCAACGCCCACACCTTTAATATTATTGCCTAAAAGAGTTACGTTAGAAACATCGCCTTGTTTGACGCTTTGAATAAATTGAGAATAAGTAATCTCGTTTTTTTGCTCATCAACCTGAAATTGACTAAAAATTGAGGTCAAGACACTGCCTAAAACTAACCAAAGTAATAAATTTTTAAACATAATAAAAAATCAATAAAAAAGAAAATAATTATACCCTATTGTGTACTTATATAGGTTCTGATAGCTATTTTTCAAGGTTTTACAACAAAAAAATTTAAATTCTGTCATAATTCTTAACTTAATAAGAACACGTTCTAAATTATGTCAAAAATTAGCTTTTTATCCATCATTCTCATCACCAGTTTATTGGGTGCTTGTGGTTTTCACACGCCATATAAAAATACGCCACTAAATGCATCGATTAGTGCTAATGATAACAATACATTTGCTACCGAACTAAGAAAACGTTTTAACTCAGAGGCAACGCGGTCTTTATCAATCCAGGTTGGGGATGAAATACAGAAAAAACAAACGGCCTCTTACACACCAACTGGCACGGACAACAGCTACACACTCAGCCTTAGCGTGCCTATTAAAATCTTTAATCGTGATAACAAATTATTACTTTCTAAAAGCCTAACTGCAAACACGCATTTAAGCAAAATGATTGCCGCACAAGCCGACAGATTGCAAATCAATAAAGCTTACACTGAGCTTCGCAACACCATCATCAAAAAATTATTGAGAAGACTTAATCGTTTGAATGAAAATTAGGTCTGAACAACTCAGTAATTCCCTCAACAATCAACTTGATGCGCTTTACTTTGTTTTTGGACCAGAGCCTTTACTGGTAGAGCAAAGTCTAACCCAAATCAAAGACGCTGCCAAAGCTCAAGGTTTTGATGACAAGATCAGTTTTGAGATTGATGGTAATTTCCAATGGGACCAAATTGTTACTGAAATCTCAGCCATTTCTCTATTTTCACCAAAACGTATTATTGAGTGTCGACTAAAAACTGGAAAAATTGGCATTAAAGGTTCAAAAGCACTCACCAATATTGCCAGTTCACTTCCGAATGACATTCTGTTTATTGTTTCTACCGGAAGGTTAGACATGAGCCAACAAAAAAGTAAATGGTTCAAAACACTCGAACAACACGGCAATGTAATTCAGCATTGGGAAATACAAAGCGACCACTTAGTCGGTTGGATTACTAACCACATGGCAACACTCGGGCTTGAGGCCAGCCCTGAAGTGGCTCAAAGCATTGCTTTTTGTACTGAAGGCAACTTGCTGGCATCTATGCAAGAAATCCAAAAATTAAAAATGGCTTACCCAGATGGAAAAATTAACACACAAGAATATTTAGACCAAACCAGTCAACAATCAAAATACACCATCTATGGTCTGATTGACGCAGCGCTCTTTGGTAATGGCAACCAAGTATTAAAAATTTATGATACTTTAATCGACGACAGTTCAATGCCAATCCAGCTCAGTAGTTCACTGTATCGAGAGATTAACAGTATCATTGATATGGCGATAGAATTACAAAAAGTCAAGAAAATAGAGATTGTCTTACAAAATCATCATGTATGGAGCAAAAGAAAACCTGTGATTGGCAACGCACTAAAACGCCACCCTTATCAGCGTTTACAAAAAATATTATTATCACTCGGACGTATTGACCGTTCAATCAAAGGCATGGATAATCTTAATGTAATTGATGAATTACGCACACTATTACTAAATTTAGCTGGGAAAACACAATGGGCTCAATAACCAATCTAATTACCACACTGGGTAAAAATGCAAAATCAGCTGCCAAAACACTGCGCAGTGCAAGTACGGCTGTTAAAAACAACGCATTAACCAATATCGTTCACCAAGTTGATCAAAATCGAAAAGCCATCTTAAAAGCCAATCAAAAAGACCTTGATCACGGTAAAGACAATGGATTAGATGCCGCTTTATTAGACCGGCTCATGCTTGATGATGTTCGACTTGATGGCATTATCGAGAGTCTAAATCAAATTATTGCGCTGCCCGATCCAATTGGTGAAATTACGGATTTAAAATATCGTCCAAGTGGTATTCAAGTCGGCAAGATGCGGGTACCTTTAGGGGTGATGGCTATTATTTACGAATCCCGTCCAAACGTTACCATTGATGCGGCAGCACTTTGCATAAAATCAGGTAATGGCGCGATTTTGCGTGGTGGCTCAGAAGCCATTCATTCTAATCTTGCCTTGTACGTATGCGTTAAGCAAGGCCTGGTCGATGCTGGCTTGAGCGAACACTGTGTACAACTGATCGACACCACAGATCGCACTGCGGTCACTGAGTTGGTCAAAGCCAGCGACTATATTGATGCCATTATTCCACGTGGCGGAAAAGGCTTGGTTGAGGCCATTAGCCAAAGCGCCACAGTGCCAGTAATTAAGCATCTTCATGGTATTTGCCATACCTACATTGATAAAGACGCTGATACTGATAAAGCCATCAAAATTGCCTTTAACGCCAAAACTCGCCGTTATGGTGTTTGCAACGCAATGGAAACGTTACTGGTACATGCATCAGCTGCCGACAAAGTGCTACCTGAACTTATTGCAGAATACACGCTCAAAGGTGTTGAACTTAGAGGTTGCGAGCACACCATGGAATTTTCAAAGCAAGTCATCGCAGCAACTGCTGAGGATTGGGATACAGAATATTTAGACGCCATCCTATCTATTCGCATTGTTAACTCCATGTCTGATGCCATTGATCACATTGAACAACATGGCTCAGGGCATACGGAGTCTATCGTTACCGAAAACTATACCTCGGGTCGTCGCTTCATTACCGAGGTTGATTCTGCATCCGTCATGATTAACGCCTCCACAGGTTTTGCTGACGGCTTCGAATATGGCTTAGGTGCAGAAATTGGCATCAGTACTGATAAATTCCATGTGCGAGGCCCAGTTGGCCTTGAAGGCTTAACCTCACAAAAATACATTGTCCTTGGTGACGGTCACATTAGACAATAAACCCTATTTAAAAATGAATACAAAAAATACCTTAGCTGTTTTTGAGCGTGGCACTGATGAAATATTGCCACTCGACGAGCTGAAGAAAAAACTCGCAAAAAACAAACCTTTACGCATTAAAGCAGGCTTTGACCCAACAGCACCAGATCTTCATCTTGGGCACACCGTGCTCATCAACAAACTCAAGCAATTGCAAGATTTAGGTCATGAAATATTGTTTTTAATTGGTGATTTCACCGGCATGATTGGCGACCCGACTGGCAAAAGCGCCACGCGCCCACCACTCACCCAAGAGCAAGTGATTGAAAATTCTAAAACCTATCAAGATCAGGTTTTTAAAATCCTTGACAAGGATAAAACCACCGTGGTGTTTAACTCGCAGTGGATGGGGGAAATGAGCTCTGCCGATATGATTAAGCTCGCCTCTCAACAAACGGTTGCCAGAATGCTAGAACGTGATGATTTTTCCAAACGTTACAAATCTGGCAAAAGTATTTCTATCCATGAGTTTCTATACCCTTTAATCCAAGGTTACGATTCTGTTGCATTAGAATCAGATATTGAGCTTGGTGGCACGGATCAAAAATTTAATTTATTAATGGGTCGAGAGCTACAAAAACAAGCCGGTATGGAGCCACAAGTTATTCTCACTATGCCAATTTTAGAAGGATTAGACGGCGTGCAGAAAATGTCAAAATCACTCGATAACTATATCGGTATCGATGATACGCCAGATGATATGTTTGGCAAAATTATGTCTATTTCTGATGAACTTATGTGGCGTTACTTAGAGCTACTTAGCTTTGAATCGCTCGAAACCATTGCCAGCTGGAAACTAGAAGTCGAAAATGGAGAAAACCCTAGAAACATCAAATTCCGTCTAGCCAATGAAATCATCGCCCGCTTTCACAGCGCCGAAGCAGCAATACAAGCACAGCAAAACTTCATCAACCGCTTCGCTAAAAACAAAGTGCCTGATGAGATGCCGGAGTTTAATTTTGATGCCGGTATCAAAATAGCCAATCTTCTCAAAGAAGCAGACTTGGTTAACTCTACCTCAGATGCCTTTAGAATGATCAAAGAAGGTGCGGCTAAAATTGAAGGTGAAAAAATCACCGATAGAAATCTAGAGCCAGAGATAGGTACAGCCATTTATCAAGTCGGCAAACGAAAATTTGCAAGAGTAACTATATTATAAAATAGTGTTATAATATAAGTTCCAGGGGATGACATGGCTTCGACGAGGAGTTGGATCTCAAGGACGCATGCCGAGGATAAAGATAACTCGTTAAAATATGCTTTAAAAACATAGTTGCAAACGAAAACAACTAC
>JAUWPG010000069.1 GCA_030611725.1 Gammaproteobacteria bacterium
GTAGAGTATGTTTGATTTGGGTGAGTAGCTGTTCAATTTGGCTTTGTGTATGATTAGCACTAAGTGTGATTCTTAAACGCTCAGTGCCTTTGGGTACGGTTGGCGATCGAATCGCGCTAACGTAAAATCCTTGATCAAATAATTTTTGGCTAATTGAAAGTGCTTTTTCACTGTCACCAATAATCAGTGGCTGAATCGCACTGTTAGATTTTGAAATTGGCAAACTAAGTGCGGTTGAAAAATTTCGGAAAAAATCAATATTGGCCAATAATTTGGCATTTTGTTCACCCTGTTTAATAATTTCTAAACTTTTGAGTGTCGCCACACATAAAGCCGGTGAAATAGCCGTGGTATAGATGTAGGGGCGAGATTTTTGAATTAAAAATTCAATAAAATCATCATTTCCGGCTACAAAAGCACCCATGGTGCCAGCCGCCTTGCCTAAGGTGGCCATATAAATCGAGTTTTTTGGAATATTGGGCTCAAAAATACCAAAACCGTGCGCATCATCTTGCATTAAAAGTGCATCGTATTTTTTTGCGATTTTTTCAATATCATCGATATTAGCCCGATCACCGCCCATGCTAAACACCGTATCGGTCACAATCATGCCTTGCCCTCCTCGAGGACTGCTGTTTGACGCTTGACCTGATTGCTTATGTGCCTTGCTCTCTAGTGATTCAATGTTATTATGTAAATAACGCTGCAATGGCAAGCCAATTAGATGATTAGCATCAATTAATGATGCGTGATTAAGCTTGTCTTGCAGTATCCAGCCAAGCTCATCTTTTAGCGCTGAAAAGATACCTAAATTAGCCGTGTATCCAGTTGAGAATAATAATGCACGTGCTTGCCCTGTGTAGTCCGCTAAAGCCTCTTCTAATTCATGATGCGCTTTTGAATGGCCACTCACCAAATGCGATGCGCCAGAGCCCACCCCGTATTGATCCACCCCTTGTTTAAAGGCTTCTTTAACTTGTGGGTGGTTGGCAAGCGATAAATAATCGTTTGAGCAAAAATTAATGACAGATTTTCCATCAATAACAATCTGCGTATCTTGTGCGCCACTGTTTAATCGTCTTGATCGATACAAATGACGATTTTTAAGGTTGGTAAGTAGGTTTGAAAATTCCATCAAAAATCCAATGAGTGTTTAGTGTTGCTCTTATTTAATCCTTTGACGGAATTATATATTTTTTAAATCCACCTAAAGTAGAATAAATGGTTTATGTGTATACTGGGGATAATATCAATCGTTAGTTAAAAACAATCTCAATGCTTGTAAATCTTGTTGCGTGGGTTTTCCTAAACTCGCTTCGCTCAAACAACGAAAAACCTAGCACTCCACTTCGATAACAACCATTGGATTTATTTTTAAAAGGGGACAAGGTCAAACACATCCGTGGATTCACCACAGCTGTGTTTGATGAATGGTGGGTTTTTATTGTAATATACGTAGGGTGTTGGCTAAATGCAAGCCCGGGCCCAGTAAAAAGAAGTTGATAAAAGAATAATTAAGTGTTGTGACACTTTAATTAATAGAAAATCTAAAACCCAACCCCGACATTAAACCTAAAACTATCACTATATTTAGAAGTCTCACCAGAGCCAGTAGATTGTTCACTCGTAAAACTAGCCGAACTGTTCCAACCGCCCTTAGTTATAAAATCTAATCCATATCCGAACTTAAAATTCACATTTGTCTTATCAAGGTCTGTTGTGTAATTAGCGCTTTCACTACTGTAATGTATCGTTGCGGATGTATCTGATACAGATGCATTGTATTCGAGCTTACCGAAGGGCTTAATAGAGCCTCTGCTAATAGGTATAAGAGAACTTATATCCACACCGAGACGTACGGTTGCATCACTAACGTTTTGTCCATCAAATGTCAACGCTGTTGTGCCACCAGTCTCACTAAAGCCATTCAACCTAGTGTATGCTAATGACAACTCAGTGTACGGTGATAATAAGAAATTGTTGTGGTCAGTGATAAGACCGTTTACTTTGATTTTATCTTCACGCTTTAATACCGTTGATAGGAATATCTGATTAGCCTTTCTTGTGCCTGTTAAAGTGTCTGATCCATCTGTACGAACCGTATCAAATTCAAGGTGTCCTAGACCAATGACACTTGCTAAGAATGCGCTATCGCTTTGACTGAATATACGATAAGTAGACAAACTGTAGTTGTTTGAGCTAACGTTAGTTGAATCTGTCCCTACATCGGTATTACCTTGCCCAAGGTTTAAGGAAAAGCCTACTATTCCATCATTATTGGTCGGTCTGTCAAAACCAATTGCAATAGATTCAGCCACTGTGTTTTGCTCAGATGCGCTGGCTGCTTTCTCTTTCTTACCAACCAGTACCTTGCCTTCAGTCCATATCGACCAATTGTCTATGACTGGTCCAAAGGTAGGATTAAGTGAGCCTATTGCGTCCTCTCTAATCCTTGCTGCTTGATTAATGGCAATGTTAGTTGCATCTGATTTAATGTGGTCACCAACAGCCACTAAAGAGCCATCCGTGTTTTGTAATAAGCTGGCAGCTTTACTTGCATAATCAATATCACTGAACATCTGAGAGTTTGGAGAGGTGTTCATTACTGCATTAATAACCTTATCCTCAAAGTGTAACTTAATACCTTGATAAGAGGTGCGTGTAGTGTCCTGATGTCGATGTAACCAATCCATTCTGTTGTATGCATTTTCAATACTAGAATCTACCCATCTTGATGAAACATCAGTCCAGGCTTCGATAGAACCAACAACGTCTTTTTTAAGGGTTGGGTTGGTTAAGCGATAGGAAATCCAGTTAAACTCAGTAGCTGCAATATTATTATTACCTACAGCATCCGTGAAAGTATCAGCTGCAACATTAATGGTGGTAGCGCCATCACTTGTTGGTGTAAAGGTGGCTGTATAGACGATAGAAGATGAGGCACTAAAGCTAGACAACGAACCACCACTAACTGTAATATCACCAACGGCAAAGTTTGTTGCTGCCTCAGACAGAGTAAAGGTTAAAGGCAAACTAGAATGGGCAGAAGTAGCACCATCAGAAACCTCGGCTGAAGTGATGGCTATTGTTGGTGGTGTAAAGTCTCCAATAGTAAAGCTAAGTGCCGTAGTCGATGTAATTCCCGCATAGGAATTGCCTGCCTGGTCATCAAAGGCTGTGGCATCAATCAAGACATAATACTCAGTTAACTCTGATAAGTCTGAAGATGGGTTAATTGTAATGGTGTTAGTTCCAGTGCCTGTGACTAAACCACTGGTCACATCGATGGTGGCAATGATAGAGTTGTCTGATGTTTTCTTGATGATAATGTTGCCAGTTTTAACATCAACTGCTTCACTAAGGGTTAGTACGATATTGCTACCCACTGCAACACCAATAGCGTTATCAGCTGGTGATGATAAAGACAGTGTTGGGTCTGTGACATCAGCCGTGGTAAAACTCAGTGCCGTAGTCGAGGCAATGCCCGCATAGGGTTTGCCTGATAG
>JAUWPG010000006.1 GCA_030611725.1 Gammaproteobacteria bacterium
GTGAAATGCTGACCGTGAAGTCAGATGATGTTGCTGGCCGTGCGAAGATGTATAAGAGTATTGTTGATGGTGTTAACGTAACTGAGTCGGTCATGCCAGAATCATTTAACGTATTGGTCAAAGAGATCCGTTCGTTAGGTATTGACGTTGAACTTGAGCAACACTAATTAGGAGAATCCGATGAAAGATTTATTACAAATTTTAAAACAGCAAAACAAAGAGCAAGATTTTGATGCGATTCGAGTTGGACTAGCTTCTCCTGAGAAGATTCGTTCATGGTCATATGGTGAGGTAAAAAAACCTGAAACCATTAACTATCGTACTTTCAAACCAGAAAGAGAAGGTCTATTCTGTGCCAAGATTTTTGGTCCAATGAAAGACTTTGAGTGTTTGTGTGGTAAATATAAACGCATGAAGTTCCGTAATGTGGTGTGTGAAAAATGTGGCGTCGAAGTAACGTTATCTAAAGTTCGTCGTGAACGTATGGGTCATATTGAATTAGCAGCACCAGTTGCACATATTTGGTACCTAAAATCTCTGCCTTCACGTCTAGGTTTGTTGATGGATATGACGCTTAAAGACATTGAGCGTGTACTTTATTTTGAAGCCTTCTTGGTAACTGATCCAGGCTCTACACCATTGGTACATAAGCAATTACTTACTGAAGAGATGTATTTTGACGCTCTAGATGAGTATGGAGATGATGAGTTTGAAGCGAAAATGGGTGCTGAAGCTATTCAGGATGTATTAAAAGAAATGCAGCTTGAAAAAGAAGCTGCCAACTTACGTGAAGACAGTCTTAATACCAAGTCTCAAACCAAGCTTAAGAAATACAATAAGCGTTTAAAGTTAATTGATTCTTTAATTCAATCAGGCAACAAACCTGAGTGGATGGTCCTTAATGTATTACCAATTCTTCCGCCAGATTTACGTCCATTGGTGCCGTTAGATGGTGGTCGTTTTGCAACTTCTGATTTGAATGATTTATACCGTCGTGTGATTAATCGTAACAACCGTTTAGGTCGTTTGTTAGAACTTGACGCACCAGAAATTATTGTTCGCAACGAAAAGCGTATGCTTCAAGAAGCAGTCGATTCACTGATTGATAACGGTCGTCGTGGTCGTGCAGTGATGGGCAATAACCGTCGTCCATTAAAATCAATCGCTGACATGATTAAAGGTAAGCAAGGCCGTTTCCGTCAAAACTTACTAGGTAAACGTGTTGACTATTCAGGCCGTTCAGTGATTGTTTGTGGTCCATATCTCAAGCTTCACCAGTGTGGTCTACCTAAGAAAATGGCGCTGGAATTATTCAAGCCATTCATCTACAATCGCTTAATAGCTAATGGTTTAGCTTCTACAATTAAAGCAGCTAAAAAAATGGTTGAGAGTGAAATACCTGAAGTATGGGATATTTTAGAAAGGGTAGTACACCAGCATCCAGTGTTGCTTAATCGTGCACCAACCCTTCACCGTTTAGGTATTCAAGCGTTTGAGCCATTATTGATTGAAGGTAAGGCAATTCAATTACACCCACTTGTTTGTGGTGCATTTAATGCTGACTTTGATGGCGACCAAATGGCCGTACACGTGCCATTGTCTGAGGAGGCGCAATTAGAAGCAAGAACTTTAATGTTGGCTTCTAACAATGTATTGCACCTTGCAAGTGGTGAGCCAATTATCGTACCATCTCAAGACGTTATCTTGGGTTTGTATTACATGACGCGTGATAAGATTAATCAAAAAGGCGAAGGCATGATTTTTGCCAATTCGACTGAAGCATTAAATGCTTATGAGTCAGGCTCTGCTTCATTGCATGCAAAAGTTAAATTGCGTATTCAAGAATATGAAAAAGTGGATGGTAAATTCCAGCCAACAATAAAACGCATTGTTGATACATCGGTTGGTCGTGCAATTTTCTCAAGAATTTTACCAGCCGGTTTGTCGTATGATTTAATCAACCAAGCGATTTCTAAAAAAGTGGTTTCTAACTTGATTCATATTTGTTACCAAACACAAGAGTTGAAAGACACGGTGATTTTTGCAGACCAAATGATGTATATGGGCTTTAAATATTCAACCAAGTCAGGCATCTCATTCTGTTCTAATGACATGACCATTCCAGCCACTAAAGCTGGCATGATCGAAGTTGCAGAAGCGCAAGTGAAGGATGTACAAAAACAATACTCACAAGGTGTCGTTACCGATGGCGAGCGTTATAATAAAGTCATTGATATTTGGTCACGTACCTCTGAAATGGTTGCGAAAGCAATGATGGACGAAATTGGTTTTGATGACTTTAAGAATGCTGACGGTAAAATTGAAAAGTTAGCCTCATTTAACTCGGTTTATATGATGGCTGATTCTGGTGCTAGAGGCTCTCCGGCACAGATGCGTCAGTTAGCAGGTATGCGTGGTCTAATGGCTAAACCAGACGGATCAATTATTGAAACGCCAATTACTTCAAACTTCCGTGAAGGTTTGAACAATATGCAGTACTTTATTTCAACACACGGCGCACGTAAAGGTTTGGCCGATACCGCACTAAAAACAGCAAACTCGGGCTACTTAACACGTCGTTTGGTGGATGTTGGTCAAGACTTAGTTGTTACTGAAGAAGATTGTGGCACAGACAATGGTTTGATTATGAAAGCTTCAATTGAAGGCGGTAATATTGTACAAACACTTGGTGCTGCTGTCTTAGGACGTGTAATGGCTGAAGATGTATTAGTGCCAGATTCAACTGAAGTATTATTGGCTAAAGGTCATTTAGTCACCTTAAAAGATAAAGATAAAATCAATGAATTAGGTGTTGAATCAATTAAAGCCCGTTCTACCATTACTTGTGACGTACGTTATGGCGTTTGTTCTTCTTGTTATGGTAACGATATGGCACGTGGCCACAAGATTGGCGTTGGTGAAGCTGTTGGTGTTATTGCAGCGCAGTCTATCGGTGAGCCAGGCACGCAATTAACCATGCGTACTTTCCACATTGGTGGTGCAGCATCTGCGTCAACCGCGGTGAGTAGTATTAATATTAATACTGACGGTGTTGCACAACTTGAAGGTATGAAGTCAATCACTAACGCCAATGGCGATTTGGTGGTGATTTCACGTTCATCTGAAGTAACCATTCGTAATATTAAAGGTCAAGAAGTAGAGCGCTATAAGATTCCTTATGGTGCGATCGTGCATGTTAAAGATGGTGGTGCAGTTAAAGCCAAAGACAAGATTGCCGACTGGGATCCACATACACACCCAATTATTTCAGAGCAAGCAGGCCGTGTAATTTTTGTTGACTTTGTTGAAGGTGTAACTGTAACTAAGAGTACAGACCCATTAACAGGTTTAATTTTCTTTGAGATGATTGATGAATCTGGGAGATCAGCAGCAGCAAAAGGCTTAAAACCATTGATTAAGATGGTTGATGAAAAAGATTCAGAAATAGTGTTGTCAACCCATTACTTGCCATCAGAAGTCAAGATCAACTTAGAGGATAATCAAGTGATTACCGCTGGCGAAGTGCTGGCTAAGATTCCAAAAGATCAATCTAAGACCAGTGATATTACTGGTGGTCTGCCACGTGTTGCTGACTTGTTTGAAGCGCGTAAAGCAAAAGATCATTCAATCCTAGCAGAAGCAGCAGGTGTGATTAGTTTTGGTAGTTCGACCAAAACTAAAGATCGTTTGGTAATTACATCTGAAGATGGAGAGGCTACAGAAATGATGATTCACCAATGGCGTCAAATTAACGTCTATGATGGCGAGTCTGTTGTTAAAGGTGATGTGGTTTCTGATGGACCATCAAATCCACACGACATCCTGCGCTTGTTAGGTGTAGAGGCATTGGCTAACTATGTGGTTAAAGAAGTACAAAATGTTTACCGCCTTCAAGGTGTAAACATCTCTGATAAGCACATTGAAGTAATTGTGAAGCAAATGCTACGTAAGGTTGAAGTGCTTGATGTGGGAGATTCTAACTTTGTTAATGGTGAAACAGCTGAGTATGCACGTGTTATTGATACCAACAAACAATTAGTAGCACAAGGTAAAGACCCAGTGGTTTACCAAAGATTGTTAATGGGTATTACCAAAGCATCTTTGGCAACAGAATCATTTATCTCTGCGGCATCGTTCCAAGAGACAACTCGAGTACTTACAGAAGCTTCGACTACAGGCCGTGTAGATACATTACAAGGTTTGAAAGAAAATGTGATTGTTGGTCGCTTGATTCCTGCAGGTACAGGATTTAAACATCATCAAGAACGTCGTGCTAAGCACGCCGCAAGTATTATGCAAGTGGCAGATGCGGAAGCGGCGCTTTCAGAGCAGCTTAGCGAGGCTGAGGCAGAAGAAACACCTGTTGAAGAATAACTTTAGTTTTTCTTAATAAAAAACCGCACTTATTTAAGTGCGGTTTTTTTTCGTCTTTAAATCTGTTTATAGACAAAGGTCTCAGTTAAAATGCGTTTATGGATAAAGCAAGCTTTCAGCAACATGTAGCAGATGGGTATAATCACATTCCGGTTTACAAGGCCATCGCGCTTGACACCGATACTGCATTAGGTCTGTATTTAAAGCTAGCCAACAACCCTTATTCTTATTTATTTGAATCCGTACAGGGTGGTGAAAAATGGGGCCGTTATTCAATTATTGGCCTACAGGCACAAACCATCATTAAAGTCTTTGATTTTGAAGTTTGTACTGAACACCAAGGAAAATTAATCGAATCAATTACTGTTAAAGACCCGCTGACTTGGATTGAGCGGTATCTTGAGCAATACAAAGTACCACAGATAGATGCATTGCCAGATTTTAATGGCGGTTTGGTGGGTTATTTTGGTTACGAGATCATTCGTTATATTGAACCAAGACTTGCTAATATTAACAAGCCAGACGAACTCGGTGTGGCAGATATTTTATTGATGCTCTCAAATGATTTAGTGGTATTTGATAATTTACTTAATCAAGCCTTTGTTATTACCCATATTGACCCATCTAAACAAAGCTATGAAGATGCAAAAGCACGATTAGAAGAAATATCAGCACAAATCAAAGTACCTTTAATGAATTTAGATTACCAATCAGATAATATCAGCGAGCAGGATTTTACCTCAAGTTTTGGTGAAGATAATTACAAAGCTGCGGTTGAAAGAATTCAAGAATACATCGTTGCAGGTGATGTGATGCAGGTGGTACCTTCACAGCGCCTTAGTACTAAATTTAGCGCACCACCAGTAGAGCTTTATCGCCAACTTAGGCGCCTTAATCCATCACCTTATATGTATTATCTTGATTTGGGAGACACAGCCATTATTGGCTCTTCACCAGAGATTCTCACTCGTGTGGATGGCGATAGACGTGCCACAGTGCGCCCAATAGCAGGTACACGATCTCGCGGTACCAATGAAAAAGAAGATATGGCATTAGAGCAAGATTTACTAGCTGATGAAAAAGAAATCGCCGAACATCTAATGTTGATTGATCTCGGTCGTAACGATCTCGGTCGTATTGCCAAAACTGGCACGGTTGAACTGACCGATAAAATGTTTGTCGAGTATTATTCGCATGTGATGCACATTGTCTCGAATGTTGAATGCGAGCTTCAAGACGGCATGAGCGCCATGGATGTGCTTAAAGCAACCTTCCCAGCAGGTACACTGAGTGGCGCACCCAAGGTGCGAGCAATGGAAATTATTAATGAAGTCGAGTCGCTTAAGCGCAACATCTATTCAGGCGCAATTGGTTATTTATCTTGGCATGGGTGTATGGATATGGCGATTGCTATTCGTACTGCAGTGGTTAAGGATGAAATACTCTATGTTCAAGCAGGGGCAGGTATTGTGCATGATTCAGTACCTCAATCTGAGTGGGATGAAACCATGCATAAAGCACGTGCTCTGATTAAAGCAGCTGAACAAGTATAGGTTGAAAAATAACTACAACTGTAAAAATAATCTATGTCAGTTTAAACCATTCTATATTAGGTTTGTGTGAAAGTCTTGCGTTTTGTTTATTTCTTGTTATGATAGGCCTTAATAAGGTATTTAAATCTTATGGAGTTTATTTTTTTATATATAAAGAGGAGAGCAATATGAAGAAGACAATTTCTTCTATTTCAGCAGTTGTGACTTTAGCGGCGTTATTTGTAATGCCAATGGAAGCAGGCGCGAAAGAGATGTCAGGCAAAGATCTTGCCTTTAATCGTAAGTTAGGCAACTGTTTAGGTTGTCATGCAATTGATGGTGGTACACAGCCAGGTAATATTGGCCCACCACTCGTTGCAATGAAAGCAAGATTCCCGGATAAAGCAGTTTTAAGAGCGCAAATTTGGGACGCAACTGTTAAAAATCCAAATTCAATGATGCCTCCATTTGGCCGACACAAAGCGTTGTCTGAAAGCCAAATTGATAAAATCACTGATTACATTCATTCACTATAAATTAGGAGAAGACAATGAAAAGAAGATTATTTTTAAAGAGCGCAATGGCAGGTTCTGCAGTTGCAACAGCAGTAGGTGCAGGCTTACTAACGCCATCAATGGTGTTTGCTAAAACAGAAGCTTTTAAAACAGCAATTAAAGCAGCAGATACAGCAGTAACGAGTGCTGGAAAAGGTTCATTTAAGCTTAAAGTACCTAAGATTGCTGAAAATGGTGCAGTTGTGCCAGTTACAGTAGACGCTTCTAACATAGAAGGCGTGACTAACATTTCTCTTGTTATTAAGAAAAATGGCACACCATTAGCAGCTTCATTTAACTTAACTGGTGCTCAGGGCTATGTTTCTACTCGTGTTAAGATGGGTAAAACTTCTCCAGTGATTGCATTAGTAACAGCTGGTGGTACAACAACCCAAGTGTCACAAGAAGTGAAAGTGACAATCGGCGGTTGTGGCGGTTAATTAACTAAATAATATTAAAGGAGAATTAAAAATGGCAAAAATTAAACTAAAGCCTAAAGCTAAAAAAGGCGTTATTGTTATAAAAGCGTTAATTAAACACCCAATGGAAAGTGGCCTTCGTAAGAAGAAGGGTAAGTTAGTACCAGCAAATCATATCGTAAATATGACTTTATCACACAACGGTAATAAGGTTGTAGATGCTGATACTAGCGGCGCTGTTTCTAAAGACCCATACTTTAAATTTAACGTTCCTGGCGCAAAAGGCGACACGATCGAAATTAAATATAAAGACAACATGGGTAAAACAGGTTCTGCGACTGCAAAGTCTAAGTAATTTTTATAATCGAGGAGAGAATAATGAAAAAACTAATAGCAACATTTGCTACCGCGGCTCTTTTGAGTACGGCAGCGATGTCAGCGCAACAATCAACAGAAGTTCAAGCTGATATTGACGCATTTCAAAACCACTTTTTGAAAGCATTTCCAGGCAAGTCACTAAATGATTTTGCTGACGGTCCTTATGCAATGAGTGAAGATAAAATGATGCAATTTGAGGCAGTTATGGAAATGCCTCCATTTGAAGATCTTGTAAATAAAGGTGAAAAATTATGGAAGACGCCTTTTGCTAATGGCAAGACCTATTCAAGCTGTTTTTCTGGTAGTGATGAAACACTTCGTGTACAGTTTCCACATTGGAGTGACAAGAAAGGTAAGTTTGTTACTTTAGAGCAATCTATTGTTGATTGTCGTAAAGCAAATGGTGAGAAGAAAATGGGTACTGGCAAAGGTAAATTGGCTTATATGTCAGCTTACTTAACAACCATTGCTGAAGGTCAAAAGATCAGTGTGATCGTTCCTAATGGTAACGCTAAAGCGTTAGCTGCATATAACCAAGGTAAGAAAGAGTTCTATGCTAAGCGTGGTCAGTTAAATCTATCTTGTGCTAACTGTCATGTCGACGCAGCAGGTCAGCGTGTTCGTGGTAATACGTTATCACCAGCTTTAGGTCATATTACTCACTTCCCAGTATGGCGTGGTAAATGGGCTAAGAAGAAAGGCGATGGTTTTGGTACGATTCAGCGTCGTTATGGCGGTTGTAACAAGCAAGTTAGAGCGAAGCCTCGTAAGCGTCAAAAAGCGCAATACACAAATCTAGAAGTATTCCATACTGCGATGAGTAATGGTATGAAAATTTCTGGTACGGCATACAGAGAATAAAGGAGATAAAAATGAAAAAATTATTAACAATAACATTAACTGTATTTGCTATTTCATCAGCTAACGCAGGAGTGGCCTTGTCAAGTTCACAGAACTGGGGTGCGAGTAACAACGCATGTGTAGTAGCACTTGATGCAGCAAACGCTGAGAATAAGAAAGCTATAAAAGCTGACTTTGAGTGGCGCGACACAGGAAAGCTGATGAAAAAAGCTAAAAAAGCTGGTGGAGCAAAGTGTGTGGCATTAGCTGGTCAAGCTAAAGCGCAAGCAATTGGTGCACAACAGCAAGCTAAAGATCAGGCGAAAACAGGCCCGAGAAATCATTTTATGTAAAATGTAAGCTTGTTTAAAAATACCCCTTAATTGGTGTATTTTTTTGTCCGCTATAAAATTGAGCTACAAAAATCAATCGTATTAAATTTAATATAGTATTATATTTTATTTTATTTATCAATTTTTCTTTACGAGAGAGGTTCATACTATTTATCATTTTTACAATAAGTTGGATGATTTTCAGGTCTTAGAGTTGTAAAATGAAAACAAATTAGTTAATTATTTTTAGTATTATTAAATGCCAAATACTGAGTTTGTCCACCTACATTGTCATAGCGAATATTCTGTTGAGAACAGTTTAATTCGTATACCAAAACTGGTTAACCAAGTCAAAGGGCTTGGTATGAATGCAGTCGCACTAACCGATAATGCCAATTTATTTGCTGCGGTTAAACTCTACAAGGAAGCAAAAAGTGCAGGCATTAAGCCAATTTTTGGCGCTGAGCTGATTCTTAAGGGTGAGGATCAAAATCATGCGCTATTATTGTTGTGTCAAAATCAACAAGGATATTTAAATTTATCTGAGTTAATTTCCTTGTCTTATCTACAAGGGCAAGATATTGATGGTGTTAGTATTACAACGGATCAATTGTTCGAGTATCAAGAAGGTTTAATACTGATTGCTTTGCCTGTGAGTAGTGATGTCGCACAGCTTTTGATTGGAAATAAAATCCCTGAGGCCAAAACTCAGGCCAAAACTTGGCAATCTGTTTTTGGTGATCGATTTTATTTAGGTGTACAGCGTTCTGGACGAGCTCATGACGAACGCCATTTGCATCTATGTATTGAGTTAGGTTTGGCGCTCGATATTCCTTTAGTGGCGACTAATGATGTAGAATTTTTGAAAAAAAGTGATTTTGATGCGCATGAAGCTCGCATCTGTATTTCTCAAGGCGGATTGTTAGATGATGCTCGCCGTGAAAAACGCTACCATGCTGAGCAGTATTTAAAATCAGCAGATGAAATGAGCGAATTATTTGTCGATCTGCCTGAAGTGATTGCTAACAGTGTTGAAATTTCCAAGCGTTGTAATGTGCATTTTGAATTGTATAAAAAAAATTATTTGCCAGATTTTCCGATTCCAACTGGACTCACCATGGCGCAGTTTTTTTCTCAAGAATCTGAATTAGGCTTAGATAAGCGTTTAGAAAGGCTTGAGGTTGATAGGAAAATATATGATGATCGTTTAGAATTTGAATTGTCAGTTATTATTCAGATGGATTTCCCTGGTTATTTTTTAATCGTGGCAGACTTTATCAAATGGTCAAAAGATAATGGTATACCGGTAGGTCCTGGTCGTGGCTCGGGTGCGGGCTCATTGGTGGCTTATGCACTTGGTATTACCAATGTTGATCCGATTAAACATGAATTATTATTTGAGCGTTTTTTAAATCCTGAACGTGTATCGATGCCAGATTTTGATATTGATTTTTGTACCGATCGTCGTGATGAGGTGATTGCTTATGTTGCGGAAAAGTATGGCACTGAAAAAGTTTCACAGATTATTACTTACGGCACCATGGCAGCTAAAGGGGTTGTGCGCGATGTAGGGCGCGTTTTAGGCCATCCTTATGGTTTTAGTGATCGGATATCTAAATCTATTCCAAACGATCTTAAAATTAATCTTTCTCGAGCATTGGGTTATTTTAAAGAAGGCGAGTCTCAAGAAAATAAAGACAAATGGTATTCAGAAGAGTTGAAAAATCGTTACGACTCTGAGGAAAGTGTTACTACATTAATTAACTTGTCATTAGAGCTTGAAGGCTTGGTGCGTAATGTTGGTACTCATGCAGGTGGTGTATTGATTGCACCAAGTAAGATCAGTGATTTTTGTCCAATTTACAAAGGCCCTAACGAATCAGATGGCGTGGTTTCGCAATTCGACATGAAAGATGTTGAAGCGATGGGTTTGGTGAAATTTGATTTCTTAGGTTTATCAAACCTAACTGTAATTGACAAAGCCGTTAAATTAATTTTTGCCAAAGGTCTGAGTGATGAACTGATTGATATTAATGCACTGTCTTTAGATGATAAAGCCGTGTATGAATTGTTGCAACGTTGTGACACCACCGGTATTTTTCAGCTGGAATCTGAAGGCATGCGTGGTTATTTGAAAAAACTACAGGCTGATTCTTTTGAAGACATTGTTGCAATGTTGGCTTTGTATCGGCCTGGCCCGCTTGGTGCTGGCATGGTAGATGACTATATTAATGTGAAGCACGGCACACAAAAGGTGAGATACCCACACCCAATGCTAGAAGATATTTTAAGACCGACCAATGGTGTATTTTTATATCAGGAACAAGTGATGAAATCTGCCCAGGTGATGGCAGGTTACTCACTTGGTGGGGCAGATCTTTTACGTCGGGCCATGGGTAAAAAAATTGCTGAAGAAATGGATGCACAGCGAGATGTGTTTTTAAAAGGTGCGGCTGAGAACAATATCGGCAAGGAAAAAGCCGATGAGATTTTTAACTTAATTGATAAATTCTCAGGTTATGGATTTAACAAGTCACATTCGGTAGCGTATGCTTACGTGTCGTATCAAACTGCTTGGCTTAAAGCACATTATCCGGCAGCCTTTATGGCGTCGGTGCTCTCAGGCATGATGGATGATACTGACCGTATCGCCTTTACTGTCAATGAAATACAAGCCATGGGTTTGACCATCAAAGGTCCAAGTGTGAATGAGTCTAATTATGAGTTCAGCATTCAAAATGATAAAATTATTACTTATGGACTAGGGGCGATTAAAGGGGTGGGCGATGCATTGGTAGAAGTCCTAATGGCCGAGCGCGAAGCAAACGGTAACTACCAAGATTTGTTTGATTTTTTTATGCGTATCAAACGTAAGTCTTTAAATAAGCGCGCTGTTGAGGCGTTGATTTATAGTGGTGCACTTGATGATTTTGGTATTGACAGGTCTAGTTTGATTAAGACTTATCCAAGTGCGATGAAACAAGCAGAGCAACAACAAAACGACCACTCTAGTGGACAAAGCGGCTTGTTTGCAGATGCGCAAGTACACAATGAATACGAGGTGCGTTACTTATTAAGCCCAAGTTTTTCGTTTAGAGAGACTTTGCAGTTTGAAAAAAGCGTGATGGGTTATTATTTTTATAATCACCCTACTGATGAGTATAAAGCCGATTTAAAGCATATTTCTGCCACCTTACCTTCTAACCTGGTTTTTAGAAATAATAAGGAAGTGCGCTTATTAGCGCTCATTTCAGAGTTGCGTTATCGTTCTACCAAGAGCGGTGCACAAATGGCACTGATTAATATTGAGGATGGTAAAAAATTATTAAATGCCGTGGTATTTTCCAAAGTGCTAAGCTCGGTGAGTGAGCAGATGGTGGCGGATACAGTGGTGGTGCTTTCTGGCAAGATTAACAAAGACTATCGCGATCAGTGGCAATTAGTGGTTGATAAGATTGAAGATATTGATGTGGTTAAAGAGAAATACGCCAGAAGTTTTGAAATAACCCTCGGTGGCAAGCACCAGCCCCTGTTCCAAAAACTCTCAGAACTTTTAAAGCGAAACCAAGGCCGATGTCCAGTTAGGCTTTATTATCAAGCTAATCAAGCCCAAGGATCAGTGTTACTAAGTCAAGATTATTTTGTCAAACCCAACCAATACCTTGTCGAAAATGTAGATACACTGTTGGGCGATCACGTGAGTCGTATTAATTATCGTTAACTATTTGCATTGACGTAGGTAGTAGCGTGCATTTTCTTGCCTATACTCTTTAATCTTAATCGTGTCACTTAGCGTGATATCAATTTGACCGGCACAACTGGTTTTGATTAGTTTAATATTATTGGCTTGATAGCGATCTGTAATAGTTTCGGCCGGGTGTTTAAAGCGATTTTTGTAACCGCTAGATACTACAACAATCGATGGAGAAACTGCAGTTAAGAAAGCTTGTGTTGATGAGGTTTTACTGCCGTGATGTGGAGCGAGCAATATGTCGCTTTTGAGTTTATCTTTAATCTCCCGCACAAGACGGTGTTCCGTTTTTTTCTCAATATCAGCAGTCAGCAATATAGAGTGTTGACTATTAGATATTTTAAGTACACATGAGGCATTGTTGCCTTTAAATTCATCGGTTTGAACAGGGTTAAATATCTCAAATAAAACACCATCCCATTGCCAACTTTGACCTGTAAAACAAGCATGAGATTCAGGTTGAATTTTGTAAGAAGCCGAGGTAAGTATTTTCCCCACACTAAATGCCTCTAAGACACTTTTTAAACCACCTATATGATCGTTGTCTCCGTGAGAAATAATGATTCTATCTAAATGTTGAATACGTTTTGCTCTAAGGTAGGGGTTAATAACACTTTCGCCAATATTAAAGCCAGAAGGGTAGGAGGCGCCAGTGTCAAATAATAAAACATGGTTTTGTGTTTGCACAACATGAGCCAACCCTTGACCGACATCAAGCGTAGTAATTAGCACCGAATTTTTAGCAATTTTAGCATTAGGAATAAACAGCATTAATGCTATGATGGGTATAGATAGTCTTCGTAATTTAAGGCCTTTAGGGGAAATGGCAATAAATATTGCCAGTATAAATAAACCCAAATCCAATGGCGAAGTTTGTGAATAGTGCCATTGATTAAAATCAAATTGATGTAGATATTCAAGCAAATAAGACAAAGCTACTAAGGCATGATTAGCGATTGAAAAGCTCAGATCTCCCAGATAAATCAATCCATTTAAACTAAACAAAGCACCAATTAAAGATAAAGGCGTCACAATAAAACTGAAAATCGGAATGGCAATTAAATTAGCAATGGGTGATAAGACAGCACCACTGGAAAAGAACCAAGCAGTAAGCGGTATAGTGGCAATACTAATCAATAATTGTATATAAATAAGACGATAAAGCCAAGATCTGTTCTGATGTTGCCGAGCACCATAAATAATAACAGCAACCACATAGAACGACAGCCAAAAGCCAATACTAAAAATACTGACTGGATTATAAACAAGCACTAACATAAGTGCCAAACCATACAGTTGCCAGACATTGTGATGACGCCTAAATATGATCGAGATAAAAACCACACTGGCCATAATAAAGGCGCGTGCTGTCGGAATAGAAAATCCAGCAATGAGCGCATATAAGAAAGCAGAAATGAGTCCAAAATATGCACCTAATACTTGTGCTGGAATGGTTAAAGCACAACGCTTGCAACGCCTCCATAAAAATTGCGCCAATAAAAATACAAAGCCAGAAATTAAACCAATGTGCAATCCAGAAATCACACTAAGATGTGTCGTATTGGTTGATTTAAATAAATTCCAGTGCTCGTCTTTAATTAAAGAGCGATCCCCAATAATAAGGGCATTAATTACACCGGCAAAATCTTTGTCGCTTAAAGATGGCTGTAACGCTTGGCGTATTTTCTGTCTTATTTGGTCAATCGATGAATCTAGATTAGGTGTAATTAACTGATTAAAAGACGAGGATCGAACATAACCAGTGGCATCAAACCGTTTATAAAATAACCATTTTTCATAGTCAAATCCGCCCGTATTTTGATAGCCATTATTACGTTTTAATTTTAATTGTAATTGCCAAGCATCACCAGTTTGTAAATCAGGTCGATTTACTCCATACCAAGAGAGTTTTAGCCGCCCTTCAAATGGTTGAATTGCTCGAAAAATAAATTTTGTTTTTTGACGAGATATCTCTGGTAAATCATCAATGACGCCTTTAACTAGAATAGGATGATTGAGGTGAGTATCATCAATTTGTGAGTTTATAATTTGATGAGATGTTATCCCCATCCAAGCAAAACCAAACAAAAACATAGCCAAATTTAGACAAAGCGTTTTGTGACGTTTAAATAAGGTAAAAATAACCAAAATCAGTGCAAAAAATACACTCAATTCTATATTGGATATTTCCAGTGTATTTTTAAGTGAAAATAGGTTAATTCCTAACAGAAAATTTAAGCTGTAAATTAGCATGAAAATTGACAACAATACTGCATAGTTTGTAAATTATTTATTTATTAGTTTATGATAGTCTAATATTTCGTGAAACACTTGATTTAATACGTGAAACATCAAAAGTTTTCCTCTTTTTAGTGCCGAGCAAAGTAAATGAGTATTTTCTAATATAGTAATTTGAAGTTAATGTTTATAAGTTATTGATTTTTAATTAAAAAATCTAAGTGATTATTTTTTATTCAAAACCATAGAAACCCTTAATATATCGGCTTTTTCCGAGATTTTTTTTAAGATATCAACAGAGTTATACACAGTTTTGTGAGTAACTCCAATAAGCATTGATTCAACAAGGTTTATTGTTATTTATATAAATTTTTCAACAACCAGTTTGATGATTTTTCTACCCAGCTTTTGTTTGCTATTTTTTATCATTTTTAGCTGAAAATTTTTCGTGAAAAATATCACTTCATTTTCATCACTTTTAAAGCCTAAATCATCTCTAGAAACGTCATTCATAATAATCGCGTCACAACCCTTGTATTTCATCTTATTAATGGCATTTTCAGTTAAATTTTGTGTTTCTGCAGCAAAGCCAATACAAATAGGTTTTGTTGATAATGCGCAAACGTCTTTTAAAATATCTTTGGTTGGTAATAACGTTAAAGTTAAGTTTTTTCCTGATTTTTTAATTTTATTTTTTTCAGGGTTTTTAATTGAATAATCACTGACTGCAGCACAAGCAATAAAGATATCTTGATCAGCGATATTTTCCATGACTTTTTGGTGCATTTCTTGTGCACTTACAGTTGAAATTTTCCGTGCTTTTTGATTAAGGTCAATGCCAATATTGCCAACCACAAGTGTGACTTGTGCGCCGGCTTCGATACAAGCATCTGCAAGTGCTGATCCCATCTTGCCACTAGAGTGATTCGATAGATATCTAACTGGATCGATTGCTTCAATGGTTGCTCCTAAGGTAATTAATACTTTTTTACCACTAAGCTCGGTGTTTTGAAATAATCGTCCCACTTGTTCAGCAATTTCTTTTGATTCTGCTAGTCGGCCTTCACCAATATCACCACAGGCTTGAACACCTATTTCGGGTTTAATTATGTGTATATTACGTAGAGTCAAGGTTGTAAGGTTTCCCTGGACAGCAGCAGCAGAATACATTTGTTGATTCATTGCTGGTGCGATGATCAATGGGCAGTCGCTGGCTAAAATCACACTGTTGAGTAGATCACAAGCCCTGCCTTCAGCAACATTGGCAATGGTGTTTGCGCTTGCAGGCGCAATCAGTATTGCGTCTGCCCATTTCCCCATTTCGATATGCCCCATTGATAATTCTGCTTCTTTGTCCCACAAATTATGATGTACTTTATTTTTTGAAGTGACTTGTAGTGATAATTCGGTGATAAATTGCGCACCACTTTGCGTTAGTATCACACGCACTTCAGCACCTAAGTCTTGCAAACGACGAACAATGTCAGGCGCTTTGTAAGCTGCAATAGAGCCGCATACGCCAAGAATAATACGTTTATTGGTAAGTATTTTCATGATTGAAGTTTAGCCGTCATACGAATGTCTTTACCCACCATTCTGATGTCAGTAATATTAAGCTTGACTATATCACTCATGGTTTTGAGTGGTAATGTAACCATAGAGTTTGCCTCACTGCCCATTAACATTGGTGCAGTGTAAATGACAAATTCATCAATCAGTTGTGCGCTAATCATCGCACCAATTAAGTTTGGACCGGCCTCAAGTAAGACGTTGTTAATACCTTGGTTGCCTAGGTATCGGAGGGCATCCTTCAAATCAAGTTTGTTTGAACCAAGTGTTTTAATGTTGTTAGTATTTAAAATCAGTGTCGGCGCATTATTTGAGAAAATATTTAAAGTTTGATTGTTGATCAGATTTTTGCTATCAATCACTACTCTAAGTGGTGATGAATTCACATTATTTAGTCGAACAGTCATTGAGGGGTTGTCTGCTAATATCGTGCTAGATCCAGTCATGATGGCTTGATGATTGGCGCGTAAGTGTTGCACATCAGTTCTAGCAGCTTCGCCAGTAATCCACTTACTTTCACCGGAGCGCATCGAGGTTTTTCCATCCAAACTCATGGCGATTTTGCAAGTCACATAAGGCAGACCAGTTTTCATGCGTTTAATAAATCCTTGATTAAGATTTAGCGCTTGGACTTCTAATAGGCCACTACTGACTTTAACACCTGACGCCTTTAACATTGCAACCCCTTGCCCACTCACTAAGGGGTTGGGATCTAGTGTGGCAATAATGACATGTTTAACACCAGCATCAATAATGGCCTGCGAACAAGGCGGTGTTTTCCCATGGTGAGCACAAGGTTCTAAATTTACATATAGTGTCGCACCATCAGCCTGATGATTGATTTGTTTTAAGGCGTTGATTTCTGCGTGCGCTTCGCCAAACGCTTGATGATATCCTTGGGCAATGATTTTATCGTCTTTTGTAATGACACAGCCCACCATAGGATTAGCCTTTACGCCATATTGACCCTGATTTGCAAGTCTAAGCGCAAGTGACATATTTTGTGTGTCATTTATAGAAAAAGTTGTCACGATATTTCAGATATAATTGTTTAAATTTTTAAAAAAAAGATAAACAACATTTTACCTAGGAGAAACAACATGGATGAACAGAAAAAACAAGCCCTAAAAGTAGCACTTGCACAGATTGACAAACAATTTGGCAAGGGTTCAGTTATGTTCCTAGGTGATGAAAATGCACAAACAGATATAGAGGCAGTTTCGACAGGTAGTTTAAGTTTGGATATTGCGCTTGGTATTGGTGGTTTGCCACGTGGCCGTGTGATTGAAATTTATGGTCCAGAATCTTCAGGTAAGACCACACTGACACTACATGTGATTGCTGAGATGCAAAAAATAGGTGGCACTGCAGCCTTTATTGATGCCGAGCATGCGCTAGACCCACAATATGCCAAGCGCTTAGGTGTGAATACCGATGATTTGTTGATTTCACAGCCAGATACGGGTGAACAAGCATTAGAAATTACCGATATGTTGGTACGCTCAGGTAGTGTAGATGTTGTGGTGATAGATTCAGTAGCAGCACTTACCCCAAAGGCAGAAATTGAAGGTGAGATGGGCGCTTCACACATGGGCTTACAAGCAAGACTAATGTCGCAAGCGTTAAGAAAGCTAACTTCAAATATTAAAAAAACCAACACCATGGTTATCTTTATCAACCAATTACGTATGAAGATCGGTGTGATGTTCGGCAATCCTGAAACTACCACAGGTGGTAATGCATTGAAGTTTTACGCCTCGGTGCGTCTAGACATTCGTCGTATTGGTGCGATTAAAAAAGGTGATGAAATTATAGGCAACGAGACGCGCGTCAAAGTATTGAAAAATAAAGTTGCGCCACCGTTTAAGCAAGCTGAGTTCCAAATTCTATACAATCAAGGTATTTCAAGAGAAAGCGAGATTATTGACCTTGGAGTTACCCATGGATTTGTTGAGAAAGCAGGTGCGTGGTACAGCATTGAAAGCGAGCGCATTGGTCAAGGTAAAGATAATGCAAGAGAATATCTAAAAAACAATCCTGAATTAAGTCAAAAAGTTGAAGCACAAATTCGTGACAAAATAATGAGTGATGGTGAGCCAGACGCAAGCAAGTAAATGTTATGCAACTGCCATGCGGATGTTGGTTAGGCGTGAACATTCAGTTTTAGAGATTCAACAAAAATTATTACTCAAAGATTTTGATACTGATAGTATCGTTCAAACAATTAAATCTTTAATTGATCAGAATTATCAAAGTGATGAACGCTTTGCTGCAGATTTTATTCAAATGCGATTTAATCAAGGTAAGGGCCCAGTAAAAATTGCATTAGAATTAAAACAGCGTGGTATTGAGTATTTTAATCTGTCTGAATTTGATTGGTTTTTACTGGCCAAGGAAATTAGACAAAAGAAATTTGGTGTTGATATTCCTAGTAACTATAAACAATTAGCCCAACAAAAAAGATTTTTACAATCTCGAGGCTTTGATTTTGAACAAATTAACCATGCATTTGACCATGAATAAAATATTTATGCTTCGTTCGCCATTGTACATTAAGTATCCAAATGGTGAAACGCGGGTGATTGAAGAGATTTTCCAGCATTCAAAAGGTGTTTTATATTTTGAGTTATTTTGGGAAAAAGACCCGACTTACAGTATTCATTTGATTGAAGGTGAAATCACTGGAGAGGGTCCATGGCGAGTTGGCGATTGCAGTTTTCATGTATTAGGCTGTAATCATACACATCCACAAATGTGCGAAATGCATTCATTTTGGCAGCAGGCGTTATTACAAAGTCCAGAGCAATTTAGGGGTAATGAAGTGGTTAAAATTGCTTTGGAGAAAGGCGCGATTTTACCCGATGACTACCCGATAAATGATGCACAGTACCGCTAAACAAACCAAAGCTTACAACTTTAAAACCCGAGATATTAAGGTTTTAAAGAAATTAATGCCATATTTGTTAAAAATGCGAGTGCGTGTTATTTTGGCAACTTTGTTTTTGATTGTAGCTAAGTTGGCAAATGTGACGGTGCCTATTGTTCTTAAAGAGATTGTTGATACGCTAGATCAAACCAATGTTTTACTGATTTTACCGTTGGGCATGTTGTTTGCTTACGGTGCGCTACGATTAGCCAGCTCGTTGTTTAATGAACTTAGAGATGCCATCTTTGCTAAGGTGCGTTATCATGCCATGCATCTGATTGCTCTTGGTGTGTTTAAACATTTACACACGTTAGATTTATCATTTCATCTTGATCGACGTATTGGCGGCATCACACGAGACATTGATCGCGGTACACAAAGTGTTTCGACCTTGTTGAGTATTTTTGTGTTTAATATTATTCCATCGTTCTTTGAAATATGCCTGGTAATTGGCTTATTGTGGATTAATTATGATTCTTTTTTTGCCACAATTTCGTTATTGACGGTTGTGTTTTATATAGGCCTTACTTTGGCGATCACCACTTGGCGTATGAAATATCGTTATGAAATGAATGACATGCAATCTGAGGCGAATACCAACGCTGTTGATAGTCTTATCAACTATGAAACGGTTAAATATTTTAATCAAGAACAATTTGAGGTTAATCGTTACGACAAAACCATGACTCGCTGGGAGAATGTTGCTACCAAGAGTTTTACTTCAATGACAGCACTTAATTTTATTCAGGGTGCTGTGATTGCGATAGGTGTGACTATTGTGCTTATCTTTGCTTCCCAAGGTGTGGTTGATCAGAATTTAAGTTTGGGTGATTTAATTATGATTCAAGCACTGTTATTGCAGTTGTTTATGCCACTGGGCAGTCTAGGCATTATTTACCGACAAATTAAGCATAATTTTATTGACATGAATAACATGTTTGATTTATTAGAGCGATCTTCTAAACTGCAAGATGTTGATAATGCGCCGAGTTTAAACATGGGGAAAGGCAGGGTAGAATTTAACCAAGTGGCTTTTGCTTATTCAGGAAAAGACCCTGTATTAAAAAACATTAGTTTTACGATTGAACCTGGTCAAAAAGTAGCAATTGTTGGCTCATCAGGAGCTGGAAAATCAACCTTGGCTAAATTACTCTTTAGGTTTTATGATGTGAGTCATGGCGAGATATTGATTGACGGGCAAGACATTAAATTACTTGACCAACACTCTGTGCAATCGGCTATTGGTGTCGTACCACAAGACACAGTAATGTTTAATGAAAGTATTTATTACAACATTGCTTATGGAAAGCCAAATGCTGGTGAGGCTGAGGTCAAACAAGCAGCCAAGCTAAGTTTTATTGATGGATTTATTGCGAAATTACCAAAAGGTTACGATACATTGGTGGGTGAGCGTGGATTAAAACTCTCTGGTGGCGAAAAGCAGCGTCTTGCAATTGCCCGAGTGCTTTTAAAAAATCCACCAATTCTAATTTTTGATGAGGCCACTTCAGCACTTGATTCTTATTCTGAAAAAATGGTGCAAAAAGCCTTATC
Source organism: Gammaproteobacteria bacterium (assembly GCA_030611725.1). GTDB lineage: Bacteria > Pseudomonadota > Gammaproteobacteria > PS1 > Pseudothioglobaceae > Thioglobus_C. The sequence continues at coordinate 20,468 of JAUWPG010000006.1, forward strand.
CGGTTTATCGAGCAAGCACACAACTTTGGTGATCGCACATCGTTTGTCTACGATTGTTGATGCTGATAAAATCATCGTACTTGGTGATGGTGTGATTAGCGAGAGTGGCACACATGAACAGCTACTAAAAGCCAATGGTCAATATGCGCAGCTTTGGTACATGCAATCTAGAGACACTTTAAAACAAGAATAATGAAATTTGATTTAATTAATACAGACAACAAAGCCCGTCGTGGCAAAATGGTATTTGATCGAGGCACGGTTGAAACTCCGGCCTTTATGCCGGTGGGCACTTATGGCACGGTTAAAGCCATGACACCTGAAGAAGTTAGCGAGATCGGTGCTCAAATTATTCTCGGCAATACTTTTCATCTGCACATTACTCCTGGTACCGAAGTGATCGAAGCGCATGGTGATTTACATGATTTTATGCATTGGCAAGGTCCGATATTGACGGATTCTGGTGGTTTCCAAGTGTTTAGTTTGGGCGACATGCGTAAGATCAGTGAAGAAGGTGTAGATTTTCGCTCTCCAAAGAATGGTGATAAAATTTTTATGGGTCCAGAAGAATCTATGCAGATTCAGAAAAAATTGGGCTCTGATATTGTAATGATTTTTGATGAGTGCACAGCATATCCAGCAGATAAGGCAACTGCCGATCAATCCATGCAACTTTCCTTACGCTGGGCAAAGCGCTCTAAGCAGGAACATCAAAAATTAAACAACAACAATGCGTTATTTGGTATTGTTCAAGGTGGCATGCATGAAGAATTACGTCTTGAATCAGCCGCAGCATTAATTGATATTGATTTTGATGGTTATGCTATTGGTGGTTTGAGTGTGGGCGAGCCAAAAACTGAAATGATGAAAGTGCTGGACTATTTACCTGTCAAACTACCTAGAGGAAAACCAAGATACTTAATGGGTGTTGGCACACCAAGTGATTTGGTTGAAGCAGTTGAACGTGGCATTGATATGTTTGACTGTGTTATGCCAACACGTAATGCACGTAATGGTTATTTGTTTACTTCTTTAGGCGTTGTCAAGATCCGAAATGCACAATATAAGTTAGACACACAGCCTTTAGACAAGCATTGTGATTGTTACACTTGTCAATATTATTCTCGCTCTTATTTACATCATTTACAACGCAAAAATGAGATTTTAAGTGCAAGACTTAATACTATTCATAATTTGCATTATTATCAAAACCTTATGGCGCAGATGCGAGATGCCATTGCACACAAAACTTTTGATGATTTCAAGCGTAAATTTTATTCCTTACAGGATGAGAATCATGTCTAAGCGTTTGTTATTTTTTGTTGATGAAGGCGGTTTTGATGACTTTACCCAGCTTTTTTTAAACATGGGCTTTAATGTTGATTTTGAAGGCTCGCAAAGGAAGGCGGTAAAATTAGCCAAGAATAACACTTATCAAGTGCTGGTGGCTGAATTTAGTTATAATCCTGAGTTTCGTGATCGTGTAAGTAATATTGAGTCTTTATTAGCAACCTTAGAGAGTCACTCTCCTAAGGTAAAAATTATTGTATTGTATGATGAAATTAACCAGACTCAGCTTGACCAACTTAAACAGCGTTATCGTATGGATGCAACCCTAACATTCCCAGTGGATGAGCAAACTATCAAGGCTTGTGTCAGTGCATAGCTTGTTTTTCAAAATACACATCCAGCACTTCTTTGGCAAGTGGTGCTGCTTTTGAACTGCCACTACCCGCATTTTCTACAATCACTGCAATGGCAATCTTTGGATTTTCAACAGGTGCGAATCCAGTGAACAGCGCATGATCTCTAAGGCGTTCATCTAGATTAGCAGCAATGTATTGTTCTTCGGCATCCAGGCCAAAAACTTGTGCAGTACCAGTTTTCCCTGCTAAAGTGTATTTCAAGCCTTTGTTTAGTTTTCTTGCCGTGCCTTTAGGCGCATAAATGGTTTGTTTCATACCGTCAATCACATCTTCCCAATTTTGAATGTTTTTAATTGGTATTTGATAATGTGAGCCTTTATAAACTTCTTTAATTGCTTGGCCAGGTGTTTGTGTATTTTTTAGTAATTTGGGTTGATAAAGCACACCTTTATTAGCCAGTGCTGCTGTGGCAACTGCGAGCTGCAATGGACTGGTAGTCATAAACCCTTGGCCAATGCCAACAATAAGTGTTTCACCTCGATACCAAGGTTCATTTTTATTGATTTTTTTCCAAGCTTTAGAGGGTAGTATGCCACCGCGCTCACCTGGAATATCAATCCCTGATTTTTGACCAAAATTAAAAAATTGTAGGTTGTCATGTAATTCTTTGATACCCATTTTATTAGCCAAGTCATAGAAAAATACATCGCAAGATTGAGCGATTGAAGCTTTAACATCAACCACACCATGACCAGTGCGCTTCCAATCATTAAATTTACGTTTTACATTGGGAAGTTTATAATAGCCCGGACAGAGAATTTTACTACGCTTAGTAATGGTGTCACTTTCAAGCCCTGCTAAGGCAACCATAGGCTTAATGGTTGATCCTGGCGGGTATAAGCCTTGAATCGCGCGATTAAGTTGTGGTATGTCTTTTGAAGTTTGTAAGCTTTGATAATTTTTGTGTGAGATCCCATTAACAAACCAATTAGGGTTATAAATAGGGGTACTTACCATAGTAAGCACTTCGCCATTGGTCACATCAACAACAACAATTGATCCGCGTTTTCCTTTAAGTAAAGATTCTGCTTTTTGTTGCATATCCAAATCAATACTTAAATACAAGTCTTTCCCTGCTTCTGCAGTTTTTATAATCTGAGTATCAACAACTCTGCCAGTAACATTTCGTTCAATTTGCTTTTGACCATTTTTACCGTGTAAAAGTATTTCATATTGTTTTTCAATGCCTGATTTACCAACAAATGACGTGCCGAGATAATTTTTTTTATTATAAAATTTTTTATCCTTTTTACTCATTCTTGAGACGTAGCCGATAGCATGTACACTAGAACTATTGTAGGGATAAATACGATGAAAATAAGGCTCTATATCAATACCAATAAATTGATTGCTCACTAAAAATTTAGCAACTTGAGTCTCACTAAGTTTATGTTTGAGTGGAATATTGTGAAATTTTTTGTAACGTTTTTTATTTTTATGAAATGCATTGATTTCATCGTCGTTGATAAATCCCAATTGCTGAAGTGTTAATAGTGTTTTGGCAATATTTTTAGTTTTTTCTATTGTAAGAGTTAATCTGTATGCCAATTGGTTGGTTGCTAATAATTTACCATTTCGATCAAATATTTTACCTCTGCTAGGCGTTATTGGTAGTGTACGCATCTGGTTACCTAACGCTTCTTCGGCGTAATAATCATGGTTACTAATTTGTAAGTTAAACAATCTAAAGATAAGAATTATTGTTAATATTAATACAAAAATAAAAGCCAGCCTCATTCTGGTTGAAAAAATTTTATTTTCTAGTTTGGTATTGTTGATTCTGTCCATGAATTAGGAAATATTTTCAATTATTGGCGTCTACACTTAGAAAGCACTATTTTGATCACTGGCCAAAATAGTGCACTACTTAAAGGTGCAAGAAATAAATAATAACTAAAGTTGAGACCTTGAGTGAGTGAGTGCACTAATAAAAGTAAAATTAAATAAATACTTGCTGCAATAAAAACATACACTTGCTGTGTGCTTAAATTAGAAACAAAGAAAGACTGTTTAACATTAACAATAAAGGCACTGCTTAATATTAATGCTAAGGCATTTTGCCCCAAGATATCACCATGAAGAATATCAATTAATACGCCTAAAATTAAAGCCAAAAAAAATCGAAGCTTGGCTGGAAAATGAATTAACCAGTAGATATAAAAAATTAACATCCAAAAAGGTGATATTTCTAAAATAGTTTGGGATAAGGGGAATGAGCTAATCATCAAAGCAAATATACTTATCTTGGATAAAAAAATGTAAGGGCGTTGAGAAGTCATATTTATTCAGAAACGATCAATAAAAATTCTAGTTGGGAGATACTTTGAATTGGGGTTAGTTGAATGTGTAAAAAAGGGTCATTCACATGTTTTTCTAAATGTGTTACTTCACCAACTGGATGTCCATTTGGAAACTTAGCGCCAATAGCACTACTCAAAAAGACATCCCCAATCTTTATGTCTAAATCAGCCTCAATGAAATTAACATTAAGCCTTTCTTGGTTGGATGCAATCCCTTTAGTGGTACCACGTATGCCATTGCGTTTATTTTTTACTGGCACATGCTGAGTAGGGTCGGTAATCATTAATATGGTTGCATGCAGTGGTGTAACTTGTGTGATTTGACCGACAAGACCTTTGGTACCTAATGCTACTTGTCCAATCATTAGCCCATCATTACTGCCTTTATTAATAGTGATTTGTTTTTTTAATCTAGATTGACTAATTGTACTGACGCGCGCTAAAGTAAATTTTCTATTTTTGATTGTATAACTAGCATCTAGAAGCTTAGCAAGTTTTTTATTAGATAATTCTAGCGTTGATTGAGATTGTAATTTTATTTCTAATTCTATAATTTTATTGCGTAAATAGTGATTTTTTTTGCGCAATGTGTCTTCATTTTCAACAACTCCTTGCCCATCTATCCATCGATAAAGATCTGAAGATTGATTAGCGATAAAATTGATGGGAGTTTTAATCAGTGTATCAATTGATTGTTTTAAGCTGTCTAAGTATGTGAATTTATAGTCTGAAAGGATTAAGAAGATGGCAATAAATACAGGAATGAAAAGTTTAATAAATTGCATGATTCAGACGTCCTAAAGTTTTTTAGCCAGATTACTCCGAAGCTAAGAAACTCATGTGATGTTTGCTGATCATATCCAGAGCAGCACCACCACCACGAGCAACACAAGTAAGTGGATCATCTGCAATACGCACTGGTAGATTGGTTTCTTGGTTAATAAGTTTATCGAGACCGTCTAAAAGAGCGCCACCGCCGGTCAATACAAGGCCGTTTTGTGCGATATCTGAGCTCAGCTCAGGCGGTGTTTGTTCTAATGCTGTTCTAACTGCTCCAACAATTGATGCCAAAGGCTCCTGTAATGCCTCTCTAATTTCTGTATTGGTCACTTCAAAACTAACTGGAATGCCTTTGGCAACATCACGACCTCTAAACTCAATCTTCTTTACAGCGCTACTTTTAAAGGCAGACCCTACTTCTTCTTTAATTTGTTCAGCAGTTGCTTCACCGATAATAATGCCGTGTTCACGACGTACAAACTTAATAATATTGTCGTCAAACACGTCGCCACCGACACGCAGTGAATCAGAATAGACAATACCATTGAGTGACATGATTGCAATTTCTGTTGTGCCACCACCAATATCAATCACCATTGCGCCTGAAGCCTCTTCAATCGCCATACCTGCACCAAGTGCAGCTGCCATTGGCTCTTCGATTAGGTATACATCGCGCGCACCTGCACCAACTGCACTTTCCTTAATTGCACGACGTTCTACTTGAGTTGCACCACAAGGAACGCAGATCAATACTTTTGGGCTGGGAGAAAAAAAGCCAGAACGTAATACTTTTTTAATAAAATATTGCAGCATTTTTTCAGTCACTTTAAAGTCAGCAATAACACCGTCTTTCATTGGGCGAATCGCCTCAATAGACCCTGGTGTTCTGCCCAGCATGTTTTTAGCATCTTGACCCACGGCAATAACTGTTGCTTCCATAGATCCACGATCATTACGAATAGCAACAACAGATGGCTCATTTAATACGATTGCACCATCCATATAAATAAGCGTATTGGCAGTGCCTAAATCGATAGAAAGGTTCTGACCTTTAAAAAAATCAAACATAAAAATTCCTGATTAAATATTAGTAAAATAAAGAGATATAATACTATAAATATTTAGTAAAAATACAACAATCATCAAGGTGTTAAAAATATGAAAATTAAGCAAGAACATGTGATCGAAAGCATTTGTAATGCCTTGCAATATATTTCATATTATCACGCGCCTGATTTTATTCGTTCAATGACTGATGCCTATGATAAAGAAACACACCAATCTGCAAAAAATGCCATTGCTCAGATTTTAATTAACTCCAAAATGGCGGCTCTGGGACAGCGCCCAATGTGCCAAGACACCGGTATTATTAATATATTTGTTGAAGTGGGTATGAATATTATTTGGGAAGCAGACCTATCTCTAGAAGACATGATTAACAAAGGTGTTAGATGTGCCTATACCAATCCTGAGAATCCACTACGCGCATCAATTGTTGAAGATCCTTTGTTTGCTAGGGTGAATACTAAAGACAATACACCTGCAGTGATTCATATGAAAGTGGTCAAGGGTAGCAAGATTGACTTTATTGTTGCAGCCAAGGGCTGTGGCTCTGAAAATAAAGCTAAATTTGCCGTATTGAAACCTGATGACAGTTTAGCTGATTGGGTGTTAAGAACAGTGCCAACCATGGGGGCGGGGTGGTGTCCGCCAGGTCTTATTGGAATTGGTGTGGGCGGTACTGCTGAAAAAGCTATGCTCCTAGCTAAGCTAAGTTTAATGGATCCGATTGATATAAGCGAAATCAGTGAAAAAATCAACCCAACAAATATTGAAAAACTACGTTTAGAGCTATTTGATAAGATTAATAATTTAGGTATTGGCGCTCAGGGTTTGGGCGGTTTGACCACTGTATTAGATGTCAAAATTAAAGATTATCCAACCCATTCTGCCTCACAACCAGTGGCGATGATTCCAAATTGTGCAGCGACACGTCATTTGCATTTTTCAATGGATGGTTCTGGTGTGGCTGAACTGCCAGAGGTAGATTTAAGTGTTTATCCTGATTTGGAAATGGACTATTCACACCACAAGAAGATTAATCTGAGTACCTTAACTCGAGAACAAATGGGCGATTGGAATATTGGCGATACTTTATTATTAACAGGCACCATTATTACCGGGCGAGATGCTGCACACAAGCGCCTTAAAAAAATGTTTGATAATGATGAAGGGTTACCAAAAGGTGTAGATTTTGATAATAAGTTTATCTATTATGTTGGCCCAGTTGACGCAGTGGGAGATGAGGTAATCGGTCCTGCAGGCCCAACCACCGCAACACGAATGGACTGTTTTTCTGACATGATGCTAGAAAAGACTGGAATTTTAGGCATGATTGGTAAGGCTGAGCGCGGTGAAGCCACTATAAAAAGTATTAAGAAGCACAAGGCCAGCTATTTAATTGCTGTAGGCGGTGCCGCGTATTTGATTTCTAAGTCGATTAAAAAAGCCAAAAAAATCGCGTTTGAAGATATGGGTATGGAAGCCATTTACGAGCTAGAAGTCAAAGACATGCCAGTGACGGTTGCGGTAGATAGTGAAGGACATAATATTCATAGTATTTTTCAAAACATTCAAACCCTCCCAACTAAAGTATAATAACCCTCGAAGTCGGTCGAATGGTCGCTGGGGTTGATCTTCAGAGGAAAGTCCGGGCTCCATAGAGCAAAGTGCTAGCTAACAGCTAGGTATGGTGACATAACGGAAAGTGCTGCAGAGATTTAGACTACCCAGGAATGGGAAAAGGTGAGAAGGTGCGGTAAGAGCGCACCGCGCGTTTGGTGACAATCGTGGCAAGGTAAACCCCACTTGGAGCAAGCTCAAATAGGCTACCCATGGTACGGCTCGTGCAAGGTAGCGGGTAGAGTGCTAAAGCGTCTTGGCGACAATACGCGTAGATGAATGACCATTGCGATTTTTATCGTACAGAACCCGGCTTATAGATCAACTTCTTTTTTACCTCGTCTTTATTCTTTTATTTTTTGTCGTAGAATGAGCTTATGTGTAATAAGTTTTAATAAGTGATTCTATTGATTTTTTTATAAATACTTTTGTTGATAAAAAAATCCTGTATTCCGATAAAAATATCACCATATATACAGAAATACTATTATTTATACCAGTAAGAAAACTGTGCCAGTCTTTAAATCTTCAAGCGCATGGTTAGAAGAAAAATATTACAAAGTAGACTCTAAATATGTCGATAAACTTAAGAGGAGATTAAGCACCTGAAGACCCAGTAATTATTTTATTTGTGCAAGCACTGCACGGTCATTGCCATTGTAGTCCTTGAAGGTTTTGATATTATGAAATTTTTTATTTAGTAGATTAACAATTTTTGCTTGTTGATCAAAGCCATGCTCTAGCAATAAATAACCTCCTTTATTAAGGTATTCTGGCGTATTGTCAATAATAACTCGAATATCATTCAAACCATCTTCGCCTGATACCAATGCAGTTTGCGGTTCATGGATGAGGCCATCAAGGTATGAGTCATTCTCTTTAATATATGGTGGGTTAGACACGATTAGATCAAATGTTTGATCATTAATCGCTTCAAACCAATTACCTTGGAAAAAACTTACTTGAGCCGTTGTGTTAGTTTTGGCTACATCAAGTGCTGCTTGAGAAAAGTCTGTCGCACTAACTTTCCAACGTGGATTTATGTCGGCTAGAGTAATGGCGATGATGCCGCTACCAGTGCCCATGTCTAGGATTTTATAAGGATATTTTTGATCAAACAGTTCCAGCACAATATCGATCAGTAATTCAGTTTCTGGTCGAGGAATTAGTGTGTCGGACGTAACTTTAAAATTAAGATGGTAAAAGCCTTTTTCACCACTTAGATAAGCAAATGGAATGCCTTGTTCGCGTTGTTGAGTCAGCTTGGTTAATCGATCAGTTTCTCTAGTGCTTAATCTATAATTACTTTGTGTATAAAGTTGAGTATTAGATTGTTTAAGGGTTAAAGATAAAAGTAGGGCAATGTCAATTGAGCCACTTTTAAGGTAATCACCAATGGTATTCAAAGTTTATAAATTAACGGTTTTTAGACCTAGAAGTTTCCAGGCATTTATATCACCACGATAGTATTTAATTTTCGCACTAGGGTGACCGCAACCAAGTAATGTATTAATACCCAGTGACAATAAACTGATAATTAAAAATATTAATTTTTTCATAATTCCCTTTTTATTTATGAATTATTAAGTGCAATTGTTTTAATGCTACCATCAAGCGGTATTGATTCCGAAGTTTTAGCGGCTTTTAAGTCAAGCAAATTTTTAAGTGCAACAATCAACCCTAGACCGATAAATGCCCCCGGCGGCAAAATAGCCAGTAAGGTGCCTTGGTAATTCTCAAATACGGTAATGCTCAATGTGTCACCAAAACTACCGAGTATCAAGGAGGATTGATCAAACAGAGTGCCACTACCAATTAATTCTCGCATTCCACCAAGTAAAATAAGCACCAATGAGAAGCCAATACCCATCATCAATCCGTCAAGTGCTGACTTATCCCAAGTGTTTTTGCTGGCATAAGCTTCTGCTCTACCTAAAATGGCACAATTAGTCACGATCAGTGGTACAAAAATGCCTAGAATTAAATATAAATCATAAAAATATGATTGCATTAATAGCTCAACAATCGTTACAAAAGAGGCAATCAGTAGAACAAAAATCGGGATTCTCACTTCTTTTGAAATGTGATTTCTAAAAATTGATACAGTCACATTCGAAGCCACCAATACAAAAGTTGTAGCAAGCCCTAAACCAATTGCATTGACGATATTATTAGTGACAGCTAAAAGAGGGCATAGGCCCAACAAAGCAACCAAAGCTTGGTTGTTAGCCCACAAGCCATTTTTAACAATTTTGATATAATCTCCCATAAGGTTTAATTATATCAAGCTATATGCTAGGCAGGGGTTGTGTCTTTAAGAAAAAATAATCTCATTATTTTCAACATCAGCATGGATAGTTGATCCTGGTAAAAATTCTCCAGAGAGAATTTTTTGAGATAATGGATTTTCTAATAATTTCTGAATGGTGCGTTTGAGTGGTCGTGCACCAAACACAGGGTCATAACCTCTATCCACAATCAGTATTATGGCTTGATTACTGAGCGATAATTTAAGATTAAGATCAGCAAGGCGTGATTGAAGAATCTCAATTTGCAACTCGGCAATACCCTTGATTTGCTCTTTTTTAAGATTGTTAAAGGTGACGATTTCATCAATACGATTGACAAATTCAGGACGGAAATGTTCACTAACAATCTTAGTGAGTTCAACACTCATGTCTTTACCTGGATTTTCTTGAATTAGATGTGATCCTAGATTGGAAGTCATTACAATTACCGTATTTTTAAAATCAACTGTTCGACCTTGACCATCAGTTAGGCGGCCATCATCCAGTACTTGTAAGAGAATGTTAAACACATCAGGATGGGCTTTTTCAATTTCATCTAATAAGATAATTGAATATGGCTTGCGACGCACTGCTTCAGTTAAAAAACCTCCTTGCTCATAACCTACATAGCCTGGAGGTGCGCCAATTAGGCGTGAGACTGAGTGTTTTTCCATAAATTCACTCATATCTACGCGCACAATTGCTTGCTCGGTATCAAATAGAAAGTCTGCCAAAGCTTTGGTTAGTTCGGTTTTACCTACACCTGTCGCGCCCATGAATAAGAATGACCCGTCAGGTCGATTAGGATCCGAGAGACCTGCGCGTGAGCGACGGACAGCGTCAGAAACTACTTTAACGGCTTTGTCTTGGCCGACTAAACGCTTGTGGATTATTTCCTCCATCTGTAAGAGTTTTTCTTTTTCACCTTCCATCATTTTATCGACAGGAATGCCTGTCCAACGAGCAACAATGTGGGCAATTTCATTTTCAGTAACTTTATTTCTAAGTAATGTCATGGACTCGGTATCGGTATTTTCAGCCTGAATAATTTTCGCCTCAAGTTCAGGAATTTTTCCGTATTGAAGCTCACTCATTTTGGCTAAATCATTATTACGATGTGCTGTTTCTAGCTCGGCTTTAGCCTGCTCTAACGCTTCTTTTAAATGTTGTGCGCCTTGGACCACAGATTTTTCTTTTTTCCAAATTTCCTCGAGATCACCATATTCTTTTTCAAGCTTACTAATGGTTTTTTCTAATTCTTTGAAGCGCTCTTTACTTGCCTTGTCTTTCTCCTTTTTTAGTGCCATACGTTCAATTTTTAGCTGTACTAATTTACGGTCGAGCTTGTCCATTGACTCAGGTTTAGAGTCAATCTCCATGCGGATTTGTGAAGCGGCTTCATCAATGAGGTCAATGGCTTTATCAGGTAATTGTCTATCTGTAATATAGCGGGTTGAATAGGTAACGGCAGCGATAATAGCAGGATCGGTAATCTCAACACCATGATGGACTTCGTATTTTTCTTTAAGCCCACGTAAAATGGCAATGGTATCTTCTTTAGTTGGCTCATCAACCAACACCTTTTGAAATCGGCGTTCTAAAGCAGGGTCTTTTTCAATGTATTGACGGTATTCGTCTAATGTTGTTGCGCCCATACAATGTAAGTCTCCACGCGCAAGTGCTGGTTTCAGCATATTGCCAGCATCCATAGCACCATCAGATTTACCTGCACCAACCATAGTGTGTAACTCATCAATAAATAAGATGACTTGACCTTGCTCAGCCTCTAAATCCTTAAGCACTGCTTTTAGACGTTCTTCAAATTCACCATGATATTTTGCACCTGCAACCAGTGCCGCCATATCGAGCGAGAGTACGCGCTTGCCTTTAACACCTTCAGGCACTTCGCCATTGATAATACGTTGTGCTAAACCTTCAACAATGGCAGTTTTTCCCACACCAGGCTCACCAATTAATACTGGGTTGTTTTTGGTACGACGTTGTAATACTTGAATCGCACGGCGGATTTCACCGTCGCGACCAATCACCGGATCGAGCTTACCGTCTATAGCTAATTGTGTTAAATCTTGTGTATATTTGTTTAGAGCATCTCGTTGTGTTTCTGCATTTTGTTCGTTCACGTTTCGTCCTCCTCTAAGGGTTTCAATAGCTTTAGCGAGTACATCTTTATTAACACCCGCATCTTTTAATAGTTTTGTGGTTGTGTCTGATCCTTGAATAACAGCCGACAAGAATAATTCTGTTGGTACATAAGCGTCACCCTTATCTGTGGCTATTTTTTGGGTGGCAGTAAGCAAGCGTAGTAAATTTTGGGAAATACCTATGTCGGTATTTGGATTATTAACAACTGCTAGATTTTGTATCTGTTGATCAACATGATTCTTAAGTTTAACGGTGTCTATCTTGATTGCTATTAATGTATTGCTAACACTGGAGCTAGTATCAGACAACATGGCGCTAAGCACATGTACACCTTCAATAGAGCTGTTATTATGACTAATCGCAATTGATTGAGCAGCGCCAAGATCTTGTTGAAATTGAGAAGTTAGTTTTTCAATATTCATGAGTTTTATTGTTGTTTTATTGTTTAAGTTAGACTCTATCTATGGGATGATTAACGCTTATTCAAGTACCAAAATAAAATATTATGTTAAATTTAGTATTATTCGAGCCAGAGATTCCAAACAATACGGGCAGTTTGATTCGCCTTAGTGCTAACATGGGTGCTCACTTGCATCTTATTAAACCTTTTGGCTTTGAAATTAATGATAAACGCCTTAGGCGTGCAGGACTAGATTACAAAGAACTGGCTAAGGTTTATGAATACGAAAATTTTGAAGACTATTTGCAAAAAGCAAAGCCTGAGCGTATTTTTGCAGTGAGTTCAAAGGTAAAGACAAATTATGCTGAAGTGAAATATCAAGAAGGTGATTCATTTTTATTTGGCCCAGAAACACGCGGCCTACCACAAGAAATCTTGGATCAATATAAGGGTATCACTTTGCCTATGCAGTTAGGCTCAAGAAGTCTAAACTTGTCAAATTGTGTATCGATTGTGGCTTATGAAGCTTGGCGACAGCTAGATTTTGTTGGTAGAAGCTAGGTTATTAAATAAAAAATAATAAAACTAGTATTAGTAGTCAGTCCTATAATTTCTATAATGGTTAAAAAAGGCAGCAACTCGAACAGACTGCTTAATTCCCTAAATTGTCAACAATCCTAACAAAGTCAATAATGGCAAGACAACCCAAAAATCAGACACATTGAAAAATACTTGAAAATAACCAACAAAACCCGTGGTGATGGCTGCTGCTGAAAGTACGCCAGTGGCTATGATCAATAAGTCGATAACAAACGATAAATTCTTCACCCCAAAAGCTTTAAATAGATATAGCGCTTCACCGGCGCTACTTGGATAGCGTGAAGATAGCTCACTATAGGTAAAGGCCGTTGTTGAAACGAGCAGGGATGCAACTAAAAAGGAAATGGGTGTAAATAGGCCGGCAAGTGAGGATACTTTGTCAATGAGTACATAAATGCCAGCGCCAAGAATGCCGCCCAAGCCATATAGTGTTAGTAATGGCAAGTTAAGGGCGCGATTAAGTTTTATGGATATTTAGATTAATTACTCAAGTTTTCTAATTGATAGGCATTGTTAAAATCTTTAATACTAACAACATTCTTACCCGCTAATTGAACTTGCTTTAGGCTTAAAACTCCATCACCTGTTGCAATATAACAAATTCCTTTGGCTGATTCAATGACTTCCCCTGCTTTTTTATTATTAGAAAGGCTTATAACATCTGCGGATAAAATCCTAAGAACTTTTGAATCGAATTTATTACTACTTGCATTAGTTTGGGCGATTGGATAAGGGTTAAAGGCTCTAATTTGTTGGTTGATTTGTATCGCTGATTTTGACCAATCAATCCAAGCTTCCTCTTTGGTGAGTTTTTTGGCGTAGGTAATGCCAGCCTCATCCTGTGCAGTAGGGGTTAAATGTTCAATATCATCTAGAGTTTGAGTAATGCCACTCGCACCCAATAGGGCTAATTTATCATGCAAGGATTGGGCGGTATCTGTATCGAGAATATCACAGGTTTTTTCCAGTAGAATGTCACCCGTATCTAGCCCTGTATTCATTTGCATAATACCAATACCCGTTTGTCTATCACCAGAGATGATAGCGCGCTGAATAGGTGCTGCACCTCGCCATCTAGGAAGTAATGATGCGTGAATGTTTAAACAGCCATATTTGGGTGCTTCAAGAACTTCGGTTGGTAAAATTTGACCATAAGCCACCACCACCATTACCTCTGCTTGAAGGTTTTGCAACTGTTCTTGAGTGCTAATATCTCTCAGGCTTTCTGGTTGGTAGGTGTCTAGTCCAAGTGCTAATGCTTTTTCTTTAACTGGACAGGTGCTTAACACGCGACCACGGCCTTTGGGGCGATCGGGTTGGCAATAGACGCCCACTATGTTATGCCCGGCATGGACAAGTGCCTCGAGTATGCCTTTTGCAAAATCTGGCGTACCCATAAAAACAACCCTCATTACTTTAAATTTTTTCTGGCAATTTTAATGGCTTTTTTAACTTGATTAGGGCTGGTTGCACCTAAGTGATCACGTGCGCAAAGTGAACCTTCCAATGACAAAATATCAAACACATCATTTTCAATGCGATCATCAAATACTTGTAATTCTTCTAAACTGAGTTCACTCAGGTCTTTTTGATGCTCAATTCCATAAGAGACTGATTGACCTACCACTTCGTGCGCATCACGGAATGGCAAACCTTTTTTGACCAAGTAATCGGCCAAATCTGTTGCAGTGGTATAACCCATTTTAGTAGAGTTGTACATGTTGTCACGTTTTACCTCAATGGTAGGCATCATATCAGCAAACACACGCAAGCAAGCCTTAAGCGTATCAACGCTGTCAAACAGCGGTTCCTTATCTTCTTGGTTGTCTTTGTTATAAGCGAGTGGCTGCCCCTTCATAATTGTTAGTAATGAAGTGAGGTTGCCATACACACGACCTGTTTTTCCGCGCACCAATTCAGGCACGTCGGGGTTTTTCTTTTGTGGCATGATGGATGAGCCTGTACAGAAGCTGTCAGGTAATTCAATAAAGTTAAATTGTGCACTCGACCAAAGAATTAACTCTTCAGAAAAACGCGACAAATGCATCATAATCAAGCTTGCTGCCGATAGAAATTCAATGGCAAAATCTCGATCACTCACAGCGTCAAGCGAATTGCTACAAATACGCTCAAAATCCAAAAGTTCAGCTGTGCGTTCTCGGTTAATTGGGTAAGTGGTGCCTGCTAATGCCGCACTACCGAGTGGCAGCGTGTTGATACGCTTACGACAATCAGATAGGCGTTCAGCATCACGCGTTAGCATTTCAAAATAGGCCATCATGTGGTGGCCAAAGCTAATTGGCTGTGCGGCTTGTAGGTGAGTGAAACCCGGCAAAATCGTACTGGCTTCTTTTTCAGACAAGTCAAGTAATGCGAGTTGTAGGCGCTTAATTTCATCAGCAATTATATCGACCTGATCACGTAAATATAGGCGAATATCAGTTGCTACTTGGTCGTTACGAGAACGACCTGTGTGGAGTTTTTTACCCGCATTACCAATGAGTTGAGTCAGGCGTGATTCAATATTCATATGTACATCTTCAAGCGTTACTGACCATTCAAATGTACCAGTTTTAATTTCATTTAGAATTTGTCCCAGACCTTCGATAATTTGGTTTTTTTCATCTTTAGTGAGTAGGCCCACTTCTTGTAGCATGGTGGCATGTGCAATAGAACCTTGAATATCGTATGGCGCTAAAATTTTATCAAAAAATACAGAAGCACCAAAAATTTTTACAAATTCATCGGTTGGTTCGCTAAAGCGCCCACCCCAAGATTGATTCGTTTGTGTTTGACTTGAGTTTTGAATATTATTGGTCATAATTTTTCATTAAGTTGTTTGTTAATTTTGATAATGGACTTGTCGATTAGCTTATCAAGATCGGTCCAGTACCATTCTTCATTGGCTATGCCTAATACTTTTTCCAATACAACACCATAGTTGTCTACCAGCACTACTGTTGGAAAAAAATCAACCGCATATGTAAAGGCGAATTCATCTTGAGACACGGTTTTATTGTAAAAATCATTGATTTCATCAAAGCTGTTGGCATTGATATGGCGAATGATAACCTTGTCTTTGTATTTCTTGAGTTCCGCCATAGGGCCAATGGTGTCTTCTTTGACTTTTTTGCAATATTCACAGTCAGGAATGGAAAACATTATTAAAATAGGGATCTTTTTTTCTAATACTTGTTGTGAGTCTAAAAAGAAATTTTTTGCGCTTGGCAGGGTTAATTCTTGCGCAATAGCAAAATTTGATAAAAAGACAACAATTAATAGATAAAATCTAAACATTAGTACTATTTTAATACAAACTTCATGAAGCATGAATAAAACCCTAAAAATTGCAACTCGAAAATCTCCCTTGGCACTTTGGCAAGCTGAACACGTCAAAGCTAGGCTGGAAGCGCTTCATCCACACTTGGTCGTTGAGTTGATAAAAATGACAACCAAAGGTGATCAAATTTTAAACTCGCCTTTATCCAAAATTGGTGGCAAAGGTTTGTTTATTAAAGAGTTAGAAGTGGGCATCATGGAAGGCGTGGCTGATATTGCTGTACATTCTATGAAAGATGTGCCTTATGAAATTCCTCAAGGGTTTGAGCTAGGCGCTATTTTAGCGCGGGAAAATCCGTTTGATGCTTTTGTATCTAATCAGTTTGATAGTGTTAATGATTTACCCATGAATGCCAAAGTAGGCACATGTTCGATGCGCCGCATTGTGCAGCTTAAGGCGCGGCGTCCAGATTTAGAAATTCTAGATTTGCGTGGCAATGTTAACACTCGCTTGCAAAAATTAGACAATGGGGAATTTGATGCGATTATCTTAGCCTGTGCAGGTTTAATTCGTCTTAAGTTTGAAGATCGAATTAAACAAGAGATTCCAGCAATAGAGTCTTTGCCTGCGGTTGGACAGGGCGCAGTGGGTATTGAAATTCGTGAAAATGACCAAAAGATTCTAGACTTAATCAAGCCTTTAATCGACCAAGATTCTACTTATAGAGTGAGCGCTGAGCGTGCGATGAATGCCCGTCTAGAAGGTGGCTGCTCTGTGCCGATTGCGGGCTATGCAACATTGGATGGTGATCAAATAAGCCTGACAGGTTTAGTGGA